>NZ_JAAMOZ010000006.1 GCF_011758645.1 Brooklawnia cerclae | reverse complement strand
ACCGGCCTGGCTGCAGTCCCTCGCGGCGTTCCTGCCCACGGACGCCGCGTTGAGCACGTTCCGCAACGCGGTTGCCGGGCAGGTCACCGAGACCTTCGTGAGCATGGTTCCCCTGGTCTTCTGGACGTTCGTGGCGTTCGCCGCGACCGCCTACCTCACCGAGCGCGCCCGCGTCGTCCCCGTGCGTGAGTTCCGCACGGAACCGGGGGAACCGGTGCTCCGGCTCCACCCGAGGAGTGCCTGAGGAGGTCTCCCCGCGGCGGCTCAGACCTGATCGGAAGCCCGCCCCGCAGCCCCGGCCGGCTGAAGGCACGGACGCGGGCCCTCGTCGGCCGCGGCGGTCTCGCGCTCGCCGCGACGCACGAAGCCGTAGCGGCGGTACAGCGCATGGGCGGCGGTCATCTGCGGGCTGGAACGGATCTCGACCGCCTCGTACCCCCAGCGCCGGGCGAGTTCGACGCTGTGATGGACGAGTTGCCAGTCGAGGTCGAGACCGCGCCCGGCCTCACCGACCCCCAAGGCGTCGAAGGTGAAGTACGGGCCGTGGTGGTGCTGGGGCTTGGGAGTCAGGACCGCGCCGAGGACGCGCCCTGGCTCGGCGGCCACCCACACGTGATGGGTGGCCGACCTGGCCTCGATCTCACCGGGTCCGGCGAGATCGCCGGTCCTCGCCCCACCTCCGGCGGCAAACGCCTCCCGCAGCACCCGTGCGACCTCGTCGAACTCGTCCGTGTCCGCCAGGCGTAGCACCCGGCGGGATCCCAGGTCCCAGCGCAGCAGGTCGTCGGGGATGTATCGGGCGTCCTGGTCGCTCGCTGTCGTGGTCTTCGTCCTCACAAGGGCCTCACAACAGGTGCCACAACTCGTAGGAGCCACCACCGCCAGGGCCGGAGTACAGCGGCGAACCGGTCAGCGTCTCCCTGCCGTGGGGCCGGCGCCAGGCGGCGAGGTCGTCCGCGGGATCAGGCAGGGGGTAGCCGTCGGGGACGAAACCTCCGGCGAGGTGGTCACCCGACGGCCCCGGCACGAGCCCCAGGAAGTACTGCTCGTGCTCGTCGGCGAACCCGTTCGCGAACAAGTCGCGGGCGTAGGCCCACAGGTTCGGGTAGTCCTGCAGGTGGGCGGTCTCCTCCTCACCGAGAATGGTGGCGATCCGGGGCCGGTAGCTGCGCTCGTAGGACGACAGGGTCTGGAACAGGCGCACGTCCGAGTCGGTCAGCCGGTCGCCGAACAGGTAGCGCCGGGATGCCAACCGGAAGTCGTAGTCGGCCAGACGGGCCTCGAAGATTCCCTTCGCCGCAGCCGCCGCTCCCGGGTTCGTGGCGAAGATCACCTTGTAGGTGCCGTTGTTGATGTCGTCGAAGAGTTGCTGGTTGAGCAGGTCGATCTCGGGACGCAGGTCTTCCGGGTACAGGTCGGGCGCTCCCGGCGCATGGAAGGGCTTCCAGGCGGTTTCGAGGTCGAGCCCCAGGAGGTGGTAGTTGTTCGTGACCACCAGGCCGGTCTCGCGGTCGATGACCGTCGGGGACGTGCCACGGCCTCGGTAGCCGGGATCGGTCCGCTCGTAGAAGCTGTTGAGCTGGTCACTGCCGAACCTGTCGATCAGGTCGTGGCCGTGGGCGGCCAGCCGCCAGCCCTGCTCGTCACGGCCCGTGAGCAGCACGTAGGGCAGGGCCTCGGTGAGCCCGAGCAGCCGCCGGATGATGAGCTGGCGGCGGTTCCAGCCGCACCCCGTCGACCCCAGCAGGTAGTACCGGCCCGGCTCGGGACGCACCTGCCCCGGCCCGTCGCCGAACCTCTTGGTGAACCAGTTGCGCTGACGCCGGAACGCACCGTCCGGGGTCTGCTCGGTGTTGACCTCCGGGAACGTGCCCGTGGCGACGGGCGCGGGGCGCTCCTTGAGGTCCGCTTCGATCTGGGCCGTGATGCTTGTCATGTTTGTCTCCTCGGGGGTTTTGGTCGACCGGGTCGAGACGACGGAGAATTGTCAGCCGTCCCGCCGGCCCGTTCGGGTATCGCAGGTCGCATGTCATAACCGCAGGAGATTCGGATGGAGAAGGCGGAAGAACTGCTCTTCGCGCGTCCCCTCATCACGACGCTCCGCACCGTGGGAAACCACACCCGTATGCCCTTCTGCCCGGTCGAACAGGTGCACTCGCAGAGCAGCGCAGCCGGTGTCGGGGGTTTCAGCGAGCCAGGGAAATGCCTCGGGCGAGCGGAGAATCGTGCCGGATCAGCAACAACACCTGGAGGAGAGCGCGGCCACGGAAACGCCCCTGACAGCAGGGAACCGCGCGGTGCCGGTCATGTCGATCCTCCGAATCGGTGTATTGGCAAGAAACGTAACCGCACCTTGCGCACGGATCAACGCCGTCACGGCATTCTTGGGAATTTCGTCCGCCTGCGCTCACGCGGCGATCGCGGACCGCTGCCGGGCGTGATAGGCCACGTAGTACAGCGGAATCCCCACCAGGACCACGACCGCCAGCAGATCGAAAAGGCGGCGGTAGCCGAGGGTGGGGATGACCAGGCCGAGCAGATAGGGGCCGACGCCCAGCGTCAGGTCGAAGAAGATGAAGTAGGTGGAGTTGGCCTGCCCCAGCCGACGCAGCGGCGTGGTGCGGGCAATGGCGGTCTGGAAGGCGGACTGGATGTTGCCGAAGCCCAGCCCGCACAGGGCCGCCGCGACGAGCAGTACCGCCCCGGTGGCCGCCTGGCCGATGAGGACGAGCCCGCAGGCGAAGACGGCCATGGCGGGATAGACGATGTGGTGCTCGGTGCGTGCGTCCATCAGCCTGCCCGCCCACGGCCGCGAGGCCAGGACGATGATCGCGTAGACGAGGAAGAAGACGCTGGAGTACGCGTTCAGGCCACGTTCGGCGGTCATCAGGGCGAGGTCGACGTTGATGGCGGCGTAGCCGAACGACACCCACATCATGACGAACGACAGCGGCAGGGTGGCCGGCTCGATCATGGTGGTCAGCCAGCCTTCGGGCTGAACGGGTTCCTGCGCGGACGGGCCCGGGATCGAGCCCGGGCGCACGGACCACACCGCGAGCAGGCCGGCCACCGCGACGAAGACCTCGATCCAGAAGAGTGGCCGATAACCCAGCGTGTGGACGATCAGCAAGGCCCCGAACGGCCCGATGGCGGTGGCGACGATGTTGCTGAGGGTGAAATACCCGATGCCCTCGCCCCGTCGCGCGGGCGGCAGGGTGAAGACGACAGCCGTGTTCGAGACCGTGCCGATCAGGCCCACCCCCAGGCCGTGCACGAGCCGCAGGACGAGGATGAGGCCGATCCCTCCGTCGATGCCGTAGCACGCCACCACCGGGACGATGGCGATGACACCGGCGGCCAGCAACTGCCGCGAGGTGAACCTCGTCCACAGATAGCCCGAGAACGCCCGCGCGACGAGGATGCCGATGACGGTCACCCCGGCCACAAGACCGGCCGTGGCGGGGGAAGCCCCGTACCGTTCGGTGACGTATGGGCCGATGCTGACCATCAGGCTGTAGTACGTCAGCATCGCCGTGACGTTGATGATCCACAGTTGGACGAATTGGCGGTTGAACAGCCGGGCCTGTGGCTTTGCGATGCTGGACGTGGTCCCAGACTTCCCTCCCGGACCTGTTCACCGACGGCCCTGCGATGCCAATAGCGTAGTCCCACCGTTTTGGTGGGCCGGCTTCGGCGATCACGATTCGGACGCCGCCTCGACGACCCGGGCCTCGTGATCGCGCGGGCGAGGGGCATCGCCGAGCGGTGCGACACCGACATCGAGTACGTCGTCACGAACGTCTACGACGCCCGCAACAGGCTCATCGTGGGCTTCCGCTACTTCGAGGAGCCCGAGCAGGGTCAAGCCGTCCCGCCCAAGTCATCGGTTGGGGAGTCAGCAGGCATGACGCGTTCAGGGGCGCGCTGGGACAGGGCGGGTCGGCGGGCTCGCTCGCGTATCGAACCTGGTGCTGGCCAGGCGTCGTTCTGCCCAAGTCACGAGGTCGAGCACCTCACGAGCCTGATAGAACCTCGTGCCCCGACGGTCACGGACATGCAGAATGCGCGCTGCGACGAGTTCGTCGAGAGCACGTCCCGCAGCTACATGGGATACGCCGTGAATTCGCTGAACAGTCGCGCTGGTCAACACCGGCGACCCGGGAAGGTCTCGCAGAATCTGCGCGGTGGCAGAATCTCCGCGCACGGCCCGCGCGTGACCGCGTTCCGCCCTAGTATCGGCCAATCTCTCCGCCCATTCACGACGGAGTTCGGCAAGCTGAGCTCCGAGATGCCCGGCCTGTTCACTGGCGGTGATGACAGCGCGGGCGAACACGCGCAGCCATTCGGCACGCGCCTGGTGAGACGCGGCCGACCCAGTGGTGTGCGAATGCCGATAGGCGGTCAGACCCGCGACGTAGTCCGAACGCAGCGTTGACAGGACGAGGCTCACAGGGAGCACCGCTTGAGTCGTGAGACCACGCCGGGTGAGGACGGTGTGGATCAGCGCCCGCCCCACACGTCCGTTGCCGTCCGTGAACGGATGGATGGTCTCGAACTGAGCGTGGACCAGCCCGGCCTGAACGATGGGCGAGTGCCCAGCGCCGTTGAGATACGCGACGAGATCATCCAGCAGCAAGGGAACGCGTGAGGCCACTGGCGGGACAAAATCCGCGTCAAGTGGGTGATGATCGGACCCGCCGATCCAGTTCTGCACCGTACGGATCCCGTAGTGCTGCGGTTCCCCTGGCAGCAGGGCGGCGTGCAGATCCACCAAGTGCTGGACTGCAACACGGTCGGCGTCGACCAGAGCGGTCCTGGCGTCCTGCACGATCGTCATATTGTTCGCTACCAGGCGCGCCTGGGCGCTGACATCCGGAACCGCCTCTTGCGCACCGAGTTCGGCCAGAGCGACCTGGCCGACCGACGGAGCGATGCCTTCGATCCGTGAGGAAGCGATCGCTTCAGATCGGAGCAGAAACCGCGACACGCCTGCTAAGTCGTGGGCGTCGCCATTCAGACCACGGACACTCCGTTCGGCCTGGCTGATCAAGTCGTCCACATCACGGGGCAACACGAGCGGACTCGCGACAAGCTCGTCCGGTACGTAGGTTCGAAATTGCCCTGAGCGCCGATCTCTACGTGGCAGGCCCGATTCGATAGACGACTCCCATCGATTCTCGTCCCACGATGCCATGGCTCTCCGCTTTCGTTTCGCGCAGAAGGATCATATGTAACCTTAGGAACTTAAGATTACACAGCTAGCGGGGGTGTGGCTCGCATCCCCGCCCGGAGCCTGTCAGCGCACGAGTTCCGAGGTCACCTCGTCCGGCTCCTCGGGCTTGCGGACGAAGAACGACAGGGCAGCGGCCAGGAGCGAGACGAAGGCCGCAGCGAGGAACGCCGTCCGCGCACCCGACGCGCCGGCGATCGCGGTGGTCACACCGTCGCGCGCCCCGTCGTGGAGTGCGGTCGAGTAGATCGCGATGAGGATAGCCACCCCCGCGGCACCCGCCACCTGCTGCAGCGTGCTGAGCACGGCAGAGCCATGGGAGTACAGGCGGCGCTGCAGTGAACCGAGCGACGCGGAGAACAACGGGGTGAACGACATGGCCATGCCGACCGACATGCCGGTCTGCACGAGCATGAGCACCCACCACACCGTGGTCTCGGTGACCGTCGCGTAGTAGAACAAGGAGGCCGCGACGAGGATCGAGCCGGGGATGAGCAGCGGCCTCGGGCCTCGGGCGTCGTACCCACGGCCCATCACCGGGCCGAGGAGCCCCATGAGCACGGAGCCGGGCAGCAGGATGACCCCTGCCTGCAGCGGATCCAGCCCCACGACGTTCTGCAGGTACTGCGGCAGCAACGTGAGTGTCCCGAACATCGACAACGCGAGCGCCGACATCATGATCACCGAGAGGGTGAAGATCCCCGACCGGAACACGCGCAGGTCGAGCAGCGCCCGGTCGTGGCGCTGAAGCGACAGCTGCCGCCACGCGAACAAGCCGAGCATCACACCGCCCGCGACAAGGGCGATCGTCGCGACGGTGGACGCCGAAACCCCCTGGCCACTCGCGTCGGCACCCGTACCGGCGCCCTCGCCGCCACCGAGTTGGCTGAGCCCGTACACGATCCCCCCGAACGCGAACGCCGACGCCACGATCGAGAGCACGTCGATCGGCGCCCGCACGGTGTCGCCGAGGTTGGTCATCCACCGTGCGCCCGCGAGGAGCGCGAGGAGCGCGATCGGCAGGATGATGCGGAACAGCCACCGCCACCCCAACGAGTCGAGCACCGCGCCGGACAGGGTCGGACCGATCGCCGGTGCGAGCGAGATGACCAGGCTCGCACGTCCCATGATCCGCCCCCGCGAGTGGAGCGGGGCCACGTCCATGATCGTCGTCATCAGCAGCGGCATCATGACGCCGGTTCCGGCGGCCTGGACGACCCGGCCGAACAGCAGGAACGCGAACCCGGGCGCGACGACACACAGCAGCGTCCCCAGCGAGAACGCGGACATCGCGGCGAGGAACACCTGACGCGTCGTGAACCGTCGGAGCAGGAAGCCGGTCGTGGGAATCACGATCGCCATAGTGAGCATGAAAGCGCTTGTCAACCACTGTCCGAGCTCGGGCGGCAAGCCGAGGTCCTCGTTGAGGACGGGGATGGCGATCCCCATCGTCGTCTCGTTGAGGATCGCGACGAACGCCGCGACGAGCAGCAGCCAGATGACCCGCATGCCCGCCGGATCGATCTGCTCGCCATGGGCACGAGGGGTGCCGGTGGGGGTCATGGGGCTCCTGATGATTGGAGGGGAGGAGATCACCCCTCGGATGTCGCATGGTGAACGGCGTGACGTGCACGCCACCGATCCAACGGGATGGACCCGCATTCGATTCCCGCGAAGCGAAAAGTTCACGCGAGCGTCATGTCGAGGCGTTCATCCCCAGTTGATCCCACGTTGGTCGTAGAGGCTGGTCAGCTCACCGGCGAGCCGATCGTACTCGTCGGCGGCCGCGTTGTAGGCACCGATCGCCTCTCCGAGAGCCGCGTAGCGTTGCTGATCCGCTGCCATGTCGGCTTTGAACTGACCGACACGACTGTTGTACGCGTCGACGGCATCGGCGTCCCGCACATCGAGCTGGGTGAACTGGGCGTTGAGTTCCTCGGCCTCCGCCTGCCGTACCTGGTCGAGCTGTTGCAGTGCCTCGCTCTCGGCCTGAGTCTGATCACCCTGCGCCTCCAGCTGCGCGTACCGGGCCTCCAGATCGGCCTCCCGCGCCTGGACCGACCGGTTCGACTGCTCCCAGAGCCCGACGACCACCTGCCGGTCCGCGAAGACGCCGGCGTAGTGCTCCTCCAGTTCCGGTGGCAGCACCCGCACCTCGGTGCCGATGTGGCTGTGCAGCTCGGTGAGGTAGCGCTCCCGGTCGGTGTCACGGTAGGCGGTGAGCAACTCGACCCGTTCCACGGGCTCACCCTGCGCGAACACCGCCTCGAGCGGGGCCTCCAGCGCGGCCCGCTGTTCGGCGTTCATCCGGTCCCAGACCGCATGCAGGAGTTCGTGGGCGAGGGTCACCTCGCTCGTGCCCGCCAGCTCGGGATTGTCGACCCGTTGAGCGTAAATCCGGCCCTCGGGCACGCCAGGGGCGAAGCAACCACTCAACCGGCTGCCCGGCAGGGGAAAACGCGCCCCCTTGCAGCCCTCGCGCAGCACGGCCTCATCGGTGGTGAGCGTCGGCTGCGTCGCCGCGAACAGCCGCGACGCAGGATCGGTCAGGGTGGTCGCGGCCGCGACGCCCGCTATGTCGGGGCTGAACTCGGCGACTCCGAGATCGCCGACCACCGGCCAGTCCGTCGCGGGGGCGACAAGCGCCGGAGGCCTCTGGTCGGGGACGTCGAGCAGCTTTCCCACGAGGTACGCCAGCGGACCCGGTCCTCCCTGCACCCACGCGATGGTGTAGGCCACCAGCAGGACGACACCGATCACCACGAACACGCCGCGGAACAGTCGCTTCACGACACGCCCCTTTCCAGGGCTTGGCTGGACACTTGCAGGTGGAGCACAGCTGCTCGCCAGCCTAGGACCTTCCAGTCGCCCGATGCTCGCCCGGGCCCGGGTCACCGTCGATCGGACGGATGGGCGACAGCGACGCCGCGTCCTCCACTTCGGTCAGCCGACCAGGGTGCCGCCCCGATACACCTGCTCAACCCGCAGGTCGGCGTCGGTGACCACGACGTCGGCGCGCATCCCGGTGCGCAGTGCTCCGACGTCGGTTCGGCCCAGCACCCGGGCCGGGGTGACGGACGCGGACCGCACGGCCTCGACCAGCCCCACGCCTCCGGCGACGGTCGACCGCACGACATCGATCAGATGGGCCGTGCCACCGGCGATCGCGCCGCCGTTGCCATTCCCGTCGTCCAACCGGGCCACGCCGTCGCGGACGACGACCGCCATCGACCCGAGACGGTAGGCCCCGTCGGCCATGCCGGCCGCGGCCATCGCGTCCGTGACGAGGACGATGCCGTCGGCTCCCACCATCCCGAAGACCTCGCGCACCACCGCGGGGTGAAGATGCACCCCGTCACCGATCAGTTCGACGACGACCTGCCCGCCGGACGCGGCCGACAGCGCGTCCAGCACTGGCCCCTCCTCGCGGTGGGCGAGCGGGCGCATGCCGTTGAACAGGTGGGTGATCGTCGGCCGGGTCGACCGGGCGCTGGGGTCGGCGGCGAGGCGCTGGCACGCCCGCGCGATGCCACGGGCGGTCTCGCCATGACCGGCATCGGTGTGGCCGTACGAGGGCAGCGCACCACCGTCGATCAGGGTGTCGACGACGCCCCCGTCGTCCAGGGCGCCGGGTGCCTCGGGGGCGACGGTCATCGTCACCAGATGACCTCGACCCAGTTCGATGAGTTCGCGGGTGAGGTCCGCGTCCGGACACTGGATGAGCGCCGGATCCTGAGCACCGCACCGCGCGGTGGACAGGAACGGGCCCTCACAGTGGATGCCCGCCAGTTCACCCGCCTCGGCCAGCCCGGACAGCAGGGCGACGCGAGTGCGCAGGGTCTCCGGCGCGGCGGTGACCAGCGAGGCGACCAGTGATGTCGTGCCGTGGCGCCGGTGCTCACGCACCGCCGTCATCGCCTGTTCGGCGGTCGTCGCGTCGGGGAAGCCCTCGCCGCCCCCGCCGTGGCAGTGCACGTCGACCAGCCCGGGCAGGATCGTCACGGGACGACCAGCGGGTATCGTCCCGGCAGTCGTCGCCCCGGCCGCGGGCCCGACGTAGCCGATCAGTCCGCCGCGAAGCTCGACCACTCCGTCGTCGATCACCTCCTCGGGTGTGACCACGCGTCCGCGCAGCACAATCGTCCCGGCGGGCTCCTCCTGCCTGGGAACCGCGATTGTCTCGACTCCGGTCATTCCCGGGAACCTTCCTGTGTGGTGGTGATGACGTGTATAGGGGACGCGCGGTCGTCGGCATCCGGGCTTCCGCGTTTCAGATCACTCCGATCCGTTCCCGGAGGACGGCCGCACTCTCGCCGGCCAGCACGATGTCCTCGCCGAGATGCGATCGCCGCACGACGATCCGGCTGCGGAGCCCCGACCGGAGCCGGAGGTTGACAGCGGCCTCCGCGGCGCTCAGGAAATCGTCGTTGACGATGGCCGGCGGCCCCAGGACGACCACTTCGGGCAGGTCCAGCACTCCTACCGCCATCGCGAGCGCGCCGCCCAGCCGCTCCGCTGCCGCACGAATGATCTCGGCGCGACGGCCGGGCTCGCGCCGGATCGCCTCTGACAGGGCTGGAACAGACACCTCGGTCTCCAGGCAGCCGCGTTTGCCGCAACTACAGGCAGGCCCCTGCGGGTCGATCACCACGTGCCCGATCTCGCCAGCCGCGTGGGCGGCCCCCGTGATGATCCGGTCGTCCACCATGACTCCGGCCCCGACACCGCGGGCGATCTGGACGAAGAGCATGTCCGCCGATCCCTGGCCGAACTGCCTCTCGGCCAGGGCCGCGCTGTTCGCATCGTTGTGGACGCCGGTCGGCACCCCGGTGGCGCCGGTGACGAGACCCGCCAGGTCGACATGGTCCCAACCGAAGTTGGACGCGGCCAGCACCACCCCGTCGGCGTCGACCGTTCCGGGGCTGGCTATGCCGATGCCGAGCAGGGGAGCGTCCGCACGAGCCACCAGCCGTCGGCACAGTTCCACGACCAGGGCCGGGTCGAGCCCTGCGGGGCCGACCTCGGCGGTCAGTTCGTCGCGATGGACCGTCTGGCCCAGCAGATTGGTGATCGCCCCGCGGAGCACCGCCGGCTGGGACAGGTCGACGGCGACGATCTGCCGGGCCTCGGCGTCGAGCCTCAGCAGTGTGCCGGGCTTGCCGGGACGCGATTCGCGCGTCCGGCCCGTCTCCACGACCAGCCCCTCGTCCAGCAGACCGGAGACCACGTCGGACACGACGACCCTGGTCAGGCCCGTCGCCCGGGCCAGGTCGGCTCGCGACAGCCGCTCCCGCGGGAACAGGACCTGCAGGATCAGGCTCCGATTGTGCCGACGCACATCAGCCGGGTTGGCTTTCCGCCGGGGGACGAACGGGGAGCGCTCTCCCGAAAGGGAGGCCATCGGTGCCGGGACGCCAGGGTGCGGGGTCAGGTCGTGGCCGGCCCCGACCTGCCTGTCGTCCCCGGTCATCCGACCGATCCCCTCTTCAACCGGCCATGACAGCCGGCTGAGTATTTAGTTCGTCTGGTTAACATCCCCGGACTAGCCTTATCACCCAAACGATAACCACAAGACAGGTGCTTGGCAATGCCTTTTCCCTTGTTTCCACATGTCGTGACAAGGGAGTACCTTCTCATTTGGTTGATATGTTAGGAACACGTATGAAAGCACGAACGGTTGCGGTGAGCCCATGGAAAGCGTGAGATGACCCTTCTCGAAGGCGTGACCCCTCGCATCGGCGTCGACGTCGGCGGCACGAAGATCGAGGTCGTCCGCCTGGATGCCGACGGTGCCGTGGCGGACCGGTTCCGGCGCGACACCCAGCAGGGGACCGTCGCCGTGGTCGACGGCATCTGCTCGGCGGTCGCCGCCGTGCTGCCCGATGCGCCCGGCCCGGCCACGGTCGGAGTGGGCATCCCCGGAACGGTGGACTCCGCGGGCCGGGTGCGCCAGGCGGTCAACCTCGGCGTCGTCGATCTCGATCTCGCGACCATCCTGACCGAGCGCCTCCACCTGCCGGTGCGCGTCGAGAACGACGTCAACGCGGCCGCCCTGGCGGCGGCAGCCATGACCGATTCCGACGGACAGCCGGACGAGGTCATCGCCTTGCTCAACCTCGGCACCGGTCTCGCGGCCGGATGGGTCGTCGGCGGACGACTGGTTCGCGGGCTGTCCGGCGCGTCCGGCGAGATCGGCCACATACCTGTGGACCCCGACGGCGTGCTGTGCGGATGCGGGCAGGTCGGGTGCCTGGAGACGATCGCCTCCGGATCGGCCGTCGCCCGGCTGTGGCCCACCCCCGACCCCGTGCCCGCACGTGACCTGTTCGCACGAGCCGCAGCCGGTGACCCCGCCGCCCGCGACGTGCGTTCCGTGGTGATCTCGGGTATCGCACGCGCGGTGCAGATCGTCGCACTGACGATGGACCCGTCCCGGATCATCCTCGGCGGAGGCCTCAGCCAGGTCGGGGACGATCTGTTCGGCCTGGTCTCCGCTCAGTTGGACGCCGTCACCTCCCCTTTCCTGGCCTCGCTGCGTCTTTCCGAGCGCCTGCGGCGAATCCCGTCCGACGTCCCAGTCGGGGCGATCGGCGCGGCCCTGGCCGGAGCGACCACTCCCACCCGGACGGCGCCCGCCGTCGGCGCGTCCGCTCAGTTCACTCGAACCCCTCTCATCGCGGAAGGTTGATCCTCATGGAAATCGTCATCGTCCCTGACTCGGCTGCCGGAGCTCGCGTGGCAGCGCGACTCATCGCGCGGGTCGTCACCGCCAAGCCCACGGCCGTGCTCGGTCTGGCCACCGGGTCGTCACCGCTCGGCACCTACGCCGAACTGGCCGAGCAGGCCACGTCGGGCACGACCGACTTCTCCGCCGCCAGTGGATTCGCCCTGGACGAGTACGTCGGCATTCCCGCCGAACACCCCCAGAGTTACGCGGCCGTGATAGATCGGGAAGTCACCCGCCGACTGGGGATGGACCCGGCTCGCGTCCACGTTCCTGATGGACGCGCCACGGAAATCCCGGCGGCCTGCGACGCCTATGAGGCCGCCATCCGGGCATCGGGTGGGGTGGACATCCAGATCCTGGGGATCGGCGCCAACGGTCACATCGGGTTCAACGAGCCGAGTTCTTCCTTGTCGTCGCGCACACGGATCAAGACGCTGACCCCTCGCACCCGCGCCGACAACGCCCGGTTCTTCGACTCGCTCGACGATGTGCCGACGCACTGCCTGACGCAGGGCCTCGGCACGATCATGGACGCTCGCCGGATCGTTCTGGTCGCCCAGGGAAGCGCGAAGGCCGCCGCGGTCGCCGCCGCGGTCGAGGGCCCCGTGAGCGCGATGTGTCCGGCGTCGGTCCTGCAGTTCCACCCCCACGCGACGGTCGTCGTGGACGAGGCGGCCGCCGCCGATCTCACCCTGACCGACTACTACCGCCACACCTACGACAACAAGCCCGACTGGCAGATCTGAGGGCGTGGGCCGGTCCGCATGCCCAAGGCGGTCTCCAAAACCGATCACAAAACGCGAAGACGTAGGAGTGGGCGCACAGCCTAGGCGAGACCATCGGTTCCCTGCTCAAGGGTCGGCCTGACCGTCCTCGACTACCAAGAGCACAGGACCCTGCTGCGGCAGTTACTGCCCTGGATGAGCAGGATACGCCGCGACAGCGGGAGCACCGAACCGCGTTCCTCGACGCCCTCACACCCGACGAGAATGACTAAGCATGAGAGAGATCGAGGTGAAGGCCACCCGCTGGTCCGGCGGGTGGGAACTGGAGATCGACGAGGACCATCACACCCAGGCAGCGACGCTCGCTCTGGCGCGTCAGGAGGTGGTCGACTATATGGACACGACGTGGCCTGACGTGGACCACTCCGAATGGACTATCGACATCGTCCCCGACAGGCATCGGCTCGGCCGCTCCGGTCGATAAGGGTGAGAGCGGAGGCCATGGCGCGGCACCGGGTAGCAGTTCATCCACCGCGTCGCTCGTGATGTTCGCACCGAGCAAGAGGGGAGACCGACCAGACGGCAGGTGCGGCTCACCGACTATCGCAATACCGGCGCCTGATATAGCATCGCCGTCATGGACGCAGACCAGGCACTCGTATCCTCCATCGGAGAGAATGCCGTCAACGCGATCGGACGCGACGTTCTAAATGGCCTGTCTGTCACACTAGATCCAAACAGCGGATCGGTCATCTTCGACATCACGCTTCACAATCCAGACCGGGCCATGCGGCATCGAGCCATCGCGCGAGTCATGGACCGTGTCTACCCCATCTTCGAGGATGACGACGTCTCGTTCTCATTCCTGTTCTCAGATCACGTTGACAAAAACGGCGCGTCTGCCGAACAGGGCGCCTACGCCTACGCGTACGTATGAACCGAGGCACACTCTCGTGTGCTGAGCATGTCGAGCGCGCCAGCCAGCACCAGCAGGTAGGCGAAGCGCTGAGAACTGCGGCCAACAACGAGTGGGCTGGTGTCTGCTACTTCTACTCTGCGTATCACCTCGTCGTCGGTTCGATCTACTCGGATCCGATCTTCGGCGATCTCAAGACGCTGAAGGCAATCCACCACAACCTGACCCCGGAGGACCGCTACACGACGCAACATCAGGCTCGGCGGGGAAGCGAGAAGCCATTTGGGGTGAACGAACTCGTCGGCCTGCTGTACCGGCCGATCCGCGAGCCGTACCTAGAGCTCCACGGCCAAAGCATCGACGTCCGCTACTACCGTTCATCGACGATCGATCTGACCGAGCTGCTCGAGGATCTCGCGAACATCGACCAGTACTTCCGGTCTGGGCAATGCGGTCGGCCGACGACGATGCGCGAACAACTCTTGGCGCACCCGACCGCTTAGGCTACTCACATTCGCCGTCTGGTCCCCACCCTTCACAGGGTGCATCGCTGCGTCTTGCCCCACATTTGCCCCACGAAACTGGGCGAGTAGCTGAAGCTGCAAAGGATTAGGTGCCACTTGGCTAAGAAGTTAACCGGTGGGCCTAACTGGACTTGAACCAGTGACCTCTTCCTTATCAGGGAAGCGCTCTAACCGACTGAGCTATAGGCCCAAACCGACAGCCGCGATCGCGGTGCCGAAGTTGTACGTTACCGCACGCGCCGCCCATGGCTCAACTTCGAGTCGTCCCGCGCACCCGGGGAGCCGACCTCATCAGACCCGGAACCGGCCCTGAGCGGTCCCCAGAACCCCTTCCCTACGGCACCGGATGCCCGCACACTGGCCTCATGACCAACTTCTCCACCCCGAGCGCCGGCGTCTCCCCTGACGAGGAGCGCACGGCTGCCGTCCTGTCGCACCTGGCGGGCCCCATCTCGTCGTTCGTGTCCGCCGGCTGGCTCGCCATCGTCGGGCCACTCGTCGCCTGGTTCATCTACCGCAACCGCTCCCCGTGGGTGCGGTCACAAGCCGCCGAAGCGTTCAACTTCCAAGTGACCATGTGGATCGCCGCGGTCGTCGGCGGCCTGCTGTGCCTCACCATCATCCTGATCCCCGTCGGCGTCGTCCTCGTGATCGCCGCCGTCATCTGCTCGATCGTCATGGGCATCCTCGCCGCGGTGAAGACCGCCAACGGCGAGAACTACCGCTACCCGTGGCGCCTCGAGTTCCTCAAGTGACTCGCTGAGCGGACCCGCTCCCACACATAAGAACGCGGCCCTCCCCGGATCGGGGAGTGGCCGCGTTCCTGCGTTCCGGATGGGACGATCAGTCCTCCGCCAAGGTCACCTCGAGGCCACCGAGCACCGAGCTGGACAGGTTGTAGAGGAACGAGCCGAGCGTCGCCAGAGCGGTGAGCAGAATCACGTTGATGCCGCAGACGATCGCCGTGAAGCCGAGCACACGCCACCGGTCGATGTAGGCGCTCACCTCCACACGCCCCGACCCGTCGGGGTTGCCGAACAGCGCGTTCAGTGTCTCCTGCAGCTGGTCGAGAGCACCGGACCCCTCGACGACCGTCCACAACAGAGCCACCGCGACGAACAGGATGATGGCTGCGGCCACCGAGAACATCAGCGCGGTCTTCATGACCGACCACGGATCGAGCCGTGCGATGCGCAGCCGCGCCTTCCTGGCGGGACGAAGCTGCCCCCCGCTCACCTTCACCCTGCCGGTACGCGGACGGGGCGTCCCGACGCCCGCTCCCGGAATCTGTGCCGCGGCCTGCCGATCACGCGGCCTGGCTACGGTTGACGCACCTCCGGGCCCACCGGGCACGGTCCGTCGCTGCACCATCGTGGAGATACTGCGTTCCTGGTCACTCATCGGTCGCCTCCGGGTCAGCGGTCGGGTCGAGTTCAAGAGTAGTGGCTGCCGTTGCATCGTCCGCAGCGAACTCTTCCTCGGTCGGCGCCTGCTCCCCGTCGTCCGGCTCGTCCCCGTCCTCCAGGTCAACGGCCTGACGCTCGGGGTTCACGGTCACGGCGACCACCTGATCGTCCCCACGGATACCCACGAACTTCACACCCATGGTGTCACGCCCGGTCGGCGACACATCCGCCACGGCGCTGCGAATCACCTGTCCCGAGCTCTTGATGGAGATCACCTCGTCGTCATCGTTCACGACGAGAGCGGAGATGAGAGCGCCCCGCTCGTTGTTCAGCCTCATCGCACGGACGCCCAGGCCACCCCGGCCCTGCACCTTGAAATCGCTGACCGGCGTGCGCTTGGCGTAACCCTCGTCGGTCACCGTGAACACGAACTGGCTCTGATCGTCCACGTCGGCCGGGATGACCGCCATGCTGAGCAGCTCGTCGTCCTCGCGGAACCGCATGCCCGTGACCCCCGAGGTCGTCCGGCCCATCGGGCGCACCTGCTCGTCGTCGGCGTGGAAACGGATGCCCTGCCCCTTGCGGCTGATCAGCAGCAGGTCGTCGGACGAGTTCACCAGCGCCGCACCGATCAGTTCGTCGTCCTCGTCGCGGAAGTTGACCGCGATGAGCCCGGCGGCCCGCGGCGAGTCGTAGGACGACAGCGCCGTCTTCTTGATCAGTCCCTTTCGGGTGGCCAGCACCAGGTATTCGGCGTCCTCATAACTGCGCAGGACGATGTCCTGGGCGATCTGTTCGTCGGGCAGGAAACTCAGCAGCCCGGCGACGTGGCCCCCGCGGGCATCCCGGCCCGCCTCGGGAAGCTGCCACACCTTCGCCCGGTAGGCACGCCCCATCGTGGTGAAGAAGACCACCCAGTCGTGGCTCATGGCGGTGAACACGTCGGCCACCTCGTCCTCGGCCCGCAGGGTGGTGCCGCGGACACCCCTGCCGCCGCGGCGCTGCACCCGGTACTGGTCGATCCCGGTGCGCTTGATGTACCCGCCACGAGTCAGGGTGACGACGACCTCCTCGTCGGGGATGAGGTCCTCGTCGCTCATGTCACCCTCGCCCGAGATGATCTGCGTGCGCCGGTCGTCGCCGTAGCGGTCGACGATCTCCTGCAGTTCGGTCGAGACGATCTGACGCCGCCGCGACTCGTTGGCCAGGATGTCCTTGAGGTCGGCGATGATCCGTTCCAACTCAGCCAGCCGGTCGATGATCTTCTGGCGTTCCATGGCCGCCAGGCGGCGCAACTGGGTGTCGAGGATGTACGTGGCCTGCACGTCGTCCACGTCGAGCAGTTCCTTGAGGCCCTCGCGGGCCACGTCGACATCGCGAGACGCCCGGATGAGCGCGATCACCTCGTCGAGCATGTCGAGCGCCTTGACCAGGCCGCGATAGATGTGGGCCTGCTTCTCGGCCTCGTCCAACCGGTACTGCGTGCGCCTGCGGATGACGTCGAGTTGATGGTCGACCCAGTACTTCACGAACTGGTCGAGCCGCAATGTGCGCGGCACGTCCTCCACCAGCGCCAGCATGTTGCAGCCGAAGGTGTCCTGCAGCTGGGTGTGCTTGTACAGGTTGTTCATCACCACGCGCGGCTGCGCGTCCCGCTTCAGGACGATGACCAGCCGCTGCCCGGTGCGGGCCGAGGTGTCGTCCCGGATGTCGGCGATGCCCGTGAGGCGTCCTGAGTTCACCAGGTCGGCGATCTTCTGCGCGAGGTTGTCCGGGTTGCACATGTAGGGCAGCTCGGTGACGACCAGCGAGGTGCGGCCGTTCTTCTCCTCCTCGACGTTGATCACCGCGCGCATGGTGACCGAGCCGCGACCGGTGCGGTAGGCGTCCTCGATGCCCCGGCGTCCGACGATCAGCGCGCCGGTGGGGAAGTCCGGTCCCTTGATGCGCGCCATGCAGGCGTCGAGCAATTCCTCCTGGGACGCCTCGGGGTTCTGCAACGCCCACTGGACGGCGTCGTTCACCTCGCGCAGGTTGTGTGTCGGGATGTTGGTGGCCATGCCGACCGCGATGCCGGACGAGCCGTTGACCAGCAGGTTCGGGAAGCGTGCGGGCAGGACGACCGGCTCGGTCTCGCGGTTGTCGTAGTTCGGCTGGAAGTTGACGGTGTTCTGCTCGATGTCGCGGACCATCTCCATGGCCAGCGGTGCCATCCGGCACTCGGTGTACCGCATGGCCGCCGCCGGGTCGTTGCCCGCCGAGCCGAAGTTGCCCTGACCGGCCACCAGCGGTGCCCGCATCACCCACGGCTGCGCCAGGCGCACCAGGGTGTCGTAGATCGCCGAGTCGCCGTGGGGGTGATACAGACCCATGACCTCGCCGACCACGCGGGAGCACTTGTTCCACCCGCGGTCGGGGCGGTAGCCGCCGTCGTACATGGCGTAGATGACGCGCCGGTGCACCGGCTTGAGGCCGTCACGCACATCGGGCAACGCGCGTCCGACGATGACGCTCATCGCGTATTCGAGATAGCTCGACTGCACCTCGGACTGGAGGTCGACCTGCTCGACTATGCCCTTGCGGGGCTCGGCGATGACGTCCGCCCCGGAGGCGTCTTCCTGGCCGGCCGGGTTGCCCCTGGGACGCTGGGTGCCCTGACCACCCAGGATGTCGTCCGGCAGGTTGGTGGAGTCGTCACCGGGACGCTCGCCCGGCTGCCCGGAATCGCCGGGGCCCTGTGGGATGTCGGTCATCTACTCATTCCTTCTGGACGTTCGTCGCGACTGGTGGCCTGCGCCGGGTCAGATGTCGAGGAAGCGGACGTCCTTGGCGTTGCGCTGGATGAAATGGCGGCGCTCCTCGACGTCCTCGCCCATCAGGATCGAGAACATCTGGTCGGCGCGCGCGGCGTCGTCGAGTGTCACCTGCAGCAGGATGCGGCCGTCAGGATCCATGGTCGTCTCCCACAGATCTTCGGCGTTCATCTCGCCCAGACCCTTGTAGCGCTGGATCGGGTTGACCTGCGGGAGTTTCTTGCCGGACGCCACGCCCTGGTCGCGCAGGGCATCGCGCTCGGCGTCGGTGTAGGCGAGCTCGTGCGGGGCGTTCGTCCACCGGATGCGGAACAGCGGCGGCTGGGCGAGGTACACGTGACCTTCGTCGATCAGGGGCTTCATGAAGCGGAACAGCAGCGTCAGCAGCAGCGTGCGGATGTGACTGCCGTCGACGTCGGCGTCCGCCATGAGGACGATCTTGTGGTAGCGGAGCTTGTTGATGTCGAAGTCGTCATGGACGCCGGTGCCCAGCGCGTTGATGATCGCCTCGACCTCCTTGTTGGCCCAGATGCGATCGATGCGCGCCTTCTCGACGTTCAGGATCTTCCCGCGCAGCGGCAGGATCGCCTGCACGCGAGGGTTGCGTCCGCCCTTGGCCGAGCCACCGGCCGAGTCACCCTCGACGATGAAGACCTCGCACTCCTCGGGGTTCGTGGACGAGCAGTCCGCGAGCTTGCCGGGCAGGCCTCCACCACCGAGCAGCCCCTTGCGGTTGCGGGCCGCCTCACGGGCCTTGCGCGCGGCGATCCGGGCCGACGCGGCGGAGATGGCCTTGCGGACGATGTCCTTGCCCTCGGCCGGATTCCGCTCCATCCAGTCACCCAGCCGATCGTTGACGACCTTCTGGACGAACCCACGCGCCTCGGTGTTGCCCAGCTTCGTCTTCGTCTGACCCTCGAACTGCGGCTCGGCGATCTTGATGGACAGGATCGCGGTCAGGCCCTCGCGGATGTCCTCGTTGCCGACGCGGTCCTCGCGCTTGCGGATGAGGCCCCACGTCTCGCCCCACTTGTTGATCGTGGTGGTGAGCGCCGCTCGGAAGCCCTCCTCGTGCGTGCCGCCCTCGTGGGTGTTGATCGTGTTGGCGAAGGTGTGCAGCGAGGTGCCGTAGCTGGTGTTCCACTGAACGGCCAGCTCCACGCCCATGCCGAGGTCGACCGAGTGGGCCTCCACGTCGATGATGCTGGTCAGCACCTCGCGGCTGCCGTTGAGGTACTTCACGAAGTCGACGAGCCCGTTCTCGTAGAGGAACGAGTCACCGATGCTGGTGCCCTCCTCGTCGACGTGGTCCTTGCGCAGGTCGACGATCTCGATGCGCAGGCCCTTGTTGAGGAACGCCATCTCGCGGAAACGTGTGGCCAGGGTCTCGTAGTTGAAGTTGGTGGTCTCGAAGATCTCGGACGACGGGAAGAACGTGATGGTCGTCCCGGTCTCCTCGGTGTCCTCCAGCTGCTCGACCGGCCCGTCGGGGGTGCCCAGGGTGTAGGTCTGCCGCCAATGGGATCCGTCACGACGGATGTCGGCGATCATGCGGGACGACAACGCGTTCACCACCGAGCTGCCGACGCCGTGCAGGCCTCCGGACACCTTGTAGCCGCCGTTGCCGAACTTGCCGCCGGCGTGGAGCACGGTCAGCACGAGCTGCAGCGTCGAGATGTGCTCGGTCGGGTGCTCCGCCACCGGGATGCCGCGGCCGTTGTCGACCACCCGGCATCCGCCGCCGTCGAGAAGCTCGACCTTGATCTCGTCGCAGTAGCCGGCCAGCGCCTCGTCGACAGCGTTGTCCACGATCTCGTAGACGAGATGATGGAGCCCGCGTTCGCCGGTCGATCCGATGTACATGCCGGGTCGCTTGCGCACAGCCTCCAGGCCCTCCAGCACCTGGATCTGCGAAGCGTCGTATTCGCCCTCGGCGCGCAAGTCCTCCGCGTCGTCCGAGAACTCGATGTCAAGGTCGTCTGTGGCGCCGGAGTCGGCGTCCCCGATAGGCTCGTCGTCAGGATCCCGCGCCTGATCGGTCTGGGTGGCCAGATCACTCACCGAGAGTTTGCTCCTTCATCCCACGGACCCGCCAGGGCGGGGGCCCCGACAAGCCCACGAGAGGACCTGTCCCAAGTCCCCAATACTACCATCAGGAGTGGCATTACCCCCTGATCGCGTGGCCGTTCGTCCCCATGAATGCCCCTGGACGGCCCCAGACGGTACCTTCCGCGCCTTCGGAAGCCCTCGCGTTGGTCCCATACTCGGGCGGGGGGCGCCGAGCGGCCTGTGAGCCGCCCTGGCGTGCCGGCGAGGGATGGGTGACCGGGTGCGTCCCTAGGATTGCGCCATGAGTCATGCCGGATCCCACCGGTCGTTCGACGGCACCGCGCACGCCGCCGGTGAATCCGGCCCTGCCGGGGTCCCACGACGCGCGTGGGAAGCGCCCCAGAGCTGGGCGCCGCCCGTCGATCCCCGGCCCCCGGCGCAGTGGGCTCCGCCGCAGGGCTGGGCGCCGGCAACCACCACCCCCCAGCGCGTCCGGCGCCGCGTGCCGACCGCCGTCAAGGCACTCGTCGTCGGAGCTGTCGTGCTCGTCCTGGCGATCGCGACCGTCTACATCGTGGGGGGCTTCGAGCAAAGGCAGACATACGCGGACAGGGCGGTGGGCGAGGTGCTCTCCCTCGGGCCGATGGACGTCACACTCGACGAGGCCGTCACCTTCGACGACTACGGCTCCCCCGCGATAGAGGTACGGGCGACATGCGTCTCGACGCTGGACACGACCTCGTCCGGGGTGGAATACGCCCTCACCAACGGGGGAGCGCTCGCCGGAGTGTCCACGGCGAGCGGCCTGGCGATCAGCGAAGGCGTCCGGCTGCAGTTCGGCGTGCACACCATCGTGACCACCGCGGTGCGAGAGGTGCTCGCCCCCGGCCTGCAGCCGATGCCGTGCGTGCTGCGCTTCGACATGCCCGCGGGAACGGTCGTCCCGGACGAGGTCACGGTGGTCCTGGCGATCCTGGAGTGGACCGAGGAGAACAACGTCAAGAACGGCGAGGACGTCTCCCGCACCTGGAACCCGAGCCACGACGGCGTACGCGTCCACCTTCCGGTGGAGCACCTGACCGAGCGGCCCTGAACCGCCGAGAGGTGATTCCATCCCGCGGGAGGTGGTCGTTCGGGCTCAGTCGGGCTCGCTGAGCAGTGGTGCACCGAACCGCTCGGCGTTCGTCGGCAGGAGCCCGACCAGGCCGCCGACCATCGACTCGGGCACCTCGAACACCGGGTAGACCTGCTGACTGGGCGCCGATTCGCCGTCGTCGGAGTCGTCCGTCCGGCAGGTGCCGGGACGAAGCTCGTCGTACACGTCGCTCGATCGCTCCCAGGTGAGGTGATCGGCATCGACGAGGGAGAACAAGCAGACCGTGGCCCCGGATTCGCCCTCCAGGTAGACGTAGCCGTCGACCTGCACCGTGTAGCGCAGGAACACCGCCCCCTCGTCGGCGGGAACCGGCGCGGTGCCGATTCCCGGAACCTCGTCGAGTTGCTCCCGGGCCAGCACCGTGTACGAGATGCCGTAACGGTCGGTCCACGTCGCCCCGGGACGCTGGGTCACATAGCGCATCGGGAACAGGTCGCGGGCGGTGAACAGGCAGAAGGCGACGGCCAGCGCGACCACCAGGCAGGCCGGTACCCACCACACCCCTGCTCCCGGGGGCGGCGTCGTCCGCCGCGCCCGCGGCACGGCTGTGGCCACCGGCATGCTCACGCGATCACCTCCGTCTCCTGATCGATCACCTGGATGATGCCGCCGGCGGCGGCCAATTCGGCCGCCCGTGCTTCGTCGAGGCCGAGATCGAAGTCGAGAACGGGCTCGTAGGCCAGGTAGAAGCTTCGGGGCTTGCAGCGCAGATGCAGGCCAGCCAGCCCGTCGGCGGACCGCTCGAAGACGAGGGTCTGGGTGGTGCGGAACCCCACCTGCGGGGTCAGGACGCCGTCGTTGAGCACCGCATCCACCGCACTTCCGCCGCCCTCGGGCGCCCACAACGAGCAGGTGATCGAGTTCACCGAGCGATCCCGGCTCTGGGTCTGGAGATCGATCGCGACGAACACGTCGGACGAGACCATGCTCGGCTGCGCCGTGCCGTTGCGCACAAGACTCCGACCCCCATGGACGGCGGCGATCCACACGTCCTGACCCTTGGCGATCGCGCCGACCCCTCCGGAGACGACCGGAATCAGGTCCTCGTCGGACGAGGACGCGGTGAACTGGCTGATTCCGCCGGACACGAGGAGGCTCACCGCGGTCAGGACGACGGTCGGCAGGAGGCGGCGCACCCGTCGTCCCCCGCCCGCGGGAACGACGGCACGGATCGCGCCGGGGGAGTTCGCGGCGATGCGGGTCTCGTCCTCATCCCGTTCGGCGTTCGCACGCAGCGTCCAGGTCATGGCCACCGCCAGCAGGCACAGCCGGACGGGTTCACCGATCATGCCGCCCACCAGGTCGACCGGCGGCATGATCCGGAACCAGACGTTGAACTGCTGTCCGCCGATCACCGCGCGAGCCAGCATCAGCGTCGCCGGCTGGATCGCCTGCGCGACGGCGTAGAGCACGACGTAGGAACCGAGGAACGGCAGTCCCACGCGCAGCACATGCCGGAGCGACTGGACGAAGGGGACGATGCGGTCCTCGAGATCGCCCACGAACACCTCGAAGAACTCCAGGACCACCGCCCGGCTGCCCTCGCTGGCGTGCAGGCCACGGCTCTCCAGGGCCGTGATCCGTCGGTTCATACGCGCCAGCGGCCCGGTACTCACGCGCACCTGTGGCCCGGCGGACCCCCGCTCGCGTCCCTGCTCCCACAGGTCTGCGACCGACAGCGTGTACGTGCCGAACACCAGGCCCGCCACCGCCAGCCACAGCAAGGGGGCCATGATGCCGTCCATCACCAGGGGCCACACCGACCCGCTGAAGAACTCCCACGCCGACGCGATGATCCGCGGCACCGCCAGATGCCAGGACGCCAGCCACGCCATGATCGCCGCCCCGGCGGTCATGATCCAGCCGTAGAACTCCCGGGCGCGAAGCCAGTCACCGAGATCGCCGATGATGACGGACCCGCCGAACACCAGCGTGACCGAGAAGAAACCCTCGACCAGGGCCCCGACGATCCCGAAGACGGCCCGCCCAGTGCGATCCGCGAGGGTCTCCAACCCCCGCCTGGCCAGGAAGGCGATGATCAGCACCCCGCCCATCACGAGCCGCTCCTGTGGGGTGTCCGGCTCGAGGATTCCCGTGGCCGCCTGCGGATCGAGCAAGGCGGAGCTGTGGAGCGCCCCGTAGATGAACAGGTCGTAGGTCGCCGAGTCGATGCCGCCGAACACCGAGTAGACCCCGACAAAGGGCAGCAACGAGACACTGACGACGCGGAGCAGCGGTTCGTCACGGCCGATACGTGCGGCAGCCGGTGGGAGCCGCTCCCACAGACCGGCCGGTTCACCGGCGACCCGGATGCCAACGATGATCCCGGCCAGGTGCGCGACCAGGCCCGAACTGAAGATCATCACCGACAGCCAGGGATGGCTCTCCTGCAGCGGGCCGGTGACGACCAGGGCCACCTGGTAGAGCAGCCATCCACCGACCCACGCGGCGAGGATCTGGGGGACGGCGACCCGCCACGTGTGCCAGGTCTGGCCGATCAGCACGGTGGTGTACCGCCACCAGCCGTATGCGCCGTACATCAGGACGCCACCATCATGAGGGCCCGGTCACCGCTGCTCGAGCCCGGCGACCGTGCGCGCCAGCATCTGCTCGGCCATGTCGAGGGCGGTGAGCGTCGTCTCCTCGGACAGGTGAGAGGTCCCCACCCGGACGAGCTGGGTGTAGGTGATGCCGTCGGTTGTGCGGACGACGACGTCGAGCCGGTAGCGCTGCGGACCGTCCGAGCTGTCGACCGGCTCGGCCCGGCAGGTGAACGCCTCCACGAGTTGCGCCTCCAGGGCCGGGTCACCGACAGGTATGGGTTCGACGGAAGCGGGGCTTCCCGCCTGTGTGAGGGCTTCCTGCAGTGCCGAGGCGCACAACGCCGCGGCGCCGACACCGGGGACGACGGTGAGCGACTGCACCACCATGTGCACCGAGGCCGCGGTGTTCTCGAGCCTCAGGTACGGCCCACCTGCCGGTGACGTGCCCTGACCGGTGAGGGCCCAGCCATCCGTGGTGGGCACCCACGCGACCACGTGGCTGCCCAGTTCGACCGCCTGCCATCCCTCGTCGCCGCTCGCCGGGGTCGAACTCGCGCCCGGACGGATGATGTTGGGCGCCGAGGCATCCACCGACGGGACCACCTCGCCGATCGCCCCCGGGCTGGCCTCGAGACCGCACGCACTCAGCAGGGACATGGCGGCCACGGCACACGCGAGCCCGGCGACCGGGCGGGTGCGGCGAGCACCCGTGTTCGTGGCTGCCATGCAGCAATTGTGGCCGGTGGCGGGGTCAGGGACGCACGGTGCCCATCCGCCGCCTTGTCGATCACCCGTAGGTGTCGCGCGGCCCGCGACCGTCCCGCACCGACAGGCGGCCGTGTTTCCAGCTCGGGGCGGCCGGCCCGTGCACCTCGACACGGGTCACCGACCCGTCACCCAGCTCGTGGTTGAGCTTGGCGAGCAGTTGAGGAGCCATGTGCCGCAGGGCCGTTGCCCAGGCCGTCGACTCGGCACGGACGAGCAGCACGCCGTCCCTGAACGCCTCGGGCTGGGTGTGTTCGGCGATCGTTGGGCCGACCAGCGTCGACCACGCGGTGAGCAGCTGACGCAGGCCGAGCTGTGTCTGCCAGCCCTTGCGTTCGACGAGCCTGCCGAACGCCCTGCCCAGGGGCTGCGGGTCGCGGCTGTCGGGTCCCGACCCCGAACGCTGCTCGGTGTCGTCCCAACTTCGGCGCCTGCGCCGTGGGCGGACGCCGCGCGGGGCGGGCAGGATGCCCGCGACGTCGTGGGCGATACGAGTGGCCACATCGAGTCCGAGGGGATCGTGATCGGACGGTTCGACGATCGGCGGGAACTGTTCGGCCTCGACCCCGTCCGATGGCTCCCGGGGGGCTGCGCTTTCCCGTGGTACGCCCTCTTCGAAGCCGGGGGCGGGTTCCGGCCCCCGCCCGGTCATGCCGCGTCCCCCTGTTCGGAACTGATCGTCCCGGCATGGACGACGAAGCGTGCCCCCGAGAGCTCGGCCGGCACGTCGGTGGGCACGGCGGCGGTCACCAGCACCTGCTCGGCCCGTGCCACGGCCTGGGCGAGACGATCGCGGCGGGTGGCGTCCAACTCGGCGAACACGTCGTCCAGGATGAGCACGGCCTCGATCCCGTCGGCGTGCAACAGCTCGAAGGCGCCGAGCCGCAACGCGAGAGCCAGCGACCATGATTCCCCGTGGCTCGCGTAGCCCCGGGCGGGTAGGTCGCCGATCGTGAGCTCGACGTCGTCGCGGTGAGGGCCGACCAGCGTGAGCCCACGGGCGAGCTCCTCACGCCTGCGGTCACCGAGCGCGGAGGTGAATGCCTCCCCCAGCTCGCCGGCGTCGTCCGGCAGGGGGAAGGACGAGCGGTAGGACGCGTCGGCGCGATTGTTGACCGGTGCGATGGCCGCGTACGCCTCGCGCGCCGGCTCGCGAAGATCGGTGAGTGTGTCGAGCCGGGCCGCGAGCAATTCTGACCCGAACGCGACCAGCTGCGCGTCCCAGACCTCGAGGGTGAACAGGTCGTCGGTGCCCGGACGACTCCCGACGAGCGACTTCAGCAACGCGTTGCGCTGCTTCAGCACCTTGTCGTAGTCCTGTTTGACGCCGAGCATGCGCGGCCATCGGCTGATCACCAGCTCGTCGAGGAACGTGCGGCGAGCCATCGGGTCGCCCTTGACGACCGAAAGATCCTCCGGCGAGAACACGACGGTACGAAGGGCTCCCAGCAGGTCGTGGGTGCGTGGCAGGACACCGCGGTTGATCCGCGCACGGTTGGCGCGCCCCGGATTGATCTCCAGTTCCAGCAGCAGCCGACGCGGGTCGTGCGCCCCGGCCATGATCTCGGCACGGACGACGGCCTGCTGCGTCCCGACCTGCACGAGCGGCGCATCGGAGGCCACCCGATGCGAACCGAGCGTGGAGATGTACTCGACGGCCTCGACGAGGTTGGTCTTGCCCTGCCCGTTCGCCCCCTGGAAGATCGTCACGCCCGGTTCGAGCGCAATGTCGACCGCCGAGTAGTTGCGGAACTGGTGCAGCTCCAGGCGGGTGACGAACATGGCGCCAGCCTACCGACGGGGCCGGGAGACGGCGCCTCCGAGCGACTGTCGATCCCTCCGCCGCACTGTGTCGGCAGGTGTCTGAGCGGATCGGAGATGACGACATCTTCGCGACCGCCGGGCAGGCGGGCAGGCGGGCATCAAATTGTTCAGGTTCGATGAAGATCCTGCTAGCGTTCCCGATCCGAATGCTCTCGACACTGCCAACCGCAAACTTGTCAACGCGTCGGACCGACCATGCCGGGAAGTCACTGCAAAGAAACGATTGGGGAGGGGGATGAAGAGGTTCCGCCGGTCACGATGATAGCGAGGTGGTTGTATTCCGAGGAAGCTGAGGCGTCATGCCACCGGCTGACGAATTCATCACGAGGGATGCGTCCGATGGATGCCAACAAAGCGGGATCCTCGAAGTAGATGTTCTCGTTGTCGTACCCAATTGCCACGACATAGTGCCCGTCGTCGGCGTCGTCCTCCCATTGGGCGGTATTCGTTGCATCCCTCCACGCCTGAATGTCAACGATGACGGGCTCGGTCTGGTCAATGTGACTCTCAAGGTCAGTGAGGGTTTCATTGTTCTTCACCTCGACAGACAGAGAGGTGTTCTTCTCGTTGTTGACCTTCATAACGGCTTTTTCTATTCCTTCGGGCGATGTGCCCAAATCAGGATCGGATTCGGCATAGCTGGCGAGTGTACCTTCGCGATATTCCAAGCCGTAGTAGAATAGGACCGCCTGCAGAGACGCAACCCCGCACGTGTAGTCGGTGGACTGTCGCACGTCGGGCACATTGAGAACTTTAACGTTACCGATCCCGGGCTGGTTGATTGTGCGCCAGGAACCCTAATATGCCACACTCTCTCCGGATTGCGAACAGCTGGATACGCTCAAGGTCAGGCCCACGCAACCGAGGAGAGCCGCACCTGTAACAATGTGACGACGCATTATGATCCTGTCTCGTTAGTTTGAAACGGTGGATCAGGGCTCAGTTGGGCAGCCTCATCAGCATGATGACGTGCTTGTAGTCGCTGATCGGGTCACCGTCGATCTCGGCCAGGCCCTGAACCAGACAGGGCTTGCCCGCGGCGGTGAAGGAGAAGTGCACATAAGGAGCGTCGACCGCCGCGAGCGCGTCCGACAGGTAGTGCGGGTTGAACCCCGCCGCTGTCAACGCCAGCTCGCCACCGGCCACGTTCTCGACCTCGGCCGCCACGGCCTCGGACGCCTGCGCCTGGTCGCCGGTGGCCGCCTCCAGCGCGATCTGATCGTCCTGGATGAGCATGCGCAGCGGCGTGTTGCGCTCGGCGACCAGCGCGACGCGCTTCACCGACGCGACGATGTCCTCGGTCTTGCAGCGCACGACGACCGTCGCCTTGATGTCCATGAGATGCCGTACCCGCGGGAACTCCCCGCTGAGCAGGCGAGTGGTCAGTTGTCGGACCCCACCGGGCCCCTCACCCTCGAGGCCGATGAGACCCTCACTGGTATCGGTGTTCGACAGGGCCAGGGTCACGGTCTCGCCCGCAGCCATCGACCGCGCCGCCTCCGACAGGACGCGGGCCGGCACCAACGCCGCGCCGGCCGCGTTGTTCTCGGCCGGACGCCACGGCAGTTCCTTGAGGGCCATGCGGTAGCGGTCGGTGGCCAGCAGCGAGAGGGTCTCGCCGTCGATCTCCAACCGGACGCCTGTGAAGACGGGCAGCAACTCGTCGCGTCCGGCCGCGACCACGACCTGGTTGACCGCCAGGGAGAATTCCTCGGAGCCCACCTGCCCGGTCGACTGGGGCATGTCGGGCAGGGTCGGGTAATCGGCGACCGGCAGCATCTGCAACGTGAACCGTGCCGAACCACAGACGAGCTCGGCGCGGGTCGAGTCGCTGGTGAGGTCGACGGGACGGTTCGGCAGACTGCGCGCGATCTCGGCGAGCAGCCGCCCCGACACCAGGGCCTCGCCCTCGTCGATGACCTGCGCCTGCACGGAGACCTGGGCGCTGGTCTCGTAGTCGAAGCTGCTCATCGTCACGCCTCCGGCGTCGGCCCTGATCAGCAGGCCGGCCAGAATCGGGACGCTGGGTCGGCTCGGTAGGCTGCGGGCCGCCCAGGCCACGGCTTCGGCCATCACATCGCGTTCCATGCGAATCTTCACGGTGCATTCCTCACGTCGTCCCAGGTGCTGGGCCGACCCACCACGGCTCCGTCACCTTGTCAGCACATCATGGCTCTGGCACTGACATCGCGACGAACCGACCGCACGGGCCGGACCCTACAGTCCTGAGCGCATCATATCCACAAGCCAGTGGCGCGAGGCCAGCAACGCCCCGACGCCACCGGCCAGTGATCATTCGTGGGCTATGGCGTCCAGGATCTTCAGACCGGCCGCGCGTTGGGCCGGCCACACTGCCGCGAGGATGCCGACCACGACGGAAGCCGCCAGGAACGCCACCAATCGTGACATCGGTATGACCAGGGAAGTCAGACCGGAATCCGCCAACACCCGCTGCAGAGCCGTGCCGAAGATCAGCCCGAGGATCATGCCGAGTGTGGCACCGAGCACGGCTATCGAGACCGACTCGAGTGTCACCATCAACCGGATCTGGCCTCGCTTCATGCCGACCGCGCGCAACAGGCCGAGCTCCCGGGTCCGCTCGATGGTCGACAGCACCAGCGTGTTGATGATGCCGAGCACCGCGATGACGATGGCCAGGGCGAGCAGGGCGTAGACCATGTTCAGCATGGAGTCGATCTGCGCCGTCTGCTGGTCGACGTATTCCTCCTTGTCGAGCACCGTCACGGTCGGGAACTCGGCGACGGCGTCGTCCAGGCCTTCGTGAACCGTGGCTCGATCGGCACCGGGGTCCATCTCGATCGCCATGTCCGAGATGGTGTCGGCCATGCCGAGACTCTCCATGGTCTGGACGTTGGTGTTGATGCTCCCGAACCCGATTCCGTCCGGGGTGGAGAAGACACCGACGATGTCGAACGTCACGGACTGGCCGGTGGCGAGGTTCGGTATCTCCAGGGAGTCCCCGACGCCCAGGGAGTCCTCGTCGGCCATGTCCTGGGTGATGATCGCCTCGTCGACTGCCGTGGTGAACATGCGGCCGTCCACGATCTCTTGCGCGGCCAGCCGATTGAAGTCCTCGGGCGCGTACCCCAGGATCGACACATAGCCGCCGTCCTCGGTCTGGGTGTACCCCTCCCGGACCACTGTCACATGGCTCACACCCGGCACATCGGCCGCAAGATCGGCGACCTTGCTCGGGATGCCGTCGTAACCCACCGACGAGATCTGGAAGTCGGAGCGCACGCCGTCACGGACGACGCGTTCCATCGACTCGGACGCCGAGGAGCCGAGCACCGACAGCGCGGTGACCAGCGCCAGCCCGATCATCAGGGCCGACGCCGTCGCCGCCGTGCGGCGGGGCTGCCGGACGGTGTTCAGGTCGGCCAGCTTCCCGGTCTGATGGAACAGGACGCGGAACAGGCGTCCCAGCAGCCACGTCAGGGGGCGTCCGATCAGGGGCGCGAGGCCTGCGACCCCGACGAGCATGAGCACGGCCCCCACGCCGACGACGTAGGCCTGGTTCTCCTCCAGCACCTCGGTGCCGACGACGATCGCACCCAGCCCGATCACCGTGAGGACGACCGCGACCACCTCGGCCTTGCCGAACCGTGTGGTCTGCTGCTGCAGCTGGCCCGTCATCGCCGCGACCGGGGGAATGCGGCCCGCCCGCCGGCTTGGCAGCCAGGCGGAGACCATCGTGACGCTGACGCCGACCACCATGGCCGCGACGACCGCCGCGATGCTGGGAATCGGGCGGGTGCCCGACATGTCCATCCCGTAGGCACTCATCGCCGCGGAGATACCCCACGCGAGCAGGGCACCCACCACGATCCCGAGAAGCGAGCCGGCCAGCCCGATGACGAACGCCTCGAAGAGCACCGATCGTCCCACCTGACGCCTGCTCGCCCCCAGAGCCCGGAAGAGTGCGAGCTCACGCCCCCGCTGGGCCACGAGGATCGAGAAGGTGTTCGCGATCAGGAAGACGGCGACGACCAACCCGATCCCCGCGAAGACGAGGAGGAAGGTGTTGATGAAGCCCATGGCGGTCTGGATGTACCCGGCGACCTGGTCGGCCACCACCTGACCGTCCGTGGCTGCGTATCCGTCCGGCAGGACGGCATCGACGGCCTCGGCGACCGCGGCGCGATCGGCTCCCTCGTCGACGGTCACCCAACCCTGCTGGAAGCCGTCCTGACCGTCCAGGAACAGCCGCTGCGCCTCTGCGGTCGTGAAGAACGTGTACTGGGCACCGATCGTTCCCCCGGAGCCCCAGGTGGCCGTCCCGACGACCGTCTTGGTGATGATCCCCTGCTCGGTGGCCAGCTCGACCTCGTCGCCGAGGCTCAGCCCCAGACCGTCGAAGGTCACCGGATCGATCGCGACCTCGTCGTCCGCCGAAGGTGCGCTGCCCGATTTCAGGACGATACCGGGCTGGTGCCCGAACGCGGGGGCGTCCAACCACGTGGACCCGATGCTCGGAGCCCCGCCGGTCGTGGTGACGTGCCCACTGGCGTCCAGGGGGTAGACGCCCATGGTCGAGATGACGCCCTCGGCCGACTCGACCCCGTCGACGGCGCGGACGGCATCGAGATCTGCCTCCGTCAACGGCGCGGGCTGCGCCGTGGTGCCCACCGTCGTCTCCGTGTCGTAGGTGCCCTCCGGCGAGATGTCGACGTCAGCGATCGTCCCACGCGTGATCGAGTCGAAGGACTGCTGGATCATCCCGGTGAACGTGAGCGCCCCGACCATGAAGGCGATACCGAGGACGACGGCCAGGATGCTGAGGATGAACCTCGCCGGATGACCGAGTACCGATTTCCATGCGGCCTTCCACATGTCAGGCCTCACTCCCGGCCGCGCGCTGGGCGTGGTGGGTGTGGGAGTCGAGGCGCGCGATCTGCTGCAGGACCGCGTCGCGGGTGGGGTTCGCGATCTCGTCGACGATGCGCCCGTCGGCGAGGAACAGCGCGCGGTCGGCATAGCTCGCGGCGACCGGGTCGTGAGTGACCATCACGATGGTCTGGCCCAGTTCGTCGACACTGCGGCGCAGGAATCCCAGGACCTCCGTGCCGGAAGCCGAGTCCAGGTTGCCCGTGGGCTCGTCGGCGAAGATGATCTCGGGACGGCTGAGCAACGCCCGGGCGCAGGCGACCCGCTGCTGCTGCCCGCCCGAGAGCTGGTTCGGCTTGTGGGCCAGCCTGTCGACCAGTCCGACCGTGCGGATGATCGTGTCGAACCACTCCGGATCGGGCTTGCGTCCGGCGATGGCCAGCGGCAGCTCGATGTTCTCCCGCGCCGTAAGAGTGGGGACGAGGTTGAACGCCTGGAAGATGAATCCGATGCGGTCGCGCCGCAACTGCGTGAGGTTGTTGTCGTTGAGGCGCCCGATCTCCGTGTCGCCGATGAAGACGCGTCCCGCGGTCGGGGAGTCGAGACCGGCGGTGCAGTGCATGAGGGTGGACTTGCCCGAACCCGACGGGCCCATGACAGCGGTGAACTGCCCCTTGCGGAAGTCGACGCTCACCTGGTCCAGCGCGACCACCTGCGCGTCCCCGCGGCCGTAGACCTTGGTGAGCTGCTCAGTGTGCGCTGCGGAGATCGTCGAGTCGGGTGCTGGAGCGGGTGGAGTGGTGGTCGACATCGCGGCCCTTTCTGTTGTCGTTCGTCCGAACGTCATACGCCTCAATCAAACTAGGTGCCCCGTGGTCGTACCAGACCTGTGTTGTCCCCCTGTTACACCCTGAACGTGGTGCCGGGGTCGCTCAGGGATTCCGGGACGAGCTTTCCCCAGGTCCTACTTCGACGAATCTGGATGTATGTCTCCTCAGTAGTCGTAGTAACTGCTGTGGATCCTGTTGAAGACCACGATATTCCCTTGTGAAATCGGCGATTCGTGGTATGGACGACGTGTGGACGGACTGTGGGAACCGACCGGTCGCCTGTGGATCGGCCCGGGTGTGTGGATGCCTGCCCACATGTCGTCCCAAGGCCGGCGGCGTGTCGTCAACAGAAGGGAGCCTGTCGTCCACAGACGGTCCCCATGGTCGGCGGCGGCTCGTCCACAGGGCTGTGGATCGTCCCGGCGGGGTCTGCGGCGAATTTTAGGCACGCAAAAAGCCCGGACGTCCGTCGGGCGTCCGAGCCATCGGATGGTGGTTGTGTCAGCCGCGGGTGTTCTTGATGCGGTTGGTGAGCTCGGTGACCTGGTTGTAGACGCTGCGCCGTTCGCGCATCAACTGGCGGATCTTCCGGTCGGCGTGCATGACCGTGGTGTGGTCCTTGCCGCCGAACTCGTGCCCGATCTTCGGCAGCGAGAGGTCCGTGAGCTCGCGGCACAGATACATGGCGATCTGGCGGGCCGTGACCAGCGTCTGGGTCCGGGAGGTGCCGATGAGGTCGTCCACCTCGATGCCGAAGTACGCCGCGGTCTCCGAGATGATCATCGTCACGTTGACCTCGGCCTCGCCGTCGACGGGGATGAGGTCCTTGAGAACGACCTCGGCCAGGCTCATGTCGACGTCCTGCCTGTTGAGCGAGGCGAACGCCGTCACCCGCAGCAGCGCACCCTCGAGCTCCCGGATGTTCTTCTGGATGCGCGAGGCGATGAACTCGAGCACGTCGGGTGGGACGAGCAGTCGCTCGGCCGATGCCTTCCGCTTGAGGATCGCGATGCGCGTCTCGAGGTCGGGGGGCTGGATGTCGGTGATCAGGCCCCACTCGAACCGGCTGCGCAGACGGGGCTCCAGTGCCTCCAGTGCCTTCGGCGGACGATCAGAGGTCATCACGATCTGTTTCTGGGCGTTGTGCAGCGTGTTGAACGTGTGGAAGAACTCCTCCTGCGTCTGGATCTTCGACTCCAGGAACTGGATGTCGTCGATGAGCAGGACGTCCACGTCGCGATACGTACGGCGGAACTCGTTCGTCCGGTTCTCGGAGATCGCGTTGATGAAGTCGTTCGTGAGTTCTTCGGTGCTCACATACTTGACCTTGACGTTCTGGTAGTAGTCGCGCACGTAGTGGCCCAGGGCATGCAACAGGTGGGTCTTGCCCAGCCCCGACTCCCCGTAGATCATCAGCGGGTTGTAGGCCTTGCCCGGGGCCTCGGCGACCGCGACCGCCGCGGCATGGGCGAACCTGTTGGAACTGCCGATGACGAAGTTGTCGAACGTGTACTTCGGGTTGAGGCGGTCCTCGAGCGTCCTGTCACCCGGTGTGGGTGCCTGCGGGGGCTGGACCACCGGCGTCGTGCCGTCGGGACGCAACGGGCTCACGGGAGCGTCCGGACGGCGGATCAGTTCGGTGGGGGCGACCTCCGGCTCGGCCGGCTGCTCCGCCGGGCCCAGACTCAACTCAGGGTTGTTCAGTTCGAGGTCGGGCTCGATGGTGATGGCGAGCCTCATGGATCTGTGGAAGAAGTCGGAGAGGACCGACTCGATGTCGCTGCGCAGGCGGGTCTCGATGCGTTCGCGGGTGAACTCGTTGGGGACCGCGATCATGACCGTCGACTCGTGCACGGTCAGCGGATGACTCGACCTCAGCCACGCACGCCCACCGGCGTCGGCCCTCGAGAGCACGTGCCGCCACGCCTGTGCCAGAGCGTCGGGGCTCGCCTGGTCTGGATGGTTAGACACCGCAGTCACTCACTCTCTTCGGCTCGCGAGGTTCATCGCATGCGTAGATCCCAGCATGGCCGGGTTTTCCACGACGCATGGCACTTTTACACACGTTTGTCCACAGAGTGAGGGGGACAGACCGGCGTGTTGGGGGTTCACCAGCCTGTGGATAACTCATGGGTACAAGCCGTAGACGCTAGACCTCGCCGCTGCGGGGACGCAACATGGGCGTGTCGGTTCCGAGCCCGGTCCGGCGTGTCGACTGGACGGGGACCTCCGGGCCTGTCGAGCGGGACTTTTGCTGTACCAAATGGCGTGAAGTACTATTGATGAGCCGTTGCCCGCAGGCGCTGGACGACGCGCAGGCGTCCGTGATCGGTGCAGGGCCACGGGTCGGCTGCGACTTCCCGTGTGGACGACGGCCCACGGATCTGCTTCCACCCGAAGCATGCCACATCTACAAGCGACGGAGTCCTCCCTTGAGCAAGCGCACGTACCAGCCGAGCAACCGTCGGCGTTCCCGCACCCACGGCTTCCGCGCCCGCATGAGCTCCCGCGCCGGCCGCGCCATTCTGTCGGCCCGTCGGCGCAAGGGCCGCGCGGAGCTGTCGGCCTGAGCGTGCTGCCTGCCTCTGCGCGGATGCGGTCGTCGGCTGCCTTCGATCAGGCTGTCCGGGGTGGTGTGCGCTGCGGTCGTCCGACGGTGGTTGTGCATGCTCGCGTGACAGCCGGTGAGAACGGGGCGAAGGCCCCGGCACAGGTGGGTTTCATCGTCTCGAAGAAGGTAGGCAACGCTGTGACCCGCAACCGCGTGAAGCGCAGGCTGCGTCACCTCGTCCGGGCCGAGTTGCCCGGCACCGCCGACGGGGCACTCGTGGTCGTCAGGGCCTTGCCCGCGTCCGCGACCGAGCCCACACGCCTGGCAGCCGATCTGTCGGCGGCATGGCACTCATGTCTGGGTCGCTTGGCGGTGGGCCGGTGAAGTACCTGCTGATCGGTTTCGTCAAGGCGTGGCGGGCAGTCATCTCGCCGTTGTACGGCGACGTGTGCAAGTACTATCCGAGTTGTTCGGCCTACGGGCTGGAGGCGCTGAGGCTGCACGGTGCGGTTCGTGGCTCATGGCTGACCGTGCGGCGCATCCTGAGGTGCCATCCCTGGGCCGACGGAGGTTTCGACCCGGTGCCCGGGTCGGCGATGGCGGCAGCGATGGCCGCCGATCCCGAGTGGTTCCGGCATGGCGAGGACGCCGGGCCGGACGACGACCGTTCGACCACGCGGCAGGCCGTACTGGCCGCGCATGACACCAGTGAGGTGACCCCTTGATGGAAGTGGATCCGTTCTGGCTCCTCAACATCTGGCAAGACTTCGGCAATATCGGCAACGCCATCATGCAGCCGCTGTACTGGGCTGTGTCGGGCATCATCGTGTTGGCCCACCGGCTGTGGTCGCCGCTGTTCGGCGCGGCCTCGGGGGTCACATGGAGCCTGTCCATCGTCACGCTGACGATCGCGATCAGGCTGGTCATGATGCCGCTGTACGCCAAGCAGCTGAACTCCTCCCGGGCGATGCAGGCACTCCAGCCGAAGATCGCGGCCCTGCAGGAGAAGTACGGCGCCGACCGTGAGCGTCTCGGCCAGGAGACGATGAAGCTCTACAAGGACGAGGGCGTGAGCCCGACCGCGAGCTGTCTTCCCCTGCTGATCCAGTTGCCGATCTTCTGGTCGCTGTTCCAGGTGCTGAACGCCGCGGCCCGGGGGACCGCGAAGGGCACCTTCTTCATCAACAACCCCGACCTGGTTCAGTCGCTGAGCCACGCGACCGCGTTCGGGGCACAGTTGTCGGGCACCTTCCTCCCGCTGACCAGCGGTTTCGGAGCGACCCAGATCCTCGCGCTGGTGCTGATCATCCTGATGACCGTACTGCTGTTCTTCCAGCAGTTGCACATGATGCGGCGCAACATGCCTCCGACGGCTCTCGAGGGCCCGATGGGCCAGCAGCAGAAGATGATGCTGTACATGATGCCGCTGATGTACGTGTTCGGCGGCTTGGGGATGCCGATCGGCGTGCTCGTCTACTGGATGGCGAGCAACCTGTGGTCGCTCGCGCAGCAGTACTTCATCATCCGCAGTTACCCGACGCCCGGCACCCCCGCCTACGTCGAGTGGGAGGACCGGATGGTTGCCAGGGGCAAGGACCCGCACGCGATCGAGAGGGCCCGTGCCGACAAGGCTCGCAAGCGTCCCGCCGGGTCGAGCGCGACTCGAACGCCCGTGAAGGTGGACGAGAACGGCCGGCCGGCGGTCGCCCGCCAGGGTGTGAACCGGCAGACCGTGCGCACCAACGGCAGCGAACGACCGGTCGTTCAGCGCCAGCAGGTGCAGCGGGAGTCGCGCGCGTCCCGCAAGAAGGGCAAGTAAGGCCGAGGCGGCCGCGTCGCGAGCGGTGACGGGCGCCCGCGGTGTGCATACTTTGGACGTGGCCCGCGTCCATGACCCAGGAGAACATGCAATGGACACTGACGAGCGGACTCCGGACGCGCAGAACGCGCCCGAGCAGGCCGGGACGAGCGCCCTCGACACCGAGGGTGACATCGCCGCGGACTACCTCGAGGAGCTTCTCGAGATCGCGGATCTGGACGGCGACATCGACATCTACACCGAGGGGGATCGTCCCCACGTGTCGATCGTCACCGACAGCGACGTCCTCGTCGGCCGCGACGGCGAGGTGCTCGAGGCCCTGCAGGAGCTCGCCCGGCTCGCCGTCATGACCGAGACCGGAAAACGGAGCCGGCTCATGCTCGACGTGGCTGGTTTCCGTGAGAAGCGTCGTGTCGAGTTGCAGGGGCTGGCGACCGACGCGATCCTCGAGGTGCAGCAGACCGGGGAGCCCGCGCGGCTGACCCCGATGAACCCCTTCGAGCGCAAGATCGTCCACGACATCGTGGCCGCGTCCGGCCTGACCAGTGAGTCGGAGGGCGAGGAACCGAACCGGCGTGTGGTGATCCGGAAAGCGGATTGAGTGAAAGCTCCGGCCGTCGGTGCCGAGGTCTTCGGCACCTCAGTGGATGTGGTCTCCCGCTACGTCGCGATCCTGGGGACGCGGGGGATCGAGTGTGGTCTGCTCGGCCCCAGGGAGGGCGAACGGCTGTGGGAACGGCACGTCCTGAACTCGGCGGTGCTGGCCACGATGGTGCCTCAGGGGGTCAGTGTCGTGGACGTCGGCAGCGGCGCTGGACTGCCGGGCATCCCGCTGGCGATCCTGCGGCCCGACCTGCGAATCGTCCTGCTCGAACCGCTTCTCCGCCGGTACACGTTCCTCGTCGACGTCGTGGGGGAACTGGGGCTGGCTGATCGGGTGAGCGTCGTGCGGGGACGGGCCGAAGACCTGGACGATCGCTTCGACGTCGTGGTGGCCAGGGCGGTCGCGCCGCTCGACCGCTTGGTGGGCTGGACGAAGGACCTGTTCGGCCCCGACGGCTGCCTGCTCGCGTTGAAAGGCGGGTCGGCCCACGACGAGGTGGAGCAAGCACGCCCCAAGCTCAAGAAACTCGGCCTGGTCGCCGAGGTCCACGAGGCCTCGGCCGCGCCCGGGCTCGAACCGACGACCGTCGTGCGTGTGAGCCGCGGTTAGCAGGTGGCGGTCGCCGCGGCCCGGTCGTGTGTCGATGCCGTCAGTACCGGCCGGTGAGCTCGCCCCACGAGGTGGAGGCTCCGGCGGGGGAACGCCGCTGTGGCACGCCCCATGGGTTGTCGTCGCGAACCGCCGGCGGGAGCAGGCTCGCGGGCACGCTCTGGTAGCAGACCCCGCGCAGGAACCGGCCTATCGCCGCGGTGCCCACCGACGTGGAGTCGATGGTCGTGGCGGGGGACGGCCCACCGTGCTGCATGGCCGGGCTCACCGAGACCCCGGTCGGCCAGCCGTTCACCAGCACGCGGCCGGCGATCCGTGACATCGCCTCGATCAGCGGCGCGACCGTGGGTGTCTCGGACTCGGCGAGGTGGATGCTCGCCGTCAGGTTCCCAGGGAACAGGACGGGCAGTGCCGAGGTGACGTCGGCGAGCGAGTCGTAGCGGACGAGGACGCTGAACGGGCCGAACACCTCGTCCAACACATCGGGACCGGCCGCGACCAGCTCGGACAGGGTCGTCTCGACCAGCGTCGGGCGTGCCCAGACGAACCCGTCCTCGTCGGTTCGCACGCCGCCGTCGGCGATCACGTGGGCTCCGGCGGCCAGCACCGCGCCGCGGCGATCGACGTAGCCCGCGGAGGTGCCCCGGGTGAGCAGGCGATGTTCGGGGACGACGTCCGCCGCCGCGCGGATCACGTCGTCGGTCGACGCCGCGTCAGGGACGAAGAGGAAGCCCGGCTTGGTGCACAGCTGGCCCGCGGAACCCGCGACGCTCGTGACGAATCCCTCGAGGATCGCGGCGCCGCGTTCCGCGACGGCCGCGGGGGTCACGACCACGGGGTTGACGCTGCCGAGCTCGCCGTAGAACTGGATGGGTGAGGGACGCTCGGCCGCCGTCCTGGCGAGCATCGCGCCGATCCTCGTCGAACCGGTGAAGCTCGCGGCCTTGATCCGTTCGTCCTGGAGAGCTTCGATGCCCGCCTGCTGACCCGTGATGAGGCCGATGACCCCGTCGGGCATGCCGGTGCGTCGAGCGGCCGTGACGAGTGCCTCGGCGGTGCGCGCCGAGAGCCCGGGATGCCCCGAATGTCCCTTGACCACGACCGGGCACCCGGCCGCGAGCGCGGCGGCGGTATCGCCGCCGGCGACCGAGAAGGCCAACGGGAAGTTCGACGCCGCGTACACCAGCACCGGGCCCACGGGCACGTTCATCCGGCGCAGATCGGGGCGCGGCCCGATGGCGAACCCGGGATCCGCCTCGTCGATCCTGACGTCGAGGTAGGCACCCTCGACGACGACCTCCGCGAACAGCCTCAGTTGATAGGCCGTGCGGCGCAGTTCGCCGGTCAGGCGGGCCTCGCCCAGCCCGGTCTCGGCCATGCCGAGACCTACCAGCTCCGGCGCGCAGGCCTCCAGTTCCTCGGCGGCGGCGACCAGGAAACGCGCGCGTTCCCCGGGGTCGGTGGCCGCGTAGCCCGGCGCCGCGGCAGCGGCGGCAGCGATGGTGTCTTGCCAGGTCATGAGTTCCTCGATGTCAGAAGACGAAACCGCGGGGGTAGGGGTCGTTCGGGTCGAGCAGGTACTGCGCGGTGCCGGTGACCCAGGCCCGCCCGGTGATCTGTGGGGTGACCGCCGGGATCCCCGCCACCTCGGTGGTGCCGGTGAGTCGTCCGACGAAGGTGGAACCGATGAACGACTCGTTGACGAAGTCGGTCCGGAGCGGAAGCTGCCCGCGCGTGTACAACTCGGCCATTCGTGCGGACGTCCCGGTGCCGCACGGTGAGCGGTCGAACCAGCCGGGATGGATCGCCATCGCATGCCGCGAGTGCTGCGCGGTCGACCCGGGGGCGATGAACTCGACGTGGTGGCAGTAGTCGACGCCCTGGATCTCGGGGTGGGACGGCGGGGCCTGTGTGTTGATGGCATCCATGATTCGCAGGCCGGTCTTCAGGATGTCGGTCTGCCGCGTCCGGTCGAAAGGCAGTCCGACGTCGTCGAGATTCACCATCGCGTAGAAGTTGCCGCCGAACGCCAGGGAGTAGGGAACCGTGCCGACCCCGGGCACCTCGATCGTCTCGTCCAGCCGCTCGGTGAAGGCCGGCACGTTGTCGAGGGTGACCGAGACGGCGCGACCGTCGGTGACCGCGACGGAGGCGACGACCAGCCCCGCGGGTGTGTCGAGCCGGATCGTGGTGACCGGTTCGACGACCTCGACCATTCCGGTCTCCACGAGGACGGTGGCGACACCGATCGTGCCGTGCCCGCACATCGGCAGGCAGCCGGAGGCCTCGATGAAGACGATCCCCCAGTCACAGTCGGGTCGTGCCGGCGGCTGGAGGATCGCCCCCGACATCGACGCGTGTCCCCGGGGCTCGTTGACGAGCAGTTGGCGGATGTGGTCGAGGTGCTGGATGAAGTACAGACGCCGGTCGTTCATCGTGTCACCGGGTATCGGCCCGACGCCCCCGGTGATGACCCGGGTGGGCATGCCCTCGGTGTGGGAGTCGACGGCGTGGAAGACCTTTGACGACCGCATGGCTCTACTGTGCCGCGCGGGCTGCCAGGGCCCTCAGGGCGTACTCGGTGTCGGCGCGCACCTGGGCCTCGTGCGCCGGGGTGAGCGGTCCGCGCGGCGGGCGGGTCACCCCGCCGTAGGAGTTGCCGCAGATGTCCATGGCGAGCTTGATCGCCTGGACGAACTCGACGCGGGAGTCCCAGCGGAAGATCGGCACCAGCCCGCGGTAGAGCTGCTTGGCCTCCTCCACACGCCCTTGCCGCATCAACTCGTACAGTTCCACCGACTCGGCGGGGAAGACGTTCGGGAATCCGGCGAACCAGCCGACCGCCCCGTCCACCATGAGTTCGAACAGGACGTCGTCGGCGCCGGCGATGACGTCGATGTCGCACAGTTCCTTGATCTCGAAGACGCGCCGGACGTCCCCGGAGAACTCCTTGACCGCGATCACCTCGGGGATCTCGGCCAACCGTGAGACCAACTGGGGCGTCAGGTCGACCTTGGTGTCGAACGGGTTGTTGTAGGCCATGATCGGCAGACCGACCTCGGCGACCCTGCGGTAGTGCTCGACGACCTCGTCGTCGTTGCAGTGGTAGATGATCGGCGGCAGCAGGAGGACGGCGTCGGCCCCGTCGGCCTGCGCGTAGCGCGCCCACTGCTGGGCCTGGTGCCAGCCGACCCCGTGGCTACCGGCGATGACGATGCCGCGGCCCGCAACGGCGTCCACGGCCACCTTGATCACCTGGCGGCGTTCCTCGTCGGTCAACGAGGAGTACTCACCGAGGGAGCCGTTGGGCCCGACGCCGCGGCAGCCGTTGCTCATGAGGAAGTCGACGTGCTCCCCGAACTTGTCGTAGTCGACGGCGAGCCCGGCGGGAGCGGAAGAATCCGGCTTGAAGGCCAGGGCGGTCGCGACGACGACTCCCCCCAGGTCGATGGTGCTGCTCATGAACGTCCTTTCGGTTCGGTACGTACCGGTGCCGGCACGTGGGATTCGGCGGAGCGGGCGAGGTCGGACAGCGCGATCGGTGCGGCGATGGGCCGCCGGTCGATGAGTGCGCCGTCGGCGGGCTGGTCGACGCCGCTGTGAGCGGCCAGCAGGGTTTCGACGGTGCGGCCGCAGATGCGTCCCTGGCACAGGCCGAGCCCGGCACGGGTCGTGAGCTTGGCCGACCGCAGGCCGTTCGTCCCGGATTGGTCGAGCATCGAGCGGATCCGGTCGTAGGAGACTTCCTCGCAGCGGCAGACGAGGGTGTCCGGGCGCAGCCAGTCGATCCAGCCAGGGCGGATGCCGTGAGCCGCCTCGATCCGGTCGGCGAACGCCGCGAACCGGTTCCTGGCCCGGACGGCACCGGCGACCTCGGGGTCGCCCGCGGAGCCGCCGGCTGCGCACCAACCCGCGATCCGGCCGGTGGCCAGGGCATGGTCGACGCCGCCGAGCGTGGTGATCTCACCGGCGGCCCAGACCTCGGTGGCCGACGTGTGCTGCTCCGGGTCGACACGGATGTGGCGGCTCGGCGTCAGATCGCATCCGGCGGCGACCGCGAGCTCGACCCTGGGCACGAAGCCATGCCCGAGGCACACGGTGTCGCAGGGAATGCGGCGCTCGGTGCCGGCGAGCGGGTGCCAGTCGGCGTCGAGCCTGGCGACGGTGACGGCCTCGACCTTCGAGGTCCCGTGGATGGCGATGACCTGGCTGCCCAGGTGGTAGGGCACGCGCGCCCGCAGGTGGTGACCGAGGTAGCCGGCCATCTCGGCGAGCTTGCCCCCCGCGGCGAGCAGCTCCCAGGGGCGGGCCCCCCATCCGCGCAGCATCGCCTTGGCTCCGGACGCCTCGAACACGCCGAGCACGTGGGCACCCGCCTGTCCCAGCGACCGGGTCACAGGGAAGAGGAACGGTCCCGCTCCGGAGACCACCACCTCGCTGCCGAGGGCGATGCGCTCTCCCTTCGCCATGGCCTGGGCGGCACCCGCGGTGTAGACGCCCGGAAGCGTCCACCCGGGAACCGGCAGGGCACGGTCGTGGGCACCGGTGGCGAGCACGAGCGCGTCGGGACGTAGAGCGCGTTGCTCACGGCCCTCGGCGTCGGCTGCACCGACGGCGACGCGGAGGACCAGACCGTGGTCGTCGCGCTCGACGGCCCACACCTGGGCCGAGCCGACGATGTCGGCCCGCTCGGTCGCGGCGCGCAGACGCTGGAACTCCGTCCAGTGGTGGTGGAGCGCCGGTTCCGCCGCGGACGGGCGGGTCGGGGGAAGATGCCGCCAGTACTGGCCGCCGGGCAGGTCGGAGGCCTCGAGGATCGTCACGTCGGCTCCGCGACCCAGGGCGGCCTCGGCGGCTGCCAGGCCCGCGGGGCCGGCGCCGATGATCACAACGTTCATGAGTGGTCGTCCTGGGTTCGTATGTCGTCGCCCTCACATGCGCGACGCTGGCAGAGTCGTACGTCGCGGCGTCCGTTGACCTCGGCGACGCAGTCGAAACACACGCCGATGCCGCAGAACACCCCCCGGTGGTTCCCGTCGCGGGTGACGCGCCATGAGGTGATGCCGTTGGCGAGCAGCACCGCCGCGATGCTGTTGCCCGGGACGCCGTGCAGCTCCACGCCGTCGAAGCGGACGGTGATCGGATCGACTCGTTCCGGGCGGATCGGGTCGGCGGCCGGATCGACCGCTCGACTGGTCATCGGGGTTCTCCGTTCAGGTGCTCGGACAGGGAGGGTCGCGTGACCTGGAACGCGTCCGTCCCGATGGCGGGGGCGCGGCCGGCGACCTGGTCGGCGAGCAGTTCGGCGGATATCACCGACAGCCCGATGCCGGCGCCCTCGTGGCCGGTGACATGCGCGAGGCCGGGCAGCCGGGGGTCGAGGCCGATCACCGGCAGATGATCCGGCAGGTACGGGCGGAAGCCGCCGTAGCTTCTCAGCAGGCTCATGCCGGCCAGCACGGGAAACAGCTCGATGGCCTTGCGTGCGAGCTCGGCCAGCACGTCGACCTCGAACGACTCGGTGAACCCGATCCGCTGGCGGGACGAGCCGATGAGCACCGTACCGGCCGGTGTCGACTCGACGACTGTCGAGGTCTGGAGGCCGCTGTCGGCGGACTGGGTGGTTCCGAAGTAGTCGCCGTCGTAGACCTTGTGGAAAACCTTCTGCGGCATCCGCGACGTGACCAGCACCATGCCGCGGCGGGGCAGGACCGGCAGCGGGACGCCCATCCGCCGTGCGACGTCGCCCGACCACGGCCCGGCCGCGTTGACCACCAGATCGGCGGGAAAGGTGCCGCCCGGGGTGAGGACGCCGGTGAGGGCGCCTCCGGAGTCGAGCACCGGGCCCAGCACCTCGGTTCCGATGTGGACGCTCGCTCCCGCGAGGCGTGCCGAGGCGAGCAGAGCCTCGGCGGCGATGGTGGGCTGCAACTGCGCGTCCTGCGGGTACCACACCGCCGCGGTGCAGTCGGGCCTCAGGTACGGTTCGAGCCGGCGGGTGGAGGCGACATCGAGGGCCTCGGCATCGATGCCGGCGCCGCGCTGCTCGGCGGCGAAGCCGGTCAGGGCCGCACCACCGGCCTCCGTCGTCGCGACCACCAGGCCGCCCTTGGGCTCGAACTCGATGTCACCGAGGGGCTCGCCGAGTTCGGCCGCGAGTTCGGCCGCGACCTGGGGCCAGCGCGCCCGGGCGGCTTTGGCGAGCTCGAGTTCCATTCCCGGACCCTTGTCGGACACGAGCAGGTTGCCCTCGCAGTGGCTGGAGGTCTGGCCGGCGACCGCCCCGCGCTCGAGCACGGTCACCTGGTGGCCGTCCTGGGCCAGCGCTCGTGCGCAGGCCGCACCCATGATCCCGGCGCCGATCACGACGACGCGACGCAAGCCGGTCATGGGAGCTCCGGTCGTCCGGACCACCAGCCCAGGACGTGCCCGATGTGGCTGTGCAGAAGGTCGGCGGCGTCCTCGGCGGCCCCGTCGACGAGCAGGTCGACGAGGTGCTGGTGCTCCTCCGCGGAGCGCAGGAGCGTGGGAGTGCCGACGATGTTGCGCAGGCCGACCATCCTGCTCTGCTGGCGGAGCTCCCGGACGGTGCTCACGAGGCGGTGGTTTCCGGTCAGCTCCAGCAGTGCGCGGTGAAAGCGCCAGTCAGCGGCCAGATAGTTGGACAGATCGCCCTGCGCGGCGTAGCCGACGATGGCGGTTGCCAGGGTGGCGAACCGCTCGGCCTCGGCGACGGGAAAAACCACGGCTGCCTCGCGGATCGCGGCGACCTCCAGCCAGCGCCGCAGTTGGACGACCTCGATGAGGTCCTGCTCGCTCACCTCGGTCACCCGGTAACCCTTGTTCCGGATGGCCTCGACGAAACCGCGGTGCTCCAGGTCGAGCAGCGCCTCACGGACGGGGGTGGCCGAGACGCTGAACCGTTCGGCGAGGCTGGGGACGCTCACCATCTCTCCCGGGGCGAGCTGGCCCGTCGTGATGGCTGAGGACAACTCGTGGAGGACTTGCTCTCGAAGGGTGCGCCGAGTGCCCAGCCGTGTGATGGCTGGTGGCTCGACGGGCACGGGCAGGCTCATGAGTGAAATATTACAGGACTCGTCTGCCGATCTGTCCAGAAGCCACGAAAATGGTCGTGGCGACGGCGTGAGGAAGAGTTGCGTCCGATGATATTACCTAGTCAGAGCGGATTAGAACGGTAGTTTGAGTCGATCTTGTGACACTTACGTATCAGTCATGTTTCCGACGTTCAAGCTCAGTGAAATGTCGTCTATAACATATTACTGATCCATTCGTTTCCCGGAGGGAACCCACATGATCCACCCGAACAAGGCACGGTGGCTCGGCGCTGCGACGCTGTCGGCCATCCTGCTGCTCACCGGCTGTACCGGTTCGTCCGATTCGGGCGACTCCGCGTCCGAAGCCGCCACCACCGGCGGTGTCCTCAAGATCGTCGGCACGGCGGACGTCGACCATGTCGACCCGACCAGTGCCGCCCTGGTGTCGACGAACAACCTGCTCCGCGCCACCACCCGGCAGTTGATCAGCTACGCGGCCTCCACCGACGAGTCGGAGCGGATCGTGGCCCAGGGCGACCTGGCCACCGAGGTGCCGACCCCGACCGACGACGGGCTGGTCTACACCTTCACCATCCGTGAGGGCGCACAGTTCGACGCTCCCTCCGGCGCCCGGCAGATCACCTCGGCCGATATCGCCCGTGGCTTCGAGAAACTGTGCAATCCTTCGATTCCTGCGGCGTCACTGGGCTACTTCCAGACGCTCATCGAGGGCATGGACGAGTACTGCGAGGCCTTCCAGGAGGTGTCCCCCGAGGCCGCGCCGATGAAGGAGTACATGGAGTCCCACGACATCTCCGGCATCGACAGCTCCGACCCGACCAAGCTCGTGATCACGCTCACGGAACCGGCCAGCGACTTCATCTACATGGTGTCGCTGCCGGCTGTGAGCCCGGTCGCGGTGGAGTCGCTCGACTACGTGCCCGATTCGCCGGAGTGGCGGGAGAACTTCATCTCGTCGGGTCCCTACACGATCTCCGAGCACGTGGCCGATCAGTCGATGACCCTGGTCCGCAACGAGGCGTGGAAGCCCGAGTCCGACCCGCTGCGCTCGGCCAATGTGGACAGCATCGAGATCACCTTCGGGGTGAGCGCCGATGCCGCGATGCAGCAACTGCAGTCCGGCGATGCCGACATGACCTTCGACATCACGATCCCCTCGGCGATCCTGCAGCAGCTCACGGCCGTGAACGACCCGAACCTGTTCACCCTGACGTCGGGACAGGTCAACCCCTTCATCTGGATCAACACCAAGACCGACAACAACAACGGGGCCTTGAAGGACCTCAAGGTTCGTCAGGCTCTGAACTACGCCGTGGACAAGGCAGCGGTCGTGCAGCAGCTCGGTGGCCCGGACGTGGCGGCGGTCAACAACGGCATCTTCGGCCCCGGCGTCCTCGGCTACGAGGAGTTCGACCCGTACCCCTCGACCGACTCCGCGGGCGACCCGGAGAAGGCCAAGGAACTGCTCGCCGAGGCGGGCTACCCCGACGGTCTGACCCTCAAGATGCCGTATCGCACGCAGAACGCCGAACCGGCCATCGCCCAGACGATCCAGGCGAGCCTGGCCAAGGCGGGCATCACGGTCGAACTGATCCCGGTGACGCCGGCCGACTACTACTCGAAGTTCATGACCAACCGTGAGAACACGGCATCCGGCGCTTGGGACATCGCCCCGGTCGGCTGGACGCCCGACTGGGCGGGTGGTTCGGCGCGCTCGGTCTTCCAGCCGCAGTTCACCTTCACCGGGACTGCCCAGACCTACAACTACGTCGACTACAACAACGAACAGGCCAACGCGCTGGCCGCTCAGGCGCTGCAGGAGACCGATCCTGACAAGGTCGCAGACCTGTGGCACCAGGTTGACGAGGCGGTCATGGCCGATGCCCCGATCATCTCGGTCGCGGCCCCCAAGGTGATTCTGTATCACTCGACCGCGGTGGAGAACTTCAAGCCGTGGGCGCTGGGCGTCCAGGGTGACTGGACGAACGTCAGCATCTCCCGCTGATCGATCCCGGCCGGCGGGGAGCATCGCGCTCCCCGCCGGCGACCCACGAACTCAGGAGGTCGTCAATGGCGTTGCTGGACGTCGAGCATCTCAGCATCCAGATCCCGACGGAGGATGGGATCATCCACGCCGCTCAGGACATCAGTTTCTCGGTCGAGGCGGGCACGCTGTTCGGGATCGTCGGTGAGTCGGGCTCGGGCAAGTCGGTGCTGACGCAGGCCATCACCGGTCTGCTGCCGGGGGCGTCGGTCACCGGGCGTGCCCTGCTCGACGGCGAGGACCTTCTCGCCCTCAGTCCCGAGGAGCTGCGCCGCAAGCGTGGTTCCCAGATCGGGATGATCTTCCAGGACCCGCTGTCGACGCTCCACCCCTTCTACAAGGTCGGCGCCCAGATCGTCGAGGCCATCCAGGCGCACGAGAAGGTGCCGGCCCGCGAGGCCCAGCGGCGTACCGCCGAGATGCTGACGCGCGTCGGCATCCAACCCGACCAGGCGTTCTCCGCCTACCCCCACCAGTTCTCCGGTGGCATGAGACAACGGGTGATGATCGCGATGGCGCTGATCTGTCACCCCCAGCTGGTGATCGCCGACGAGCCGACCACCGCACTGGACGTCACCGTCCAGCACCAGATCATCGAGCTGCTCGACGAGATGCGTCACGAACTCGGAACGACGATCGTGATGATCAGCCACGACCTCGGGCTGATGGCGACGGTGGCCGACGACCTCATGGTTCTCTACGCGGGCAACCGCATGGAGACCGGCCGCAGCGAGGCACTCTTCCGCCAGCCGGCCCACCCGTACACCGCCGGGTTGCTCGCGTCCTCCCCCTCGCGGGGAGTGCCCGGAGAGCCGCTGGTGGCCATCCCGGGACGCCCGCCCAGCCTGCTGGACGTGGCGGAGGGATGCGTGTTCGCGGACCGTTGCCGGATGGTGATGGAGCGGTGCCGGTTCGAGCGTCCGCCCGTGCGCGTGTACGACGACGGTGGCGAGGCGACCTGCTGGTTGGAGCGCCCGGCGGTGCTGTCCGAGGAGCCCGCACCGCTGCCGAGCCGGACGGGCGAGCAGGTGCCGACGCCGGGGCTCACCCGTCCCGTGGCCGACGATCTGCTGCGCAACACACCGATCGTGGAGGTCAGCGGGGTCCGCGTCAGCTTCGCGCAGCGCGGGACGCTGCGGCGTCAGCCCCCCAGGGAGGTGCTCAAGGGGATCGACCTGGTCGTCCACACCGGGGAGACCGTCGGGCTGGTGGGGGAGTCGGGTTGCGGGAAGTCCACCCTCGCACGAGTGATCGCCGGGCTCCAGCCGATGGACGCGGGCACAGTGCGGCTCGCGGGGCACGACCTGTCGACCCTTGGCGCGCGGCAGTGGCATCAGCTGCGCAAGGAGGTGCAGATCGTGTTCCAGGACCCGATCGGCTCGCTCAATCCCCGCCGGCGCGTGGGAGCGATCATCGGCGACCCGTTCCGGATCCACCATCTGGCGTTCGGGGACGAGCGGCGCCGCCTCGTGCAGCACCTGATGGAGGTGGTCGGGCTCAAGCCCGAGCACTACAACCGCTTTCCCGGGGAGTTCTCGGGCGGGGAGCGCCAGCGCATCGGCATCGCCCGGGCACTGGCACTGAATCCGTCCCTCATCATCTGTGACGAGCCCGTGTCCGCGCTCGACGTCTCGGTCCAGGCGCAGGTGCTCAACCTGATGAAGGAACTTCAGGCTGAGTTCGGGCTGTCCTACCTGTTCATCTCGCACGATCTGGCGGTGGTCCGGCACATCTCCGACCGGATCGCCGTGATGGACGCGGGCCAGATCGTCGAGCTCGGCGACGCCGCGCAGGTCCACGACCATCCACACCATCCGTTCACTCGACGACTCCTGGAGGCGAGCATGCATGCCACACTCCGCGACCCCGGCACACCGAGGAAACTGCTCGTGCAGGCGGGAGAGCGGGCATGAGCGCGATCGAGGTGACGGGACGCGGCGCGCTGGCGCTCACGTGGCGACGCCTGCGCCGCGATCCCGCCAGCGTGGTGGCGAGCTTGTTCATCCTCGCGCTGATCGCGTTCGCGCTCGCCGCACCGCTCGTCGCGCAGTGGACCGGCCACGGCGAGGCCGAGCAGTTCCGCGACACGGGGCTCACCCCGGCGGGGCTGCCGGTCGGCCCGTCCCGTGAGTTCCTGCTCGGCACCGACCACCTCGGGCGGGACGTCCTGGTGCGCCTCGCCTACGGAGCGCGGGTGTCCCTCCTGGTCGGCGTGTTGGCCTCGTTGGCCGCCTCGGTAATCGCCGTGATCGTCGGCACGGTCGCAGGCTTCGTCGGCGGATGGGTGGACACCGTGCTGTCCCGGCTCATCGACCTGGTGATGAGCGTCCCCTTCCTGCTGTGCGCCCTGGCGATCGTGTCCGTGTTCGGAGCGTCGCTGACGCTGAGCGTGAGCGTCATCATCTTCTTCAGCTGGGCGAGTCTCGCGCGCATCATCCGTGGTCAGGTGCTGTCGCTGAGGCAGCGGGAGTTCATCGAGGCGTCCCGCTCGCTCGGTGCGGGGCTCCTGTCGATGATGGTGGTCGACGTGCTGCCCAACCTCGCGGTGACGATCACGATCTACACCACGATGATGATCCCCTCGGCGATCGTGTTCGAGGCGACCCTGTCGTTCCTCGGCCTGGGCATCGTGCCCCCGGCGGCCAGCTGGGGAGGCATGCTCGCCGACGCCTCGGCGTCCTCGGTGTATCTGGCGGCCCCGTGGCTCGTGCTGTTCCCGGGGCTCGCGCTGCTGTTCAGCACATTGAGTTTCAACGTCCTGGGCGACTCCCTTCGGGATGCCCTCGACCCGAAGGCCTCGCGGGTCTCGAGCAGGGCGGCGGCACGACGGTTCGCCAAGATGGCCGCCGCGGGGAAGAAGGTCTCGGCATGATCCGGTTCGTCATGAAGCGCCTGGGCTTCGGAGTGCTGGTGTTGCTCGCGCTGAGCGTGTTCGTGTTCGCCCTGTTCTACGTCGCGCCCGGCGACCCGGCCCGCATGATCGCCGGCGACAAGGCGACCGAGGAGACCCTGGAGCTCATCCGCCGCAACCTCGGACTCGACCTGCCCATCTGGCAGCAGTACCTGAAGTTCCTCGGCAACGCACTGCAGGGCAACCTGGGCTTCTCCTACCGCAACCAGCTACCGGTCGCCCAACTGATAGCCGCGCGTCTGCCCGCGACGATCTCGTTGATCATCGGGGGCGTCGTGATGTGGCTGGCGATGGGTGTGCCGATCGGGGTCTTCTCCGCCCGGCGCCCGGGCAGCATCGGGGACCGCCTCGGCCAGATGGTCACGCTGGTGGGCCTGAGCTTCCCGACGTTCGTGCTCGGCATGGTGCTGTTGTACACGCTGTACTTCCTCCCCCGGAAGAACGGGTTCACGCTGTTCCCGCCCGGCGGATACGTACCGTTCTCCGACGACCCGGTGCAGTGGGCGTGGCACCTCGTCCTGCCGTGGTTCACCCTCGCTCTGGTCACGGCGGCGGTGTACGCGAGGCTGACCCGCGGGCAGCTGCTCGACGTGCTCGGCGAGGACTACATACGCACGGCCAGGGCCAAGGGGCTGACCGAACGCCAGGTGATCTACAAGCACGCGATGCGCTCGACGCTGACGCCGCTGACGACGCAACTCGGCAACGACATCGCGGTGCTCCTGGGCGGGGCGATCGTCATCGAGCAGGTGTTCGGCCTCCAGGGCATCGGCCAGCTCGCGGTCCAGTCGGTGGCCTCCAACGACCGCCCCATCATCATCGGGGTCGTCCTGCTCGGCGGGGTGTCATCGT
>NZ_JAAMOZ010000005.1 GCF_011758645.1 Brooklawnia cerclae | reverse complement strand
CCATCTTATTTTCGGAATGGACTCTGCCGCCGCGGGAATCGGCGACAGTAGGAAGAGGTGGACGATGCGAGCGATCGGGCATCACGCTCACACGCTCGGTCACCTCGCCCATGGGCGGGTGCTGCGGTGCGGCTGCGGCCCCGAGCACCTGCCCCAGACTCGTTTCCCCGGCACCGAATCGCCCGACGGCTTCGAGGCATGGACGCCGCTACGCCGCCAGCACGCGGGATTCGTCCGATCGCACTTCATCTACTCCGACCGATGTGAGTGCTCGCTTCGCTAGCCAGAGGTTTGCCAGCTCCGCGCACAGCGCAACCCCCGCTGTATGGCTACCGAAGCGTCTGAACGCGCTCGTCCTCGGTGGGCGGTCCAGTCCCCCGAGGCACCCCCAATGAGTTCACATCAGGACGCTCGGCCATCATCTATGGCCACATCGCTAGGAGAAAAACAAACATGACCGCAACCATCTTCACCAAGGAGTCTGCTTCCCGCAGTCGTTCCTCGACCCACCTCGTCAGCGGAGGGCTGACTGCCCTGGTCGTCGCTTCGGCACTCGCTCTTGGCATGGTGTCGCCGGCTTCGGCGGTAGGCACGATCGGCACATGGGACGAGGGACATGTCGACTTCGTCCACGTCTCCCTCGCCCCGGGCACGAACGACCTGCAGCTGGGCAGCAACGTCGACGGTGGCGACTACTACCCGGCCAGCCTCGTGAACGCATCGAGCGGCACGCCCGGCTGGGATGTCACCGTCAACCAGAACGACAGCGGTGACTGGGTCATCCCCGATCAGCTCACGTCCGGGTACGTCTATGCCGGTTTCGCGGGCGCGGGCGAGGACCTCGATGGGGCCGACAGTCTGCTCACCTACCTCGGCATCGAAGACACCGTCACCCTGACCCTGGAAGTCGTCTCGGCTCCCACGAGTGGCGACGTGGTCATCACCTGGCCTGGTGGGATCCCGGATGGCGTCGAGAGCTTCAGCGGCGACGGGTCCGCATCCGACCCCTACGTGATCGAGTTCGCGATCAACGAGGACGAGGAGGCCTTCCACCAGCATCCGCAGATCCAGTTCACGGAGGACGGAACCTACAAGGTCGAGGTCGAAGCCACGAGCAGTGACTCCGCGGTCGACGACGCCGGCCCGGTGACCTACCAGTTCGTCACGAACTGACACTCCTGAAAGTGCCGGTGTGCGGCTTCGGCTCAACCCGTGAAGCCGCACACCGGCTCGCCAGTCGTTCACAGCCGACCGCAGATCGTGCCCGTTTCGCTCACCTCGCATGAGGACATCTCTTGAAAGCAGTCATGACCACACATCTCCTGAGGCGTTGCGTCGTCACCGTGACGACCCTCGCGCTCGCCGTCTCGTCCCTTACCTTGGTCACCTCGCCCGCTCACGCGGACGAGACTGGTGTGACCGGCGCGCCAGCGAGCCGGCAGAAGACTGTCGTCGAGGTCTCGGACCAGACGACGGTCATCGAGGCCGCACCCGCCGCGGCCGGGGCGGGACTCGAACTCGGCACGGCGGCCGGCGCGGCGCCGGAGGACGTGCTGCTTTCCGTCCCCGATCTCGTGCCGGTGAGCGGGCTGATCGGCTCGGAGATCGCTCTCGGGGATGGTGTCGAGAAAGTGGCGCCCCTGAAGCTCACACTGACGGCGGCCGGCGGGCCGGAGGGGGCATCCGCGACCGTGACCGACCCCGGCACCGTCGACGATGCGGGCGACGACACGATCCTGTGGGACACCACGGGAGACGCGGGGCAGAGCATCGAGGTTCCCGATGAGGGCATTGATGCGGTGTGGGCGTTCACCGCGACCGGACGCTACACCTTCGAGGTACAAGCCTCGCTGCAGGTCACGGACACCTCGGGGGCAATCACCACGGTCACCTCGCCCGCCGCGACCTACACGTTCACCGTCGGCGGCGTTGCCGAGCAGACCACCACGACCCTGACGGCGAACCCCGCGACGGCGTCCGCAGGGGACGCCGTCACATTGACGGCGTCCGTCACCCCGGCCGATGCCTCCGGTGCCGTGGAGTTCTACGACGGCAACACCCTGCTGGGCCACACGGACGTGGCCGCCGGAGAGCCCGTGGCGACCGCAAGCTTCGAGACGACGGCCGCAGAGGGCAGCTCTTTCACCGCCTCCTTCGTGCCGACCTGGTCGACCGACTTCACCGCATCCGTTTCCGATCCGGTCACCCCTGCCGCAGGGACGGACGGGGCCGAAGACGACCTCTCCGACGGGACTGTTCAGGGCACTGCCGCCGACGCGGCGACGACGAAGACCACCGACGACGCTGTCCCGACGGTGCTGTCGGCGGGGGACGTTGCTTTGACGCCGCAGTTGTCGGGGGTGTCGGAGGACGGGAAGGACTTCACCTCGTTCGATGTGGGTCTGCTGGACAAGACCGGCGCATACGCGGACCAGACCTGGTACTCGGCCGAGGACGCGGTGCTTCAACTCACTGACACGGAGCACGATGAGGCGACCGGGGCCTGGTCGACGCCGGCGAGCGTCGGTGACGTCGCCTCGTATACGACCGGTGACGGTGCGCGCCTGCTCCTGGGTGTCGACCGGGGCCGCGCTGCGGGCGGGATCAACGAGTCGGTGAGTTCGGCGATGTCGGCGGTGAAGCAGCAGCCGACCACCCTGACCGGGCTGACCGGACCGGACGGTGGTGTGCTGACCGTGACAGATTCGTCTGGCACGGTGCTGTGGGATTCCTCGAAACTGGACGACGGGTCGTTCACCCAGGGTGAGCTGAAGTCCCCGGCGGCGGTCACCAACCGGTACTTCGGCTGGTCGTTCACCGAGGCAGGCCGGTACTGCGTCACCTTCGACACGCTGCTGCGTTCCAACGGGACCAAGGCCGACATCACCCAGGCCACCACGGTGACCGTCTACGTCGGGGACATCACCGGAACGCCCACCACCTGTGCACAGCCGGGGGGAGAAGACCCCGGCGACACCACGGACCGGGTGGCGTTACCGACCGGGCACTCGGATGTGCGTGCTCGCCTGTCGGACGACGGCACCGCGCTGAAACTCGGTCTCGAATCCGACTCGCAGTTCTACGACACCGCCGACATGGTGATGGCGGGCCCGACCGCAGCGACGATCCCGGAGAACACCGATGGCGCCGACTGGAGTTTCCTCGGCGACAGTGGGGACACCTACTGGTACTTCCCGCAGGTGCAGACCACAGGCTCCAGCGACCTGTGGCCCGGGTTCTCCACCGAGAACTTCGTGGAATCAACCTCGACTTCCACGACGCAGACGAAGCTTGCCCCGGGCGCGCAGATCGAGTTCACCCTCACGGGAACGTCCGGCCCCGAAGGCGGGGACGCGGTGCTGTTCTACAGCAACACGGCTGCGACGGCGGACATGCACGGGGTGTACTTCAGCACGAAGAACCCGATGCCGCAGACCACGGCTATGTCGTCCGGCTCGCACAGCCACCTGAACTGGGGGTTCACAGCGCAAGGACGGTACTGCCTGGCGATGTCGGTGAAGACGCAGCTCGCCGACGGGGCGTGGGTGTCGGACACCGGACAGATCACGGTCTGGGTGGGCGATGCGTCCGAGGCGGCCTCGGTGGTGCCCTGCGACCGGGACACCGAGCCGGTGGTGGAGACTGCTAGCCCGGTGACGGTGAGCACGGTGGATGAGGCGATCATCACCGGCTACCGGTTGGCGGCCTACACCCCGTATCTGACCAGCGACGGGGAACTGTCGGTCGCGACCCGGCTGGCCGAGAGCCCGTCGAACACCGCCATGGCCACTGTTCCGGCAGACGATGTCGTCGTCACCACGACCGCCAGATCGAAGGCGGCAGGCGGCTGGACATTCACCGGCGGATCCTTGGCGGCACCGTACGCGCACTTCGACACGGACTCGATCGTGCCCGGGACGATTGATGGCGGATTGACCATTCGGATGGGAACAGTTGAAGGCCCAGGGACCGTCGAATACCGACGCGTGTACGGCAACTATCCCTACGTGAACTCCGCCGACGGGACGGATGTGGTCGAGTTCGCCGTGAACTCGACCACTCATACAGGCGGCCAGTACTGGGTGGTCAGTGAGCCGGGAATCTATTGTGTGCCGATCACCGTGGAGGTGACCCCGGCCGGAGCTTCCGAACCGATCCGGACGAGCTACACGATGACGCTCGTCGCCGGGAGTGACGACCCGTCCAGCGCCGACTACGTCGACAAGAGTGCGCTGACAACCTGCTCTCGTGGCCAGCAGCCGACGACCGGCGGGGACGACGAGCCCACACCACCTGTGCAGAACGAGCCGGGATGGGACGTGCCGAACGGGTCCACCACGGACTCGGGGGCCACGATCCTCAACGATGGGCACATCGACGTCGCGTCCGTGGTGACTGGCGACACACTCGGCACGTTGATCAAGGACACCACCTACGAGGGCATCGAGAACGGGGGGGACGAGGGCGTCTCCTGGCACGACCCCGAGGACACGGTGCTGCAATTGCTGCCGTCCTCGCAGACGAAGGTGCCGGCCGCCGATGCCTACGCGTTCCTCGGCCAGGAGGGCGCCACGTTCTGGCAGGTGTCGGAGACCCAACAGGAGGGCCTGCTGTGGCCCGGCTGGTCGACCGAGTTGATCGCTCACGACGCCACCCGAACCGGCGTGACGTGGACGCTGGACGGCATCGAAGGTCCCGGTGAGTTCGCCCTCTACCAGACCCCGCTGAGCGGTCCGAGCGTCCTGTTCAACACCCGCGACGGCATCACCGGCGCAGACTCGTTCACCATCGGCCAGGGTGTGCACGCCCACGGGTCGTGGGCATTCAGCGCCGAGGGCACCTACTGCCTGGCGTTCACGCGCTCGACCACGCTGGCGGACGGGACGGGCGCGTCCGACGACTTCACCCTCGCTGTGGCCGTCGGCGAGGTGGACGTGAAGAAGATCGACCCCTCGGCCTGCTTCGCAGACTCCGGCGAGCCGACCGAGCAGGACCTGACCCCGACCCCGGCGTCCCAGCTGACCGACGACAACGCGGGCGGCGTGCAGGTGCTCGGCTCCGACCAGGCGATCTACCCGGGCCAGTTGGTCACGGTGCAGGTGGGCGCCGAGCGCGCCGGCGACTGGGTGTCTGTGTGGCTGGACGACGACTCGTGGCTCGGCTGGGCGCAGGTCGGCTCGTCCGGCGCCGCGCAGGTGCGCCTGCCCTCGGACGCGGCACTCGGCTCCCACAAGCTGGTCGCCGAGGCCCGCGACGGCGGCCTGATCGGCTGGGACGCGCTCGCGCTGGTCGCCCCGCCCGACGGCGGTGACGACAACCCGCCGCCCGGGGACGACGACGATCCGGGTGAGGACCCCGGGACGCTACCCGGCTGCGAGGTGACCGCGACGATCATCGACCACGGCCACCTGGACTACTCGACGCAGGTGGTGAACGGGAAGCTGGAGTCGCTGATCGGGGACGATTCGTCCGGCACCAAGGTGTTCCGGGAGCCGTCCCAGACCGTGCTGTGGCTCAAGCCGTCGAGCAAAGTGACGCTGGGTGCGGGCTACGAGCAGGTCGCGCCCGCCGGGTCGAGCGTGTATCTCGGCCCGCAGACCCAGAACCAGGATCTGATCTGGCTGGGCTGGTCGACCGAACTCGTGAACACGTCCACGCTGGCGAGCCCCGTCACCTGGACCATCGACCAGGTCGAGGGACCCGGCCGGATGTCGGTCTTCCTGCAGGGGGAGTTCGGCGGCATCCAGCAGGTGGTGTTCGACAACGGCGGCAGCTACCAGATCAACCTGGGGGTGCACGCGCACGCGAACTGGACGTTCACCGAGCAGGGCATCTACCGGCTGCGCATGACCCAGACGGCGACGCTGGCTGGCGGGCAGACCTCGTCCGACAGCGAGACACTGACGATCGTGGTCGGCGACGTCGACCCGGCGACGGCGGTCGCGGGCGGTGCCGACTGTGTGAACCACGTCCCCGGCGGTGGTGGGGCGAACGTGAGTGCGTCGCCCGGCGGGGGTGACTCCGCGCTGCAGGCCGTACAGAAAGCCGCAGCGGCGGTCGAGTGCACGCCCATGCAGGCGACGGTCATCTCGGCCGGTCACCTCGACTGGAACTCCCAGATCGTGGGCGGCAAGCTCGAATCGCTGATCGGGGACGACTCCACCGGCACCCGCATATACCGGGACCCGGGGTCGACCGTGCTGTGGCTGAAACCCTCCTCGAAGGTGACGCTGCCTTCCGGCGTCTCCCAGATCGGGGCGGCCGGAACATCGGTGTGGCAGGTGCCCCAGACGCAGGACCAGAACCTGATCTGGCTGGGCTGGTCGACCGAACTACTGAACGCCGGGAACGCGTCCGGCACGGTGACCTGGACGCTGAACAGCGTCGACGGTCCGGGCACCGTGAAGGTCTACACCGTCGGCTCCTTCGGCGGGGTGCAAGACCTCGTCCTCGACGGCCCGGGAACCTACCAGATCAACCTGGGGGTGCACGCACACGCGAACTGGGCGTTCAGCGCCCAGGGCGTCTACCGGATGAGCTTCACGCAGAGCGTGACGCTGGCCGACGGTACCCGGTCGTCCGACACCGAGACGCTGACCATCGCGGTCGGCGACGTCGATCCCTCGTCGGTCACCACCGACACCACCGGGTGCGGCGTGGTCTCCAACGGCGTCCTGAACGGCGACGCCGGCCTCGACGAGGCACGCGCCGCGTCCGACCAGTTGCGCGCTGAGGCGGCGGAGGCCGCTGCGGGTGTCGTCCCGGGCCAGGACGCCGGTACGGGCGCCGCGAACCCGCTGCAGGCGCTCGCCGGTGATCCGGTGCGGCTGCTGCTCGCCGTACTGGGCGGGCTGCTGCTGGCCGGGGCCGCGGGATCAGGCCTGTTGTGGTGGCGGCGAAGCAGATGGGAGGACGCCGCGTCGCGGGCGTCTGCCGCATCGTGAGCGGGGTGACTCCGGGGGTGGGCGGGACGCATCCGGCTCACCGCCGCTTCCGGCGGGTGCTCCGGCTGTGCGTCCCCCTCGTCGCTTGCGTGTCGCTGCTGTCCGGCTGTCTCGCCAAGCCGACCCTGGCCGCGACCTCCGATCGGCTGCAGGTGGTCACGACCACCGGCATCCTGCGCGATCTGGTGCACAACGTCGGTGGCGATCGGGTGGACGTCGTCTCGTTGGTGCCCGACAACGGCGACCCACACACCTACGAGCCCTCGCTACGGGACGCCCGCAACGTCGTGTACGCGGACGTCGCGTTCAGCAACTACGCGATGCTGGAGGAACAGTCGGTCGTCAAGACCCTGGACGCGAACCTGCCGGACGACGCGATCAACGTGTCGTTGGCCGAGGAATCGGTCAAGTACGCCGCCGAGGTCATCCCGCTGGTGGAGGACGCGGGCCTCGACACGGTGTGGCTCGGCCTGCGGGCCCAGGGGCTCGGCGACCAGTACGGGGCGTCGCGAACCTCCGAGGTGTTGCTGTCGGCCACGGACGCGACCGGCCCGGGAAACCTGTTCGCCTACCTGACGGGCACCTTCGGCGACACCGACGTCTACTTCGACTCGTCCGACGGCTTCGACGCGAGCGACGGGTACAAGAGCGACACCATGTCGCTGCCCGCCGACGCGCACACCCACCTGTCGTGGGCCTTCACCGAGCCCGGGGTGTACACGATCACCCTCAAAGGCCAGCTCAAAGTGGACGACACCTCGAAGCCGATCGATCTCGGGTCGGCGACCTATACCTTCGCGGTCGGCGTCAACCCTGCCGAGGCGGATGTGACCGACGCGGTGGTGCTCGACGAGGGGCATGCGGACCTGACCGCGAACCTCGATGAAGGAAGGCTCGAGGTGCGCTTCGACCCCGAGGGTGGGGGTGAGCACACCCAGCACGCCCTCGACCCGGACGACGTGGTGATCGACGTGCCCGCCAAGGCGCTGGAGGAGATCCCGGCGGGGTCGCAGTACGCGTTCCTGGGCCATGCGGGCGACCAGGTGTATCAACTGGCGCAGGCGGTGCTCGGCAAACATGTGCACGGCGAGATCGACCCGCACCTGTGGCAGAACGTGCGCAACGCGATGGCCTATGTGCAACTGATCCGCGACACACTGATCGCAGCCGACCCCGCCGGGGCGCGCGACTATGCGGCGAACGCGAGCGCCTACCTGGCCGAACTGGAGGCCACGGACGCATACGTCCGCGACACCATTGCCGCGATCCCGGAGGCGAACCGGTACCTGGTGACCACCCATGACGCGTTCGGATACCTGGCCGACGCCTACGGGATACAGGTGGCCGGGTTCGTCACTCCCAACCCGTCGGCCGAGGAGTCGTTGTCCGACCGCAGGAGGCTCACCGAGACGGTCAAGACGCTGCACGTTCCCGCGGTGTTCCTCGAGCCCAACCTCAGGGCCCGCTCGTCGACCCTGACCCAGGTGGCTGCCGAGCAGGGCATACAGGTGTGCTCGATCTACGGCGACACCTTCGACGCGTCCGTGACGAGCTACGTGCAGATGATGCGGTTCAACGCCGACTCCCTGCGGACGTGCCTGTCGGGATGACCACCGGCCCGGCTTTCGACCCACGATCCGACGACCTGATGAAGCAAGGAACACAGATGACCCTGATGAGAACCTCGACACCACCCACCAGGCGCCGCGCTCTGCATGCCCTCGGCGCTGGACTGGTGGCGGCCTGCCTGCTGGCCGCTCCCGGGACGGCCTGGGCGGAGACCGCCGACCCCAACCTGCAGCAGACGCTGTCGTCCGACCTGGCCATCGTCCACGGTGATCATGTGATCGAGACCGGGCACGTGGACATGGGCCCGAAGTTCGAAGCCGACGGCACGTGGAGGTTCCTCATCCACGACGACGCCGCCCGGGCCGACGCCGCCGCGACCAGCGTGTGGCGCTACCCGGACGAGACCGTGCTACGGGTGCTGGACGCCGGAGAGCTGACGGTTCCGGACGACCCCGCCTATTCGTTCATCGGCGCCGATCCGGGAGCAACGGTGTGGGTGGTGCCGCAGACCCAGAACCCTGAGGTGGTGTGGCTGGGCTGGAACACCCAGGACCCCGACGTCATGGCGACGATCGACAGGGGCATCACCCTGTCGCTCACCGGGGTGCAGGGGCCGGGCGTGGTGACCACCTATCTGCAGTCCGGGTCGTTCGGCACCCCGCAGCTGCTGTGGGACTCGCGCGTGACCGACAGCCAGCCGGTGTGGGTGGACGTCAACACCCACACCCACGCCAACTGGGTGTTCACGGCCCCGGGCGTCTACCTGCTGCGGCTGACCGCCGAGGCCGACCTGGTCGACGGATCGCATGTGTCCGACACGCAGCTGATCCGTTTCGCCGTGGGTACCAGCACGTCGGTGGACGAGGCCCTGGCGGCTACCTGGCAGGGGGATGCCGAGCCCTCTGCCACTACGTCCTCCGACGATGGCGCGAGCGGGGCCCCTGACGCGAGTGGTACCGCCGTTGCGCCGGATGGGGACAAGGACCCGCTGGTGCCGGTGCTCATCGGCGCGATCGTCGTGGTGGCGGGCGGTCTGATCGCCGGGTTCACGATCGCGATCGTCCGCGGCAATCGGACCAGGCGTCGCGTCCTCGCGGCCCGCGCCGGTTCCGGTGAGGCCGAACCCGGCCGGAACACGGACGGGGCCGAGAAGGCCGGTGAGGCATGATCCCCGAAGCCATGAGCGCCGCCCTGGCGGTGGAGGACGTCGCCGTAGACCTGGGCGGACGCCGGGTGCTGCACTCGGTCGGTCTGAGCGTCGACCGGGGCGAGCTGGTGGCCCTGATCGGGCCGAACGGTGCCGGGAAGACCACGCTGCTGCGTACCGTCCTCGGCCTGATCAGGCCCGCGACCGGCCACATCACTGTGGAGGGCCGTCCGGCCAGGCCTGGACGCGTTCCTGTCGGCTACGTGCCGCAGCGCCATGAGTTCGCCTGGGAGTTCCCGATCAGCGTGGCGGGGGTCGTCATGACCGGGCTCACCGGACGCCTCGGCCTGGCGCGTCGCCCGGGCGCCGCACAGTGGGAGGCCGTCGCCGACGCTCTCGACCGGGTGCGGATGACCGGCCTGGCCGATCGTCCCGTCGGCCAGCTCTCCGGCGGCCAGCGGCAGCGCGTGCTCGTGGCCCGGGCGCTCGCGCTGCGTCCCTCCGTGCTGCTGCTGGACGAGCCCTTCACCGGCCTCGACATGCCTACCCAGGAACTGCTCTCCGCTCTGTTCACCGACCTCGCCCACGAAGGAAGGGCTGTGCTCATGACGACCCACGACCTGCTCAACGCCCTCGACGGCTCCGACAGGATCGCCCTGCTCAACCGCACCGTCGTCGCGACGGGGACGCCGACCCGGCTGGCGGCCGACCCCGACCTGTGGGTGCGGACGTTCGGGGTGGGCGAGGATTCCGCCCTGCTGCGGATGCTGAGGGCGGCCGCCTGATGAGCCCGATCGAGTTCCTCACGGATCTGCTCAACCCCGACCTCGCGTTCCTGCCCAAGGCCCTGGCGGTCGCGGTGATGTCGTCCATCGTCTGCGGCGTGATCGGTTGCTATGTGGTGCTGCGGGGCATGGCTTTCATCGGCGACGCGGTCGCCCACGCGGTCTTCCCCGGCTTGGCCATCGCCTTCGTCGTGTCCGGGAACCTCGTGCTCGGAGGATCGCTGGCGGGTGTCTGCACCGCTGTGCTGGTCGCCGTGTTCTCCCAGAACCGCCGGCTCAAGGAGGACTCGATCATCGGGGTGCTCTTCGTCGCGGCCTTCGCCCTCGGCGTGGTCATCATCTCCCAGGCTCCCGGGTACGCCGGGTCGCTGCAACAGTTCCTGTTCGGCTCCATCACCGGTATCCCCGACTCCGACCTCTATGTGGTGGGGATCACCGGGCTGGTGGTGCTGCTGGTGGTGTTCGGCCTGCACAAGGAGTTCGTCACGATCAGCCTCGACCGCGAGTCGGCGCGGGCGATGGGTGTGCCGGTGTTCTGGCTCGACCTGGTGCTCTACGTGTTGGTCACGCTCGCGGTCGTGATCTCGGTGCAGACGATCGGCAACATCCTCGTCCTGGCCTTGCTGGTCACCCCCGCGGCGACCGCCCGGCTGCTCACCGACCGCCTGGGCGTCATGATGGCCCTCGCCCCCCTGATCGGCGGATCAGCGGCCCTGGTCGGCCTGTACGTCTCGTGGTCGTGGGACTTTCCCACGGGCGGGACGATCGTTCTCGTCCTCACCGCCGTGTTCCTGACCGCCTGGTTCTTCGCGCCCCGGCAGGGGCTGGTGAGCAAGGCGGTCGCTCGCGCGCGCGGGCATGTGCGGGGGGCCGATCCCGCCGTGGAAGCCGTCGACCCGGCCACCGAGCCCATCTCATCACCCGAGCGAGTCTCGCAGGAGGCGCACGTATGAACACTCCCTTCCCGTCGGCTCGCAGATGGGTGCTGCCCGCCGTGACCGGATCGCTGGCCGGGCTCGGCGTCAGTGTCCTGGCCCTGGCGGCGGTGATGGTCCCGGGAAACAGCGGTACCGACGCATCCGGAGTCACCCCGAGCCCAGGTGCGACCGCGACCCGGGCGCCCTCGGGCTCGTCGCCGGCACCGTCGACCGGTCTTTCGGTCAGCCCGGCGGCCACGGGGTCGTCCCCCACGGTGCGCTCCTCGAACGGAACCGCCATCAGCCAGCTCGCCGATGCGGGCTGGGTGGCAAGCACCGCCAGGAGGGTCGGGATATCGGAGCGCGCCCTGGCCGCCTACGCAGGCGCTTCGCTCGCGGTCGGTCAGACCCACCCGGGCTGCGGGCTCGGCTGGAACACGCTCGCCGCCATCGGACAGGTCGAGTCAGGGCACGGCACGCTGAACGGAGCCGTCATCGACGGCGATGGCATCGCCACCCCGACGATCCTCGGCCCCGCCCTCGACGGCGCCGACGGTGTCGCGACGGTTTCCGACACCGATCGAGGCAGGCTCGACGGCGACACCACGTGGGACCACGCCGTCGGTCCGATGCAGTTCATCCCCGCCACGTGGCAGAAGGCTGCACAGGACGGTAACGGGGACGGCACCACCGACGTCAACCAGATCGACGACGCCGCCCTGGGCGCCGCTGTGTACCTGTGTGATGTCGGTGGTGATCTCACGGTTGCCGAGAACTGGATCGCCGCGGTCAGCGCCTACAACCAGTCGACGGAGTACAACAACCAGGTGGCGGAGGCGGCCGATACCTACACGGAGCTGGCGTAGGCGCGGTGGCGGACGAAGCCTGCCGATCGCCGTCCGGGGGAACCGACGTGCGAGTAGGCTCAGCGCTCGTGAAACGCGAGGGCCGCGACTCGATGCGCACCAGGTGGGAGTCCTACATCACCGCCAATCTGCGCGCGGGCTGGCTCCGTGTGCGCGGTGCTCTGATCCCGAACGTGCAGAGCGCTGTCTTCGCGACGCTGGCCTGGTTGCTCTGCTACTACCTGCTCCGCGATCCCGCGCCCATCTTCGCCCCGATCGCCGCGTACCTGTGCCTGGGGTTCAGCCGCAACCGTGAGCCGCGCAAGGTCGTCGAGATCGGCATCGGCGCGAGCACCGGGGTGCTCATCGGCGACCTTTTCGCGCACTGGCTCGGCTTCGGGGGGTGGCAGGTGCTCGTGCTCCTGCTGGTCACCCCGCTGATCGGGCGCATGATCGACCGCAGCGACCTCGTGACGTTCCAGACGGGCATCAACGCGCTCGTCGTCGCGTCCATGGTGTCGATGCCGACGGCCGGCGGCAGCGGTGTGCCGGGCCCGTTCGACCGCTGGATCAGCGCACTCGTGGGGGCCGCGGTCGCGCTGATCGCGACGGCGTTCCTGCCCGTGAACGTGGTCACGCGCCCGAAACGGTTCACGGCTTTCGCCATCTCCGAGACCTCCGCGATCCTCCACAGGCTGAGCAAGGGCCTGCTCGACGGCGACGCCCAGGCCATCGCCCAGCTGCGTGGCAGGCTGGCGGTGCTCCGCGAGGTGGTCAACGACGGGCGGCGTGCGCTGACGTCCGCGCAGGAGACCGCCACCATCAATCCCGGCGCTCGCGGTTCGCGGGACGTGCTCGCCGAACTCGACCGCATGCTCGGCCTGGTCGAGAGGTTGCACATCACCGTGTCGATGATGCAGAGGCAGGCACGCGGCATGGTCGCCGAGACCGGGCCGATGCCGGGGCTCGCGGGGCCGGTGTGGCAGGTCGCCGACCTGCTCGAGCAGGTGTCCCAGGGGGTCTCCGCCTGGAAGCGGCCGACCAGGGCGCGGGACGCCGCGGCAGCGCTCGCGGCCAGCCTCGCCCCGCTGGAGATCGCCACCCACCAGGACTGGCGGATGCACACGCTGACGTCCCTGCTCCGCGCCGTGGTCGTCGATCTGCTGCAGCTCACCGGCCTGTCGATGGCCCAGGCGCGTGCGGTGCTGGCCGACACCGGCGCATTCGACCCGGCGTCCGAGCACGGCGCGGCGACCACCGAACAGGCGTCCGTGCTGTGGGGGACCGAGCAGTTGCCCGCGGTGTCCGACGACGAGGATCCGTCGGGGGTCGCCGGGGAACGACCACCGGACGCCGCCCCGTAGCAGGTACGGCCGCCTCGACGGCGGCTGTCCACGACACGCCCGGGCTCGACCCGGACGCCGGTGGTTCTGCGAGAATGGAGCATGCCCAGCCTTGACATTGCCGTTCTGCTGGGCGCAGTCGTCATCCTGCTCGCCATCGGTGCGGCCAGACTGGGCTCGCGGCTCGGGATGCCCGCGTTGCTCCTGTTCCTCGTCCTCGGCATGGCGCTCGGTCAAACGCTTCCCGGCTACGGGTTTCAGAATGCCGAACTTGCTCATGACCTGGGATTCATCGCGCTCGCGGTGATCCTGGCCGAAGGCGGCCTCACCACGAAATGGGACGACATCAAGCCTGTGCTCGGCCTCGCCGGGCTCCTCGCCACTGTCGGCGTCGTGCTCAGCATCGGGCTGGTGGGGCTGTTCGGCTACTTCGTCCTCGGCCTGCCTCGCTCGGTCGCCTTCCTGGTGGGGGCGGTCACCGCTCCCACCGACTCGGCCGCAGTCTTCTCGGTGCTGCGATCAGTGCCGTTGCCGCACAGGCTGCGCGCGGTGCTGGAGGGCGAATCCGGCCTCAACGACGCGCCCACCGTGCTGCTGGTCGCCGCCGGCACCGAGTTCGCGTTGGGCATCAGCCCACGCGGCGGGATACCCGGGCTCGTCGGGCTCGTCGTCGTCGAGCTCGTGGGCGGCATCCTCGTCGGGCTGTTCGTGGGCTGGGTGGGCGTCCAGTTCCTTCGGCGTGTGGCACTCCCGGCAGCCGGGCTCTACCCGCTCGCGGTGATGGCCTGGACGCTGACGGCGTACGGCCTGAGCGTGGTCGGCCATGTCTCGGCGTTCGCGGCCGTCTACGTCTGCGCGATGGTGCTGGGCAACGCACGATTGCCGCACAGACATCCGACGCGATCCTTCGCCGAGGGGCTCGGCTGGGTCGCCCAGATCGGGTTGTTCATCATGCTCGGGATGCTGGCCACACCCGAGCGGATCGACTCCGTGGCTGTCCGCGACGGCGTCCTGGTGGGCGTGTTCCTCACCTTCGTCGTCCGTCCGATCGCCGTCGTCGCGTGCGCGGTGTGGTTCCGGATGCCGTGGCGGCAACAGGCCTTCTTGTCGTGGGCGGGCCTGCGAGGGGCGGTCCCGATCATCCTCGCCACCGTCCCCCTGGTTGCCAGCATCCCCCAATCGGGGCTGCTGTTCGACCTGGTCGTCGTGTTCGTCGTGGTCTTCACGGCCCTTCAGGCGCCGACGCTGGGCTGGGTGGCCAGACGCCTGGGTCTCGTCGATCCGCTGGCGGCGACCGACGCCGACGTCGAGGTGGCGCCATTGGAGCACGAGGACGCGGACCTCCTGCGCATCACCGTGCCGCCGCACTCCCGGCTGGCGGGAGTCACCATCCGCGAGCTACGGCTTCCGCCGAACGCGGTGGTTGCCCTCATCATCCGGGACGGTGGGTCGTTCTCGCCGGACGGTCACACCGCCCTGCAGGCACGGGACGCGCTGCTGATCGTCACCCCGGCCCAGCACCGCGCGGCGGTCGAGGACCGGCTCACCCAGATCGGGCGGGGCGGGCGGCTGGCCCACTGGCGTGGGATCCGGGTGGGCGAGGCGGCACCCGATCTCGGAGTCGAACAGTCCGACGAGTGAGGCCGATGCGGCTCGGTCAGGCGGCTGCCTCGGGCGTGCTGCTGGACGCCGGGACGCACACCGTGCCGCCCGGCACCTCCACCTGGACGGGGGCGTCGTCCCGGAAACCGGGGAAGTTGTCGCCCACCAGCACATCGACCGTGCCGTCGGTGCGTGAGTCGGCCCGGATCTGGGAATCGGTGAAGAACCCCGACACCAGGAGCACCGCCGGGTCCTCGGCAGTACTGCCGACGATGATGGTCGTCGCCACCTGCTCGCTGGTGTTGGCCGGGTCGTCCACGACGAAGCCCTTGCCCGCGAGCTGCTCGCTGACCTGGCTCGCTCGCCCGGCCGCGGTGCCACCGTTGTAGACCTTCACGGTCACCTGCGCCGTGGTGAGCACCGACGCCGACTGGGTGACGCACGGCTCGGCCGGCGTCGACTTCGGTGGTGCGGTCAATTCCCGCCACCCCCACCACAGGCCGAACGCCAGCAACCCGAGCAGCAACAGCAGCGTCATGGGGGTCGCGATCCGGCGCCACGTACTCCTCACGCGTTGCTCCTAGGTTCCTGCGCTAGCCAACCACGGCTCGCGGTTGACGACAGCCTACTTCAACTCCAGCACTCGGGCGTGGACGGTGAGCCGCTGCTGCAGCGCCGCCCGAAGGGCCCGGTGGAGCCCCTCCTCCAGGTAGAGGTCGCCCTGCCACGACACCACGTGGGCGAACAGATCGCCGTAGTACGTGGAGTCCTCCTCCAGCAGGGTGTCGAGGTCGAGCGTGTGCTTGATGGTGACCAGTTCGTCGAGCCGCACCTGCTGCGGGGCGATGTCGGCCCACTGCCGCTGGGTGTACCCGTGGTCGGGGTAGGGCCTTCCATCTCCGACGCGTTTGAAGATCACCCGAGCATCCTAACGGGCGGGGTCGCAAGAGAGCCGGAGGACCTGCGACAACAGGGGTGGGACCAGGGTTGCCGTGGCATGCTGGGGGCATGTCGACCGACAGTGTCGCGCCTCAGCCGGCGTCCGACCCCACACCTCCACCCGCTCAACCCGAGCCCGCAGCGGTCCCCGCATCACCACAGCTCACCGACGCCGACCGCGCCGCGATCGATGCCATCCGATCCGGTTACACCTTCACCGAGCCGGCCATCGATCTGGGCGTCCTGTCGCACGACGGCGAGCCGGTCGTCGACGCCCGCATCCGCATCCCGCTGGCCATGCTCAACCGGCACGGGCTGGTCGCCGGGGCCACCGGCACCGGCAAGACGATCACGCTGCAGGTGCTGGCCGAGCAGATAGCGCGAGCCGGCGTCCCCGTGTTCGCCGCCGACATCAAGGGTGACCTGTCGGGCGTGGCCACCCCCGGCCAGCCGAGCGACAAACTGGCGGCGCGGACGGCGAAGAACGGGCAGGACTGGCAGCCGAGCGCCCCGCCGGTCGAGTTCTACGCACTGGGCGGCCAGGGCCGGGGTATTCCGTTGCGGGCCACGGTGGCGAGCTTCGGCCCGATCCTGCTGGCGAAGGTGCTGGGCCTCAACGAGACGCAGGAGTCGTCCCTCGGGCTCGTCTTCCATTTCGCCGACGGCCAGGGGCTGCCGCTGCTCGACCTGGACGACCTCGTGGCCGTGCTCAGGTACCTGACCTCGGACGAGGGCAAGCCGGAACTCAAGCAGATCGGCGGACTGTCGTCCCAGACCGCGGGCGTCATCCTGCGCAACATCGTCAACCTGTCGGAGCAGGGCGCCGACGTCTTCTTCGGCGAGCCGGAGTTCGACACCCGCGACCTGCTGCGCACCGCACCGGACGGCCAGGGCGTCGTCAGCGTCCTCGAACTGCCCAACGTGCAGGATCGGCCCGCGCTGTTCTCGACCTTCCTCATGTGGTTGCTCGCCGATCTCTACCACGACCTGCCCGAGGTGGGCGACGCCGATCGTCCCAAGCTGGTGTTCTTCTTCGACGAGGCCCACCTGCTGTTCGCGGACGCGTCCAAGGCGTTCGTCGACCAGATCACCCAGACCGTGCGGCTCATCCGGTCGAAGGGTGTGGGCGTCTTCTTCGTGACCCAGACTCCCAAGGACGTGCCGTCGGCGGTGCTCGCCCAACTCGGCAGCCGCATCCAGCACCAGCTGCGTGCCCATACCCCCGAGGACGAGAAGGCGCTGCGGGCGACGGTCAACACCTTCCCGAAGTCGGACTACGACCTGGCGGAACTGCTCACCCAACTCGGCATCGGCCAGGCGATCGTCACCGTCATGGACCCGGACGGGGCACCGACCCCGGTCGCCTGGACGCGCGTGTTCGCCCCGTGCTCGCAGATGGGGCCGACCGCACCCGAGCGCATGGACGAGATCGTGCGGGCGAGCCCGCTGCTGGGCACGTACGGCACCGAGATCGACCGGGACTCCGCGCACGAGATGCTCGCCCGCAAGCTGGAAGAGGGAGCCGCGGCCGCCCGTGCCGAGGCGGAGGCGAAGCAACAGGCCGCCCAGCCGCAGAGGTCCACGTCGTCCCGCTCGTCCGGTAGACGTGAGAAGTCGGTCGTCGAGAAGGTCGCCAACTCGAGTGTCTTCAAGCAGCTCGCCCGGTCGGCGGGACGCGAGATCGTCCGCTCGCTGTTCGGGACGGGGCGCAAGCGGTGACGGGGGACTCGGGACGCTCACGGGTCCGCTGATGCCGCGACGGGACTGGCGTGAGCGGGCTCCGCTGCTCGCCATGCGTGCCGGGTGTGTGGTGGGGGCGGTGGGGATGGTCGCCGGCCAGGCCGCCGGGGGAGCCACACCCGGTCAGGTCGTCTTCACCGGGGTGCTCGCGCTGGCGTTCGTCGCCGTCATCCTCGGCGTGGTGAGGGGCACCGAGAACCGGCTGGCTCGCACCGGCATCGCCCGGGTGCCCAGCCGCCAGCCCTGGGGGATGATCGGCATCGGCCTGTGGTTCCTTAGCATCATGATGTGGCTGATGGCGATCTTCGGCGTCGTGCTCGTCGTCCAGCGGCCGGGTCTGCCGCAGCACGTCTGGAACGTGGTCGCCTACGTGGGTGCCGCGGTGTGCTGCACCGGTGCGGCCGCGCTCATCGCGCGCATGCGTCGCGAGTTCGATCAGCAGTACTCGACGCGATAGGGCGTCTTCGGCGTCCCTTCGACGGGCTCAGGGTCCGTTTGCCGAAACGCCCGTTGAGCTTGTCGAAACGAGCAGCCCTTCGACGGGCTCAGGGGCCGTTTGCCGGGACGCTCGTTGAGCTTGTCGAAGCGAGTTGCCCTTCGACGGGCTCAGGGTCCCTTCGACGGGCTCAGGGTCCCTTCGACGGGCTCAGGGATCGTTTGTCGGAACGCTCGTTGAGCTTGTCGAAACGAGCAGCCCTTCGACAGGCTCAGGGTCCCTTCGACAGGCTCAGGGTCCCTTCGACAGGCTCAGGGTCCCTTCGACAGGCTCAGGGACCCCTCGACAAACCCAGGGACGACGCCCTCGCGATCGTCCCGTCAGCCCAACAGGCCGGGAGCGGCCACCGACCCGATGACCGTGATGGCCGGGGGCCGGATGCCCTCGCGGGTGGCGGCCTCCGCCACCGTAGCCAGCGTGGCATGGACGATGCGCATGCGTGGGGTGCCCGCGTCGGCGATCACGGTCGCCGGAGTACCGGCGTCCAGCCCACCTTCCAGGAGCGCCGCCGAGATCGCGGGCAGGTTCTTGACGCCCATGAGGACGACTAGGGTGGCGTGGGTGCGTGCGAGGGCCGCCCAGTCGAGCGACGAGCGTGGATCGCCCGGCGGGACGTGGCCGGAGACGACCGAGAAACCCTGGGTCAGGCCGCGGTGGGTCACCGGGATCGCCGCGAGCGCCGGCACCGAGATGGACGACGACACCCCGGGGAGCACCTGCACCGGCACCCCTGCCTCGGCGCATGCCTGCCATTCCTCGCCTCCCCGTCCGAAGACGAACGGGTCGCCGCCCTTGAACCGGACGACCACCCTGCCCGCCCTCGCGTGCTCGATGAGCATCTGGTTGATGCGCTCCTGCGGGGTGAACGCGCCACGGGGAACCTTGCCGACATCGACGCGTTCGCAGTCGTCCCGGCATTCGGCGAGGCACTCCAGCGGAGCGAGCCGGTCGTAGAGGACGACATCGGCGGCGCGCAGAGCACGAAGCGCCCCGACCGTCACCAGGTCGGGATCGCCGGGGCCGCCGCCGACGAGGGTGACCGAACCGGGAAGGAACCGCATCATGCCTCCTGTCCGTTCGCGAGCAGATCGCGAAGGTCGTGCAGCAGGCCGGACGCGCGATCCTCGGCCGCAGCCTGCCGCAACAGGACGGTCGGCAGATGGACGAGCGAGGCCCCCACCCGTCTCAACGCGATCGCCGAGGCCTCCGCGTCGGGGTTGTCGCCCAGCCGGGCGATCTCGGCGTCCACGATGCCGCGCGACCACGCCTGCAACGCGGCGATGTCGGGGCCGATCCCGCGGATGGCCATGTCGGCCTCGAACGCCGCGAGTTCCTCGTCCAGGATCTGTTCGGCCAGGCGCACCTGTTCGGTGTCCGCCGGGGGAACCGACGCATGGATCGCGGCCAGATCGATCACGTGGACCCCGGGGAGATCCGCCACTCTCGCATCCACGTCGTGGGTCACGGCGAGATCGAGCACAGCCAGCGGGCGCTCCGCCGCGCGCTGGGCCAGTGCGGCCTCGACAGCGTCCAACGGCACGGCAGGGCCTCCGAAGCCCCGGCAGGTCACCAGCAGGTCCGCTTCGGTGAGGTGGTGGGCCAGGTCGTCGTCCGCGATGGCCGTGAGCCCGTGCCGGTCGGCGAACTGCTCGGCACGGCCCGAGGCCGACGAGACGAACGCCCGCGCGACCCCGCGATCGTGCAGCGCCGCGGTGACCGCGCCGGCGTAGTTCCCTGTGCCGACGAGGACGACCGTGCAGCCCGGCAACTCGACGAACCGCCCTACCAGGTCGAGCCCGACCGCCACGATCGACCGTCCGCGCCCGGCCAGGCCGGTCTCGTTCTCGACTCGCCGGGACGCGCGGGAGGCGGCCTCGATGGTGTGGGCGAGCCCGAAGCTCGCGGTGCCCGCTCTCCGGGCGCGCGACAGTGCGCGTCGCAGCTGGCCGTTGATCTCGCGTTCGCCGACGACCTGCGATTCGAGTCCGCAGGCGAGGCGGAAGAGGTGCACGGTGAGTGCGGCATCCGAGCGGCGTGTCAGGTCGGCGGCGTCCGGGCCGAGCCGTTGCGACAAGAAGTCGTCCACGGCCTTCCCGGCGTCCGGGACGCCGAGTTCGGCCAGCACCTCCACCCGGTTGCAGGTGGCCACGACCACGCTGCCGACGACACCGTCCAACGCCGCGAGATCGGTCGCCAGTCCCGCCGCCGCGGGGGTGAGTCGCTCGACGACGGCCAGGCCGTGCGTCGCATGATCGGCGGTTCGGGCTATGACGGACACCCGTTCATGGTGGCACACGGGCATTAGGCTGCCCGTCACAGGGTGGGAGGAGGACGACATCAGCACCATGAGCACCGGCCCGGTCGCGGACCGTTCCGAGGGCGCCCCGGGGTACCTGGTGAGCCTGTACCTCGCCGGCCGCGACGTGCTCGTCGTGGGTGGCGGCGTGGTGGCGGGCCGCAGGATCCCGGCGTTGCTCGCGGCCGGGGCGAGGGTACGTGTCGTGGCCCCACAGGTGAGTGACGAGGTGCGGCGTCTGGTCGACGGCGGACAGGTGGCGCACGAGTCGCGCCCTGTGCGTCCCGGCGACGTCGACGGCGCCTGGTACGTGCTGGCGGCCAGCGACGATCCACAGGTCAACGCGATGGTGGCTGCGACGGCCGAGCGGAATCACACCTTCTGCGTGCGGGCCGACTGGGCCCCCGGTGGGTCCGCGTCGACGCCCGCGACGGCGTCGGCGGGAGGGCTCACCGTGGCGGTCGTCGGAAACCGTGACCCCCACCGATCGGTACGCGTGCGCGACGCGCTGCTCCGGGTGCTGGGCGAGGAGTGAGGTCTGGGAGCGGTCCTTGCGCCTGTCGGAGGGCGACGGACGTTTCGACAGGCTCAACGGGCCTGCTGGCGAGTCGAAGCGTGCGGTCCCCGAGCCCGTCGGAGGGCGGTGGGCGTGCGGTCCCTGAGCCTGTCGAAGGGTAACTCGTTTCGACAAGCTCAACGAGCCTGTTGATGAGTTCAAGCGTGCGGTCCCTGAGCTTGTCGAAGGGTAACTCGTTTCGACAAGCTCAACGAGCCTGTTGATGAGTGCAAGCGTTTGGTCCCTGAGCTTGTCGAAGGGTAACTCGTTTCGACAAGCTCAACGAGCCTGGCGACGAGTCGGAGGGTGACGGGCGTTTCGACAGGCTCAACGGGCCTGCTGAAGGGCTGCGGGCGGTTGGTCCTTGAGCTTGTCGAAAGGACAACGGCCTCGACAGACCCGGACGGGGACCCCGGCGCACCGACGAGGTGGCGAGCCCGCTAGCATGATGCCCACAACATCACATCCCGACCTGCATGCGCGAGGAAGCCGGACGAGCCGGCACGGTCGCGCCACTGTGTCCGAGCCCATCGCCGCCGATCGCATCGCGTTCGGCCCGCCGGGAATCGGGAGCCAGGAACTCGCCTGCAGGTCCACCGGTATCCGGGACGCGTAATCCCGAGAGAGGTTCTGTGCATCATGCACATTGCAGAGGGTTATCTCCCCGTCGCTCACGCGGTCGGCTGGTACGTGGTTGCCACCCCGTTCATCGTTCATGGTGCGGTGCAGGTGGTGAAGGAGACCCGCAAGAATCCCGAGAACAAGCTGCTGCTGGCGGCTGCCGGGGCCTTCACCTTCGTCCTGTCCGCCATCAAGCTCCCGTCCGTGACCGGCAGTTCGTCACACCCCACCGGCACCGGTCTGGGGGCGGTGCTCTTCAAGCCACCCGTCATGGCATTCCTCGGGACGGTCGTCCTGCTCTTCCAGGCGCTCCTGCTCGCCCACGGTGGCATCACGACGCTCGGTGCGAACGCCTTCTCGATGGCCATCGCCGGCCCGTGGGTCGGCTACGGCGCATGGTGGCTCGTCCGGAAGCTGGGCGGGCGTCAGGAGCTGGGCATCTTCCTCGCGATGAGCCTGGCCGACCTGTCCACCTACTGCGTGACGTCGTTCCAGCTGGCCTTGGCCTACCCCGACCCGACCAGCGGAATCGCCGGAGCGGCAGCCAAGTTCCTGTCGATCTTCGCGATCACCCAGATTCCCCTGGCGCTGATGGAGGGCATCCTCGGCATCCTCATCCTCAAGTTCCTCGCCAGGGTGGCGCCCGCCGATCTGCTGCGCCTCGGCGTGACCAGGGGAGCGAGCGACGACGAGGCCAAGGAGGCGGCACATGTCTGAGCGGGCTGCGGTCAAGAAGGGCTCCGGCTTCGGCTGGGGAAGCGTGATCCTGGTCGTCCTGCTGGTCGCGCTGTTCGTCGTGTCGTTCGTCCTCGGGTCGGGCAAGGCATCGGACGGCGAGGAGGGATTCGGGGGCACCGACTCCGCCGTGGTCGAGATCATGGACGAGCAGGGTGCCCAGCCGTGGTTCCACCCGCTGTTCGAGCCGGGATCGGGCGAGATCGAGTCGGGCCTGTTCGCGCTGCAGGCGGCACTCGGCGCGGGCGTCGTCGGCTTCGCCTTCGGCAACCTGAGGGGACGCCAGGCGGAGCGAAACCGGGTCGAGCGTGAGCGGGCCGAAGGCGGCCCGGACGGTGATCCGGCCGTGGAACCCGAGCCCGCGGCCAGCTGATCCATGGCCGCGCTCGCCGTCGATGACGCCGCCTGGGCGAGCCCCTGGCGGCGCCAGCGCGTGGGGGACAAACTCCTCCTCAGCCTCGCCCTGATCATGACGGCCCTGGTGGCGCCGGTCGTGCCGGGCACCGTGCTCGTCGGGGTGGCCAGCGCCGCCCTGATCCTCGGGCCGGCACACATCCGCTGGTCGATGCTGATGGGTGCGATGAGCGCACCCATCGTGTTCATCGCCCTGGGGGCGATCTCCGTCCTGTTGTCCGTGGGCGCGTCCCCGATCGATCCCTACTGGCAGTGGGGTTTTCTGTCGGTCACGCCGACGTCGGTCGCCATGGCGGGCCGCCTCGTCCTGCACGCGCTGGCCGGGACGCTGGCGGTCATGGTCCTGGCCCTCACGACCCCCATGTCGGACCTGCTCGACTGGATGGCCGCCCACCGTGTGCCCGGGCCGCTGGTCGAGGTGGCTTCGCTCACCTACCGGCTGCTGTTCATCGTCTGGTCGACCGCGGTCGCGCTGCACGACACCCAGCTGCGGCGGCTGGGCGATCCGCCGATCCGGTCGCGCGAGACCGCGAGACTGCGCTGGCAAGCCACGGCGGGTGCCGTCGGGACGATCCTGGTGCGCTCGTGGGACCGTGCCCGCAGGCTCGAGTCCGGGCTGGCCGCCCGGGGTGCGGAGGATTCCTTGGCCACGACCAGCCCGGACCGCCCGCGTGACCGGCGTCTGGCGGCCGGTTTCGCCGGTCTCGTCGCCGCGATCTGGACTGTGTGCCTGGCCTGGGTGCTCGTCCGGGAGGCGGCATGGTGAGCACTCCGGTCATCGAGGTGCGCGACGTCTCGGCGGGCTATCCCGGGGGGCCGCCGGTGCTCGACCGGGTGTCGCTCACCGTCGAGCGTGGCAGCCGGCTGGTGCTGCTCGGAGCCAACGGCTCGGGCAAGACCACACTTCTGCGCTGCTTGTGCGGCAGCCATGTGCCGGCGAGCGGATCGATTCTCGTCGAGGGCGAGCCCCTGGGGCACGACCGCCGCTCACTTCGTGCGCATCGGCGGCGCGTCCAGCTCGTCATGCAGGATCCCGACGATCAGCTCTTCTCGGCCGACGTCCGTCAGGACGTGTCGTTCGGCCCGACGAACATGGGCCTGCCCCGCGACGAGGTGCTCGCCCGGGTGGACGAGGCCCTCGACCTGCTCTCCGTCACCCATCTGGCCGATCGGCCCTGTCATCAGCTCAGCTACGGCGAACGCAAGCGAGTCGCGATCGCCGGCGCGGTTGCGATGCGTCCCGACGTGCTGCTTCTGGACGAGCCGACCGCGGGACTCGACCCGGCGGGGGTGCGCGAGACGGTCGCGATCCTCGCGCGGCTTCGTGACCAGGGCACGACGGTGGTGCTCGCCACGCACGATGTCGACCTGGCTCTGGCCCGTGGCGATCGGGCGGCTGTCGTCGTCGATCACCAGGTGGTCAGCGGTGGGGTCGGTGAGGTGCTGTCGGACGCCGGCCTCGTGGCCCGGGCGCGCCTCGATCAGCCGTGGCCGCTGGCGCTCGCCCAGCGCCTCGGGCTGCCGGGACACCCGCGAGGCCTGGACGAGGTGGTCGGTCTCCTGCAGGCGCCGTGACCAAGTTCCTTCAAAATTGACGCGACTCTCATGCGCGACAGTGTTTCCCCTGGTCAGGAACAGCGCTTGGCCGAGGGGACGGAATATGAAGGAACGTGGTCACGCCGCCCCCCGGTCACCCGGGGCCCACGGGGCGGCTGACGCCCGTCGGAGGAGGTCAGCCGACGACGCGCGCAGCGGCCTCGGCCCCGGCCCGCATGGCCCGATCGATGACCTCCAGGGCCTGGTCGTCGTGCGCTGCCGAGACGAACCAGGCCTCGAACGCGGAGGGCGGCAGCAGCACCCCGGCATCGTCCACGGCATGGAAGAACGCCTTGTGGGCGGCCAGGTCTTGGGCCTGGGCATCCGTGAAGTCGCGCACAGGCCGCTCGCCGGCCGACTCGCCGAAGAAGATCGAGAACAGGCTGCCGACCCGCTGCACCCGGTGGGGGACGCCGGCCGCGTCCAGGGCCCGGTGAGCCGAGTCGGTGACCGAGTCGGCGACGCGGTCGATGGTGGTCATCAGCGCCTCGTCCACGCGTGACAGGGTCGCGATGCCCGCCGCGGTCGCCAACGGGTTGCCCGACAGTGTGCCCGCCTGGTAGACGGGGCCGACGGGGGCCAGGAGCTCCATCAGGTCACGGGGCCCGCCGAGGGCCGCCAGCGGCATCCCACCGCCCACGACCTTCCCGAAGGTGAACAGGTCGGGCACCCAGCTCTCGCCGGCTTGTTGCTCGCGTCCCCACTCGCCGGTGAAGGAACACCGGAACCCGGTGAGCACCTCGTCGGCGATCATCAGGGCGCCGTGTGCGGCGGTGATCCGGCGGATGGCGGCGTTGAATCCGGCGTCCGGCACGATCACGCCCATGTTGGCCGGCGCGGGCTCGGTGATCACCGCGGCGATCTGGTCACCGCGCTCGGCGAACAGCGCCTCCAGTGCGTCGACATCGTTGTAGGGGACGACCAGCGTCAGCGCGGCGATCGCGTCGGGCACACCGGCCGAGCTGGGCCGTCCCGCCGTCGCCAGGCCGGATCCGGCCGCGACGAGCAGCGAATCACTGTGCCCGTGGTAGCAACCGGCGAACTTGACGAGCAGGTCGCGTCCCGTGGCGGCCCGCGCCAGGCGTATGGCGGTCATCGTCGCCTCGGTGCCGGTCGAGACGAACCGCACCTGCTCGACCGGGGCCACCCGTGCGCAGATCAGTTCGGCGAGGTCGACCTCGGCGGCCGTTGGTGCGCCGAAGCTCAGGGCGCGTCCGGCTGCTTCGCGGACCGCCGCCACCACCTCGGGGTGGGTGTGGCCGAGGATCGCCGGACCCCACGAGCCGATCAGGTCGACCAGACGGCGCCCCGACTCGTCGGTCACCCAGGCGCCCGAGGCGCTGCGCAGGAAGCGCGGAGTGCCGCCGACCGGACCCCAGGCCCGCACGGGGGAGCTGACCCCACCGGGGATCACCCGGCATGCCCGCTCGAACAACTCGGTGTCGTGTTCCGCGGTCACAGCGTCCGCCCCTCCCTCAGCCAGCCGGCCACCTCGGCGGCCCAGTACGTCAGCACGGTGTCGGCACCCGCCCGCCGGATCGACACCAGGGACTCGCCGATCGCACGCTCGCGGTCGATCCAGCCGTTGGCGGCCGCGGCCTCCAGCATCGCGTACTCACCCGACACCTGATAGGCGGCCACCGGCACCTGCACGGCGGCCCGCACGTCCGACAGCACGTCGAGGTAGAAGGTCGCGGGCTTGACCATGACGACGTCCGCGCCCTCGGCGATGTCGAGCAGGGCCTCCTTGAGCCCCTCCCGGGCGTTGCCCGGATCCATCTGGTAGGTACGTCGGTCGCCCTTCAGCTGGCTGTCGACCGCTTCACGGAAGGGGCCGAAGAGTGCGGAAGCGTACTTGGCCGAATAGGCGAGAATGCCGACGTCGATGTGGCCGGCCTCGTCCAGCGCCCGGCGGATCGCGGCCACCTGGCCGTCCATCATGCCGGACGGGGAGACCATGTGGGCACCCGCCTCGGCCTGGGCGACCGCCATCTGCTCGTACAGCGGGAGTGTCGCGTCGTTGTCGACCCGGCCGTCGGCGGTCACCACACCGCAGTGGCCGTGGTCGGTGAACTCGTCCAGACAGGTGTCGGCGATGACCACGACCGCGTCCCCGACCTCGGCGTGCACGGCCGCCGTGGCGCGGTTGAGGATGCCGTCGGGTGCCCACGCCGCCGAGCCGACCGCGTCGCGCAGGGCGGGCACCCCGAAGATGTCGATGCCGCCGACGCCGAGCTCGGCGCAACGGGTGGCCTCGGCTCGCAGCGAGTCCAGGCTGTGCTGGACGACGCCGGGCATCGAGGCGATCGGCCGGGGCTCGTCGAGCCCGTCGACGACGAACACCGGCAGCACCAGGCTGGATGCGTCGACGCGGGTCTCGCGGACGAGGTTCCTCATGGCCGCTGACGTGCGCAGGCGGCGTGGGCGGATGTTCATGCCAACACTCCTTGGATGGTGGACGAGACCGCTTGCCCGGTCGTGCCGGTCGAAACGGTGTGGGGGACGCCCAGGCGGGTCAGGGCGGCCGAGGTGGCCTCGCCGAGGGCGACGATCCCCGGTGTGCGGGGGAGGTCGACTGCCGGGGCGAGGGCCTCGACGGTCGAGGCGGACGAGAGCACACGGGCGTCCCACTGCGGCCATGCCCGTGCCACGTCCCTCACCGCTCCCGGATCGGGGACGGTCGTGTAGAGGTCGATGCGGTCGACGCCGTACCCGGACGCGGTGAGTGCGGAGCCCAGGGTGTCGTCGGCGAGCGCGGAGACCGCCACCAGCACCCGCGCCGGCGGCAGGTCGGCCAGCGCTCGGGCGAGCGCAGCCGCGCCTCCGGGTTGCGCGGCGACCAGGCCGACACGCCAGCCGGCCCGTGAGGCCGCAGCGGCGGTCGCGGGGCCACCCGCAGCCACCGGGACGCGGACGTCCACGCCGGTGAGCAACTCGACGGCCGTGGCCGAGGTGATGGCCAGCCAGGCTCCGGCGGGTGCCCGCGAGAGCCAGGACGCGACCGCGTCCACGGCTCCGGGGACGGGCCGGTTCGCGACGACCCGCATGCAGTCGACCCCGAACCCGGCGGCGGCGATGGCCTCGCTCACCCGTCCCGGACGCCCGGTGTACAGCACGCGTCGGGTCACTGGCGCGACCCCGGGGACGACAGGTCGCAGATGGCCCCCGCCCCGGCGGCGAGCAGATCGGCGGCGAGCCCCAACCCGGCCTTGCGGCATCCTTCCGGGGAGGCCGGCAACTGGGTTTCGAGGACGACGCGTTCGGTGCCGTCGAGGCTCATCACGACGGCTGTGAGCACGCCGCGAGACAGGTCGGTGGTCACCCCGACCGGGGCGGCGCAACCGCTGCCGAGGCCCTCGAGCACCGAGCGTTCCGCGGCCGCGGCCCGGCGGGCCTCCGGATCCTCGAGGAGGGCGAGGACGGTGGCGAGCCCGGGGTCCGTGTCGACCTTCGACTCCACCGCGAGGCATCCCTGGCCCGGCGCCCAGGCGAAGTCGAGCACCTCACTGACGACGTCGGCCAGGCCCAGACGGCGCAACCCGGCATTGGCCAGGACGACGGCGTCGAGGTCGGCGTCCTGGCCGAGGACCCTGGCCACTCGTGTGGGCACGTTGCCACGCAGATCGACGACCACGAGGCCGGGACGGCGTGCGCGCACCTGGGCCGCACGGCGCGGCGACCCGGTGCCGACCCGCGCACCGTCCGGAAGATCGTCGAGCCCGATGCCGTCCCTGGAGACGAGCGCGTCGTGCGGGTCCTCCCGCGTCGGGACGCACGCGATCCGCAGCCCGGCAGCAGACCCGGTGGGCAGGTCCTTGAGCGAGTGGACCGCCAGGTCGATCTCGCCCGACAGCAGTGCGGTGCGTACCGCATCGGCGAACACGCCGATTCCCCCGAGCCTGCTCAACGGGGTCTGGTCGACGTCTCCCCGGGTGGTGATGGGCTTGAGCTCGGCGTCCAATCCGTGGCGCGCGAGGGCGTCTCTCACCTGTCGCGCCTGGGTCATGGCCAGGTCGCTCGACCGGGTACCTACGAGAAACGACACCAGATCATTGTCGCACGCCGCGCGCGCGACGCCAGGTCTGGGGACGCGCGGTGGGCGGCGTCGTCAGGTGTGGCCGACGGCGATCACGGGAGAGGCCGCGCCGCCGACGGGCAGGTCTCTTCAACCGGCGGGCTCGGTCGTAGCCGGCTGCGAGGTGTCTATCGATTCGGGCGGGGTGGGCTCTTCGGTCGGTGTGTGAGTGGTGGTGATGGTGACGGGCGGCGGCTGGTAGGTCACCGTCGTCGTCGGCGCCTGGGTCGGGGCCTCGGTCGTCGGCCAGAAGGTCGTCTCGGGTACGTAGGTGGTGTCGTCGGTGGGGGTGACCGAGGACGACGGCGTCCGGCTGGCCGTCTGCATGGGCGAACTGGTTCGGGTGACGGTGTTCGTCAACGTCACGGTGGGGCTGGGCTGAGGCCTGCCGGGGGCCACCCACGAGTAGACGAGGGCCGCCAGGAGCCCGACGACGAGCAGCCCCATCAGCCATCGTCCGGGACGACGCCACGCGGAGCCACCCACCCTGGTCACGGCCTCGGTCTCGGCCGTGGCCTGCTTGGCGTCGGACGAGACGAGGGGGTCCTGGTCCACGACGGGCAGATCGGCGGCTGCACCGACCCCGGAGGGCAGGGTCACCGTCGGGGCCATGCGCGGGTCGGCGGTGATGGCGAGCAGCTCCCGGGACACCTCGCTGGCGGTCGGCCGGATGCTCGGGTCCTTGGCGAGCATGCGGGCCACCAGCGTGTCGAGCGCGGGCGGGACGTCGGGGCTCAGCTCTCCCAAGGGGACGGGCGGGTCGAAGGCCTGCGAATGGGCGATCGCGACCGAGTTGTCGGCCATGAAGGGCGGGTGCCCGAGGAACAGGTAGTACAGGACGCAGCCCAGCGAGTACACGTCGGAGGCCGGGCCCACGATCTGGCCGCGCGCCTGCTCGGGTGACATGTAGGCGGCGGTGCCGATGGCCGTGGCCGGACGCGTCAGCTGCGTGCCCGACTCGTCCACGAGCCGCGCGATGCCGAAGTCGACGAGCACCGGGTGCCCGAGTTCGGGGCGCTCCAGCAGGTCGGGCAGCGTCCCGTCGGCGTCGGGCTGGGCGTGGAGGACGATGTTCGCGGGCTTGACGTCGCGGTGGGTGATGCCGGCGTCGTGTGCGGCCTGCAGGCCGGAGGCGACCTCGGCGAGCAACGGCATGCCGACGGCGAACGACACGGGACCGCGCTGCTTCACCAGCGTGTTCAGGTTCGGGCCGGTGAGAAGCTCCATGACCAGCCAGCCGCGGGCGTCGTCGGCGCCGGTGTCGTAGACCTGGACGATGGCCGGGTGGTTGACCCCGGCGATCGCCACGCCCTCGCGGCGGAAGCGCTCGGCGGTGGCGGGATCACGCGCGCCCGCGAGGTCGACGATCTTGATCGCGACGGCGCGATGGAGCAGGGTGTCGACGGCTTCCCATACGTTGCCGGTGGCTCCCTTCCCGATGGTGCGGACCAGCGTGTAGCGGCCGGCGATTGCCTCGGGATCCATGTCTCCATCCTGCCGCAACCCGGGCGCCTCTCGCACCGTGGGCCGATCTGTGTCTGGTGGTCAGCTCGCGACGTCGGCGAGCTCGGGGTCCCCGGGCTTCCGGTGACCGGGAACGGCCGCGAGCAGGGCGTGGTTGATGCCGGCACCGCGTCCGAAATCGGTGATCGTGGTGGGCAGATCGGGGGACGCGAAGACCGTGACGACGAACCAGCCGGGATGATCGGCGGACTCGCGCACGTCCACCAGGTGCACGCCCTTGCGGTACAGGAAGCTGCCCGGCCGTTCGCACAGGGCCGTGGTGGAGGTGACGCGGGTGACGCTCATGCGCTGGCCGGTGAGCACCTGACCCATGGCGTTCCAGATGGCACGCTGCTGGTGGCCGGAGTAGACCTGCCCGAACGACCACGGCCCCGACGAGGCAAGGGCGTCCTCGTCGCGCCTGCCGAGCCAGAAGTGCATGCCGACGAGCACCAGCGCGATGACGACCAACCCGACGGTGACGATCCACCCGGTGCGTGCACCGATCTTGAACCCCGCGACGACCAGCCCGAAGACCGCCGCCGCGAGGATGACGAAGAGCGCCGAGCGGTAGATTCGCCGGAAACGCCGATGATGCCTCTGTTCCGAGGCCAGGATCTCGCTGTCCATGGTGCACCCACCCTACAATCCGCGCGCCAGGACCTCGGAATCAGCCGCCCTGGGCGTCCAGACGCGCGACCGTGCCGAGTACCTCGTTGCCGCGGCGGAACGACAGGCCGTAGTCGGCCAGGTCAAAGGGACGTTGCGGCTGCGAGCACACGGTGACCACTGTCGTGCCCGGTTGGTCGGACGACGGCCGGACGTCCACGAGGCACAGGTGGGGGGCGAGCTGCCAGCGTGGGCCGGTCCGTACGCCGAGGGTCGTGGCCCCGGCCGGGGGTCGGATCGATTCCGGAACATCGAGCAGCGGCGCGATGACCGGCCACACCTGCGCCGGGCGGAGCGTGGTGCGCGTCTGGCCACGGGGCGGCAGACCGGACATCAGGGGGCCCGCGTCCTGCCCGGGCCGCGACGCATGGAGGCGCCGGGCCACCACCTCGGTGCCCAGCTGCACCCCGACCGCGGCCAGAGCCACCCCGGCGACCAGGGTGATCGTCCAGCCCACCCGTGGGACGAGATGGCCGTTCCCCAACGGGCCCAGGCCGGCGACCGACAGGGCCACCATGACCACGGCCACGATGCCGAACGTGATCAGGTACTCGCGCAGCCAGCGTCTCACCACGTTGTCGCGGGCGGCTGCGAGGATCTCGGCGTCCGGCGCTGGGGTAGCCATGAGGTGAAGCGTACTGGGTGCGGCGTGGGCTGGGGCGAGGCGCATGCCGGTGATCGACCCTGCGTCGCATCAGCCAGTGGAAGTCGTTCGCGTTTCCTGGCGCTCAGGGTCAGACTGGGCAGGTGGGAGTCGACGCAGTTGTCCGCAGAGGCGCCTGGCGTGCCGTCGTCGGATTCGGGCTGGTGAGCCTGTTGTCGGACGTCGTGGCCGACGGGTCGAAGTCGATCGTCGGCCCCTTTCTGCAATCGCTGGGCGCCACGGCCTTCGTCACGGGTCTCGTGGGCGGCCTTGCCGAGGCGACCAGCCTGGTGTTGCGCCTGGTGTTCGGGCCGGTGGCCGATCGCAAGGGCAGCTACTGGCGCCTCACCATGGTCGGGTATGCGATGACCGCGGTCTTCGTCCCGCTGCTGGCGCTCACCCCGTTCCTCGGCTCGGTCGGCCTGGTGGTGGCATCGTCCCTCGTGGTCGCTGAGCGCCTCGGCAAAGCCATCCGCAGTCCGTCGAAGTCCGTGCTGCTCGCAAGAGTCACCGGGATCGTCGGGCACGGTAAGGGGTTCGGTGTTCACAAGGCGCTGGACGAGATGGGTGCGCTGCTGGGCCCCCTGATCGTGGCCGGTGTGATCGCCCTCACCGGGCACATGTGGGCTGCGCTGGCGGTGCTGATCGTCCCGGGGCTCATCAGCCTTGCCGTCCTCGCGTGGCTACGGGTCCACGCTGTGGGCTCGGTCGAGACCGTGGCGTCGTCCGGCCCCGATCCGAGCGCCGTTCGGGAGGACAAACCAGACGAGGTGGGCCGTGGCTGGTGGGTGGCAGGGCTAGGCGACGGTCTCGGTGGCGGTTTCCTCTGGTTCGCGGCTTCGTCGGCGCTGACCACGGCGGGTCTGGTGAGTTTCACCGTGATCTCCTATCACATGGCGGACGCCGCGTTGGTTCCGCTGTGGGCGGTGCCCTTGGTGTTCGCGGCAGGTCAGGCGACCGCCGCCGTGGCAGCGGTCGCTGCGGGTGCCGCGTATGACCGCGTGGGGGCACGGGTGCTCTATGCGGTGCCGGTGCTGGTCGCCGTCGTGCCGGTGCTGGCCTTCGGCGAGTCGCTCGGCGCGGTGGTCGCGGGCGTGATCGTGTGGGGCGCGGCCGGTGGTCTGCAGGACTCGACTGTCAAAGCGCTCATCGCCGACCTTGTCGCGCCCGAACGCCGGGCGACGGCTTTCGGGGTGTTCGCGGCCGTTCAGGGGAGTGCCGCCGTGCTCGGCGGGGTGCTTTCGGGGGCGCTGTACCAAAACGCACTGCCGATACTCGTCGTGATCATAGGGGTGTTCCAGGTTGCGGCAGGACTACTGCTGGCAGCAACCCTGCGTCGCCGAGCGGCCGGTCAGCCCAGTTCGTAGCGTCCGCGCCGGTGCGCGAGCGGGTGGTCGTCGTCCCCGATCACGATCGTCCGTACGCGGCAGGTGACGAGCAGCAGCCAGCCGAGCGGGGCGATCGACTCCACCTCCATGCCCGCCCAGGTGCCGGCGTCGTCGGGTACCGGGCCCCACTCGGTGTCGGCCCAACGGGTCAGGCGGAAGGGCCCGCCGGGTGCCGGGCCACCGGCGAACGCCTCCGCCAGCGCGAGGTGATGCGATTCGAGCAACGTCGTGGTGCACAGGCCCGTCGTCCCCACGGCATCGGCGAAATCCGAGTCGGGATTGACGGCGGCGACCGCGCGCCAGGGGTCGCCCGCGACCAGGAGCTGGGACGACACCGTCAGCCCCGCGCCGCTGGCGGCGGTGCCCGTGGCCCACAGGGCGACGCGCCCACCCAGCCGGCCGCGGAACCGGCGGCCCGGATCGCGCATCGCCTCCTGGAAGGGGTGCTCGCTGTGGATGCTCACGATTCCGACGCTAGCCGACAGGACAACCGTTGCGCGCCCAGCCGCGCAACGTGGCGTCGGCCGGCTCCTCGCTCATCCCGCCGGATGACCGGGAACCCATCCGACGAGGGACGACGCCCGGCCGGAGACCTGCCTAGGCTGCGTCCATGACGTTCAGCAGGATCGGTGCCTTCATGGCCGCGCACCCCTGGGTGGCCGACCTCGGCCTGGTCCTGCTGCTTCTCCCGTTCGTCGTGGGCTTCCAGACCTCCCTGGCGAACGCTACCCAGTCCGAGGGGTGGTACGTCGCGTGGGGCGTCGCCTACGTCGTGCCGCTCCTGTGGCGCCGGACCAACCCCGACCTCGCCGGGCTGCTCCTGATCGTTCCCCACATCGTCCAGCTCGTCGTCATCGACGAGTTCGTGATCGGCAACTTCGTCGTCCTGCCGATCATCCACGCGGTGGCCAAGTCGTCGCGGCATCCCAACCTGTGGCTGGCCGCCGGTCTGGTCTCGTCCGTGCTCGGCGGCCTGGACGTCGTGTTCGGCCCACAGGGTTTCCGCGGCGATCCGGGCGATCTGAGGAGCGCCCTGACACTGGCAGGAGTGGACGCGGCGGCCTGCGCGCTGCTGGTGATCGTGGCCTGGGTGTTCGGGCGCATCGACCACCACCGGCAACTCGCCGAGCGGAGCGAGGGGGAACGGGCGGCGGTCGTCGAGCGGGCACAGCTTCAGCAGCGCGAACTGGCGATCCAGCAGGAACGCTCCCGCATCGCGCGCGACATGCACGACATCGTCGCCCACTCGCTCTCGTTGATCGTCGTCCAGGCGGACGGGGCCGGCTATCTCATCGACCGCCCGGGTGACCCCGAGGAGCGGCTGGAGGCCGCGAGCCGAACCCTCGGGGTGATCCGGACGACCGCGCACAACGCGCTGGACGAGACACGCCGCATCGTGGGAGTGCTGCGCACCGACGGCGAGAGCGCGGAACTCGCCCCGACGGTCGGGCTGGACGACATCGCGGCCCTCGTCCGCAACGTACGGGACGCGGGGCTGCCGGTGGGGTTCGAGGTCGTGGGCCGGCCGGACGACCACGCTCCGCTCGGCGCGGGTGCCGGGACCGCCGCATACCGCGTGGTCCAGGAGGCTCTGACGAACGTCATCAAGCACGCCGGCCCGGGGGCGCACGCCACCGTGCAGTTGCGGCACACCCCCGCGGGTCTGCACATCCACGTCACCGACGACGGACGGGGCCATGATCCCGTCGACGGCCTGGGACACGGGTTGATCGGCATGCGCGAGCGCATGGCGGCGTTCCGTGGCACGCTGGTGGCCCGGGAGCGCGCGGCGGGCGGGTTCGAGGTGATCGCCGACCTGCCTGCGAGCGAGGTGGGCATCGCGGTCGACGAGGAGGACAACGGGTGACGATCAGGCTCGTGCTGGCCGATGACCAGCAGATGGTGCGCGTCGGGTTCCGCATGGTGCTGGACGCCCAGTCCGACATGACTGTGGTCAGCGAGGCGGGCACGGGGCACGAGGCGCTCGCGGCGGTGCGGGAGCACGACCCGGACGTGGTGCTCATGGACATCCGCATGCCCGACATGGACGGCATCGAGGCCACCCGGCGTGTCGTCGCGTCCGGTGCGCGGGCACGGGTGCTCGTCCTCACGACCTTCGACCTGGACGACTACGTGTTCGCCGCGCTGCAGGCGGGAGCCTCGGGGTTCCTGCTGAAGGACGCGGGCCCGGCCGACCTGCTGTCGGCGATCCGGGCCGTGCATTCCGGCAACGCGGTCGTGGCCCCCAGCGTCACCCGTCGGCTGCTGGAACGTTTCCTGCCCAGCATGCCGGACGAGTCGGTCCCGGCAACGGATGCCCGGGAGCGTCTCGGCCTGCTGAGCGATCGCGAGCAGGAGGTGCTCGGCCTGGTGGCACGGGGTCTGACCAACCAGGAGATCGCCGAGCGGCTGTTCGTCGCCGAGGCGACCGTGAAGACCCACGTCAGCCACATCCTCACCAAGCTCGACCTGCGCGACCGCGTCCACATGGTCGTCTTCGCCTACGACGCGGCCCTCGTGCGCCCGGCGGGGTGACCGGCGGCGCCACGTGCGGTGGCCGCACCGTGACTCAGTTCCTTCAATTCGCTGGGCGTCTTCATGGCTTCCGGCTCTGGCAAGGAAGAATGCCCGGGCTGGTTGCGGGTGAGCGAGATTTGAAGGAAGTCTGTCACGCGGAGCCGGGCGACCGAGCCGTCGGCCCGGCCGGGGAGGCTCTAGAACAGGTCGGTGTCGACGCCGAACGCCTCGACCACGCGGTGCCCCTCCTCGGCCAGGAGGCCTTCGCCCGTGCCCCCGATCGCGAGGTTGCGGTACTCGTACATCGCACCCGTCTCGACGTATTCGACCTTGTCGACCGCGGCCAGCGGGGAGTCGTCCGAGCGCACCATGAGGCCGTGCTTGCTCCACAGGACGATCTGGTGGTCGCGTAGCGCCTCCACGTTGTTGAGTCCCAGCTCCTCGCTACCGGGCACCATGAAGCCGAGCACCTTGATCCCCCCGGGCAACTGGACGATGGTCTCGGGCTCCCAGCGCAGCACGGCCCGGTTGAAGGCCTCGTCGTTGCGCAGGGCGGGGATGTGCGAGAGCTGGACCAGGTACGGCGGCTGGGCGTGGATGACCGCCTGGAAGTCGAGCCCGCGCCGGGTCACCTGGTCCTCGTGGACGCCCAGGTGGGAGTTGAACTCCGAGGTCGGCCTGACGAAGGTGCGCCGAGGGGACGTGCGCCACGTGGCTGTCGTGCCCCCGTCGTCCACGATGATCACGGAGACGTTGGCGGTGGGGTCCTCGCCGATCTCGCGGAGCCTGCTCCCCGAGCCGGTGACGAAGAACGTCCATCCGGCAAGGCCCGGGACCTGCACCGGGAGGTCGATGGAGGAGACCTCCGGGAAGAAGTCGTCGAGGTCGGCCGGGGTCTGCCTGATCGACACCGAGATGTTGCCCGCGCCCGCCTCGCAGGCGCCGATGTGGTCGAGGCGTGCTCCGGCCTTCCCCATGGAGTCGAGGATCGCCGCTGCGGTGGTGGGATGGGTCATTGTTCCTCCTGGTTGGTGTGTTCCGTCGGCTCGTGCGGTCACGAGCCGAGTCCGTCGACGACGGCCGCGGCTGGGGTTCGCCGGGGGTTGAGGACGCGGCGCTCAGCCTCGTCCCACAGGACTTCCGCCCCCGGGGTGGGAGCGTAGTGGTCGGTCTCGACCGATCGCTCCACGACGAGGCGCAGTGCGTCGAGCCCGCCGCGCAGGGCGCCGATGGCTCGCAGTTGCACGAGCATGTTCCCGACCGCCGTGCCCTCCACGGGGCCGGCGACGACCGGCAGGCCGGTGGCGTCGGCGGTGAGTTGGCACAGAAGGCGGTTCTTCGACCCGCCGCCGACGACATGGACCGCCCCGATGGCCGAACCCGACAGCCGGGTGGCTTCGCGGAGGGCGCGGCGGTAGGCCACGACGAGTGACTCGGTGATCGAGCGAAGATACTCTCCGCGGTGCCGGGGGATGGGTTCGCCGGCTCGCTCCGCCCATTCGTCGATGCGCGTGGTCATGACACCGGGGGCGGCGAAGACCGGGTCGTTGACGTCGAACAGGGTGCGCATGGGTGTAGCCGCCTCCGTCTCGGCGGTCACCTCCGGCCACGGCATCTGGCGGCCCGCGTCCTCGTCGCGCCACTGCCGCAGGCACTCCTGCTGCACCCACATGCCGGTGATGTTCTTCAGATACCGGACGGTGCCGTCCAACCCCAGCTCGTTGGTGAAGTTGGCGCGCCTGGACGCCGGCGTCCGCACCGGGGCGTCGAGCTCGACGCCGACGAGCGACCAGGTCCCAGACGAGATGAACCCGAACGTGGCGCCGGGATCGCTGTGGTCGTGCGTGGCGGGAACGGCCACGACCGCCGAGGCCGTGTCGTGGGACGCGACCGCGATGAGCGGTGACGGGGCACCCGTGTGGGTCCGCAGGTCCACGGAGCCGAGATGCACGGGCCCCACCACGGTGCCGGGCTCGACCAGGGGCGGCAGGATCGCGGGCACATCCGCGTGCAGGCCCTCACGGAGCGTCGTGAGGATCCGGGGGCTCCAGCGTCGCGTCGCCGGGTCGATCAGACCGGTCGTCGAGGCGTTCGACACCTCGCAGATCCTCTGGCCGGTGAGCCAGTAGCCGAGCAGGTCGGGGATCAGGAGCATCTGGCGGGTCAGGGCGTCGCGGGCCAGGCAGGTGTCGGCGACCAGCTGGAACATGGTGTTGAAGGGCTGGAACTGGATGCCGTTGAGGGCGTACAGCTCCTCGGGGGGAAGGGCCGAGTGGACGCGCTCGACGGCGGTGGCCGTGCGCTCCGAGCGATAGGACATGGGGTTGCCCAGCAGGCGTCCGTCGGCGTCGAGCAGGCCGTAGTCCACCCCCCACGTGTCGATCCCGACGGCGTCCACCGGGCCGCGCCGGGCGGCCTCACGCAGCCCGGCGCGGATCCCCTCCCACAGCGACAGGACGTCCCACTGCAGGTCGTCACCGCTGTCGAAGGGGACGCGCACCGGCGCGTTGGGGAAGCGCGAGCACTCGTCGACCGTGAGAACCCCGTCGGCCGACAGCGTGCCGATGAGCACGCGGCCGCTGGAGGCCCCCAGGTCGATGGCGGCGACTGTCCATGTCATGCTCGGCGTCTTCCTCGGTGTGAGTGCGGTTGCTCGGCAGATCGCGGCCGGGTCATGCTCCCCAGCCGGCCTGCTGGCCGCCGACGCGTTCGGCGGCGACCTTCTCCAGATAGCCGGAGCGCAGGAAGGCGCCGTAGGGGTCGGGGTCGAGGCCCTTCTCCTCGCGCAGTTCGCGCAGCAGCGGGCGGACGTCGGTGCTGTAGGCGTCCATGAGGACGGTGTTGGCGCCGAGGACGTCGTGGTCGGCCTGCGCGCGGGCCAGCGCGTCCCGGTCGACGAGGAGTGCCTTCGCGGTCGCCTCCTGGACGTTGAGGGCCGAGCGGATCTCGCCGGGGATCTTGTCCTCGAGCTGGTGGCACTGGTCGAGCATGAAGTTGACGCCCGACTTCTCGGTGTCGAGCGCGTCGAGGCTGACGATCTCGTTCAGGATCCTGAACAGCTGGAACGGGTCGGCCGCGCCGACCATCAGGTCGTCGTCGGCGTAGAAGCGCGAGTTGAAGTCGAACGCCCCCAGTCGGCCGGCCCTCAGGAGTTGCACCACGATGAACTCGACGTTCGTGCCCGGCGCGTGGTGTCCGGTGTCGAGGCAGACGGTGGCCCGCTCGCCGAGGCTGAGCACCTGGAGCAGTGCGGTGCCCCAGTCGGGAACGTCGGTGTGGTAGAAGGCCGGCTCGAAGAACTTGTACTCGAGCAGGAGTTGCTGGTCGTCGGCGAGGTACGCGTAGATCTGTGCGAGCGAGTCCGCGAGCCGATCCTGACGACCGGAGATGGAATCCTGGCCGGGGTAGTTCGTCCCGTCGCCGAGCCAGATCTTCAGGGTGTCGGAGCCCGTGGCGCCCATGATGTCGATGCAGTGCTTGTGGGCGTCGATCGCCTTGGCGCGGATCGCCGGATCGGAGTTGGTCAGCGATCCGAACTTGTAGTCGTCGTCCTGGAAGACGTTCGAGTTGATGTTCCCGAGGACGACGCCGTTGTCACGGGCGAACTGGGCGAGCTTGCCGTAGTCGTCGACCTCGTCCCAGGGGATGTGGAGCGAGACCCGCGGGGTGATGCCGGTGAAGGCGTTGACCTGCGCGGCGTCCGCGATCTTCTCGTACGGATCGCGGGGTGTCCCCGGGGTCGAATAGACCTTGAACCGGGTGCCGGCGTTGCCGAACGCCCACGAGGCCAACTCGATGGTCTGGGTGGACAGGAGGCGGTGGGCCTCGGGGGTGAGGTTGCTGAGCGAGACCATGTGATGGTGCTCCTTCGTGGTTGTGATGGGTGTGGGCGGAAGCGAGCGTTGCCGGTCAGCCGGCCGGCACCTGTTCCGTGTCGATCGGCCCGGCGGAGACGACCTCGCCGTACCGTTCGCGTTCGATCTCGTCCAGAGCCTTGCCCTGGGTGTGCGGGGTCCAGATGGTGCCGATGATCAGGTTCGCCGTGAGGAAGCCGATGAGGATCAGCCCGTTGATCACCAGCCCGTTGGGACGGGCGAGGATGACGGGGAAGATCAGCGAGATGAGGCCGGACATCAGGCGCACCGCGAAGAAGATGATTCCCTGGGCACCGGCGCGATAGGGGGTCGCGAAGAGCTCCGGGGACCAGACCGAGTAGAAGGCCTGGGCCGAGGGGCCGGCCGACAGGCCCCACAGGATCGCGTATCCGAAGGCGGTGGCGCCCGCCGTCGGGGACCCGAAGACCAGGACGATCCAGGCGACGATCGCCAGCGCCGCGCCGAGCGCGAAATGCCACCGGTAGGAGACCCTGTCGACGAGGAACATGAAGGCCAGCGTGCTGAGGATGACCACGCCCCACGACAGCATCGAGAACAGGTCCGCCTCGAGCGTCTCGTAGCCCATGGACGTGAGGATCGTCGGCAGGAAGATCCCGTTCTGGCTGGCCGCCTGGTTCCAGAACGTGTAGATGGCGGCGAGGAAGAGCAGTGCGGTGATGTTCGCCTTGCGGCTGAACAGGGCACGGAACGAGGCCCACATCGAGGGCGGCTTCGCGTCCGCTCCGCCCTTGGCGTCGGCCCATGCCTGGGACTCGTCGAGCCCCTGCCGGACGTACCACGTGATCAGGGCGATGACGACGAGGTGGGCGAAGACGATGCGAGACCCGATCAACCCCAGCGGGGCGAGCGCGGCGGCCAGGCCGAATCCGATGAACGGCCCGAACGACCAGGCCAGCTGGGTGGCGGCCACATGGCGTCCGCGCCGGTTGGGCGGTGCGAACTCCGCGATGTAGGTCCATCCGGCGGGCACCGAGGCGCCCACGGCGAGACCGATGATGACGAATCCGATGAAGAGCATCGCGAGGTTCATCGCGAAGGTGACGATGAGCCCTCCGAGCGCGTAGACGAGAAGGTCGTAGGTGTAGATGAACTTCCGGCCGTACTTGTCGCACAGGGGGCCGCCGATGAGGGCGCCGATCGCCGCGCCGAACGCGTTGGAGCTGAAGGCGGCGAGCAGGCCGGCGATGGTGCCGTCGTCACCCGGGAAGTACGCGGACCCCCAGAAGCCGAGGGACGTGGCGATGGCGATGATCGAGCCGGAGTCGATGTAGTTCGACATCGATACGGCGGCTGTGGCTTTCCAGCCTGTCAGGTGGTGTCGTGTCTGTGTCACGGGAGTCTCCTTCGACTCAGGCGAGGTAGAAGTACTGCGGCAGGGTCTGGTTGCTGCCGCCGTCGGGTTGGACGAAGAACTGCGCCATGGCCTGTTGCCATCGCGTGTTCGTCCCGGTGCGTGCCATGGCGGCCTCGGCCGCGTCGGTGTCGTCGGCCTCGAAATAGCCGACGACCGTGCCGGTGGGGGGATCGAGGAAGAGCGAGTAGTTGCGCCAGCCCGCGTCCGTGAGCGCCTGCCGCATCTCGGGCCACACGTGCTGGTGAGCCTCGACGTATTCGGCGAGCCTGTCCGGCCGGACGCGCAGCAGGAAACATCGGCGGGTCGGTGATTGCTGGTCGGTATCGGTGAGAAGGGAAGTCAGTGGTGTTCCCGGGACTGCGTCGTCCACGATCGTCTCCGTTGGCGCTCGGCGTGTTGAATCGGTTCATTCAGTGAGGACGACACTAGCTTGAACCGATTCAAAGCGCAATGCCCGGGTTCTGGTGACGGCTTCCGGGACGGCGACACGTCCGGGCCACGCCGACCGCCGGATTGCCCGGTGAGGCACACTGGTGCCACACGATCACCTAGCCGAAGGGATGACAGGTGCAGTCCCGTCCATCCGCGGAACCCCCCGGGCAGCCGACCGCGGGACCGCTCGCGGGTTCGGCGTCACACGACGACGGGAACGACGCCCAGGCCGCCCGGCCGTCCGTCAAGGACGTGGCGCGGCTGGCCGGAGTGTCGGTGGGCACCGTGTCCAACGTCCTCAACAGGCCCGAGCGGGTCTCCTCGGAGGTGCGCCTCAGGGTCGAGGGGGCCATCGAGCAACTCGACTACGTGCGCAACGGCGCCGCCCAGGCACTGCGAAGCGGGTTGGCACCCTTCGTCGGCGTCGCCGTGCTCGACATAGGAAACCCGTTCTTCACCGAGGCCGCGGTGGGCATGGAACGGCGGCTCAGGGAGGACGGGATGGTCATGATCCTGTCATCCACCCACGCTGACGTGCGCGAGGAGAACGCCATCCTCCGCCTCTTCGAGGCGCAGGGAGTCCGGGGTGTGCTGCTGACGCCCGCGGGCTCCGATGTGGCGGCCGCACGGGAACTGGCCGCTCGCGGAATGCCCGTCGTCCTGTTCGACTCAGCCGCGCGTCCGCAGGGGATCTCGAGCATCTCCGTCGACGACCGCCTGGGTGCGCGGCTGGCGGTGGAGCATCTGCTGGACCTCGGGCATCGTCGCATCGCCTTCCTGAACGGTCCGTCCGCGATGCGCCAGTCGCGCGACCGGTTGGCCGGCGTGCAGGAGGCCGTGAGTGACCTGTCGCGCGGACGGGTGACCCTGATGCTCGTGAGCCTTCCCGCGTACACGGCTCCGGCCGGGCATGACGGCCTTCGGAGACTGCTCGCACGCGAGGAGGAACGTCCGACCGGAATATTCTGCGCCAACGACCTGATCGCCTTTGGGGCGATCAGCGCCCTGAACGAGGTCGGGCTGTCGGTGCCCGGAGACGTCTCCGTGATCGGCTTCGACGACGTGGCGCTCGCGGGTCAGCTGTCGGTGCCGCTCACGACCATACGGCAGCCCATGGACGAGCTGGGTTGGCACGCGGTCGAGCTGCTCTTCGACCGATCGGGCGGGCATCGTCACGAACGCTTTCCCCCCGAGCTCGTCGTCAGGGCTTCGACCGGCCCGGTTCCGGCCCCGGCGGAATAGCCCGCAAAGTTATCGGGGTGGATCGTCGGTCGAACTCGACCCACGATCCACCCCAATAATCTCGTCAGCTGAGGTGATCGAGCCCGACGTCGAGGACGCGCGCCGAATGTGTGAGCCAGCCGACCGAGATCAGGTCGACGCCCGCTTCGGCCAGACCGGTGGCGGTCGCCGGGGTGATGCGTCCCGATGCCTCGGTGACCATGCGGCCGTCCACCAGCGTCACGGCCTCCGCGAGCAGGCTCGGGCCCATGTTGTCGAGCAGCACGGCGTCGGCGCCCGTGGCGATCAGCTCGCGGAGCTGGTCGAGGGTGTCGACCTCGACCTCGACCTTGACCATGTGACCCACCGATGCCCGCACGCGTCCGACGGCGGCGGTGATGCCGCCCGCGACGGCGATGTGGTTGTCCTTGATGAGGACGGCGTCGTCCAGCCCGAAGCGGTGGTTCGAGCCGCCGCCGGCGACCACCGCGTACTTCTGCAGCGCCCGCAGGCCGGGGATGGTCTTGCGGGTGTCACACACCTGGGCGCGGGTGTGCGCGATCGCGTCGGCGATCGTCGCGGTGCCGGTGGCGACGCCCGACAGGTGCCCCAGGAAGTTCAGCGCGACCCGCTCGGCGGTGAGCACCGCCCGTGACGGCCCGCTCACCCGCGCGATCGCCGCGCCGGGCTCGACGTGCGAACCGTCCGGGACGAGCACCTGCACGGCAACTCGTGGGTCGACCAGCGTCCACGCGAGTTCGGCGCAGGCCAGACCCGCGACGACACCCGGCTCGCGGGCGACGATCGCCGCCTCGGAGTGATCGGCGGGGTCCACGACGGCGTCGGTGGTGATGTCACCGGCCCGGCCGAGATCCTCCAGGAGGGCGGCTCGCACGAGGGGCTCGATGACGATTCGCGGTAGTTGCCTCATGCTGCGTTCCTGTTCGCCAGAACGGTGGCGTCCACGAGGGTGTGGCCGCCGATCTCGGTGGTGCCCGGATGATCGAGCCGGGTGTGGGCTCCGCGTGACTCCTCGCGGGTGAGCGCCGAGTGCACCAGCAGCCAGGCCACGAGCCCGGCGTCGGAGTCCCGGTATGCGGCGAGTTCGCCGAGCGCGGCACGCAGTCCGTCGCCGGTGCGCAGGACGCCGGCGGCCCGGGAGGTGATGCGGCGGACGCGCTGGACCACGGGATCGGGCTGTGCCGGATCGGGTCGCGCGAGACCGTCGGGAGCCTCCCCGTCCGGGCACGTGCCGGACCGCGTGATCCCCGGCAGGGCGGGTGGGAGGCCGCTCGCGAGCCCTCCGGACGCCGCCAGGTGCCGAGCCGCCCGGCGTCCGCAGACCACCGCCTCCAGCAGGGAGTTGCTGGCCAGCCGATTCGCCCCGTGGAGGCCGGTCGAGGCCACCTCGCCGACGGCGTACAGCCCGGGTACGGTGGTAGCCCCGTCGTCGTCCACCAGCACTCCGCCCATGTGGTAATGGGCGGCGGGACGCACGGGAAGCGGGTCACGGGAGGGATCCATGCCGGCGGCGGTCGCCGTGGCGTTGATCGAGGGGAACCGTTCGGCGAACCGCTCGCCCAGGGCTGCGCGGGCGTCCAGGAACACCTGGTGCCCGGCCTGGAGCTGCGCCCATTCCGCACGGGAGACGACGTCGCGCGCCGCCAGCGGGTTGTCCAGCACTCGTTCGCCGAGTTCGTTCACCAGGACGGCGCCCTCCCCACGCACGGCCTCGCTGACCAGTGGCATCGGGTCCGAGTCGAGCGCCAGGGCGGTGGGGTGGAACTGCACCATCTCGAGGTCGCGCAACACGGCACCCGCCCGGAAGGCCAGGGCGAGACCCTGGCCGCGCGATCCGAGCGGATTGGTGGTGTGGGCGAACAGCCCGCCGACGCCGCCGGTGGCCAGCACCGCGACGCCGGTCATCAGGTCGAGCGGGCCGGTGGGTGTGGACACCCGCACCCCGACGACGCGCCCGCCGTCGACCAGCACGGCGGTGGCGAGGGTGTGGTCCCACAGCGACACCGAATCCAGCTCGCGAGCCCGGCTCGCCACCGCACGCAGCAGTTCGGCGCCCGTGAAGTCTCCGGCGTGGACGATGCGGCGACGGCTGTGGGCGCCCTCCAGGCCGAGCAGCAGGCGGCCCGCCCCGGTGCCGGCGGTGTCGTCCGACCGGTCGAACCGGGCTCCCTGCTCGGTCAGCCAGGCGATGGCGGCGGGGCCCTCGGAGACGATCCGGGTGACCGCCTCGGGGTCGCACAGCCCCGCGCCGGCAGCCAGGGTGTCGGCGACGTGCAGGGTGGGATCGTCGTCGGGCCCGACGGCCGCCGCGATCCCACCCTGGGCCCAGCCCGTGGAGGTGCCCACGCCGATCTCGCCCCCGCTCACGACGACACACGGTACGGGGGACAGCTCGATGGCCGCGCTCAGCCCGGCCAGCCCGGCCCCGATGATCACCGGGCACCCGGCCTCGATGCGGCGCGCCATCACTTGTTCCCCACCGCGAGCATGCGGTCGACGGCCAGGCGTGCGCGCTCGGCGACGTCCGGTTGGACGGTGACCTGGTGCGTCATGGTCTCCAGGGCGTGCCGGATCGTCCCCAGGGTGTTGCGCTTCATGTGGGGGCACAGGTTGCACGGGCGGACGAAGTCGATGTCGGGGAACTGCTGGGCGACGTTGTCGCTCATCGAGCACTCGGTGATCAGGGCCACGCGTTCCGGCTGCCGGGCTGCGACGAAGGCGACCATCTGGGCAGTGGATCCGGCGTAGTCGGCCTCGTCCAGCACCGCCGGTGGGCATTCGGGGTGGGCGAGCACGGTGACCCCGGGGTGATCGTCGCGGATCTGCCGGATGTCGGCGGGGGTGAAGCGCTCGTGCACCTCGCAGGCGCCGGGGTGGGTGATCACCCGGACTCCCGTCTGACGAGCTACGTTGGCGGCGAGGAACTGGTCGGGGATCATGATCACCTCGGGCACGCCGAGGCTCTCGATGACTGCCACGGCGTTGCCCGACGTGCAGCAGATGTCGGACTCCGCCTTCACCGCCGCCGAGGTGTTCACGTAGGTCACCACCGGCACGCCCGGGTGCAGGCGCCGCAGTTCGCGGACGTCGGCCGGGGTGATCGACTCGGCCAGCGAGCAGCCCGAGCGGAGGTCGGGCAGCAGCACCGTCCTGGTGGGGTTGAGCAGCTTGGCCGTCTCGGCCATGAAGTGGACCCCGGCGAGCACGATCACGTCGGCTTCGACGGACGTCGCCTCCCGGGCCAGGGCGAGGGAGTCTCCGACGATGTCGGACACCCCGTGGAAGATCTCCGGGGTCATGTAGTTGTGGGCGAGGATCACGGCGTTGCGCTCGCGCTTGAGTCGGCCGATCGCGTCGACGTCGTCGGCCATCGTCGCCCACTCGACGGCGGGCACGACGTGCCGCACTCTCGGGTAGAGCTCCGCGGCGGTCATCAGGGTTGTTGTCATGGCGTCCTCCCTCGACGCTTTTGCTAGCTTTGAGTAAAAGTTATGCTACTCCTGAGCAAAAGAGATGACCAGGGGGATCGCATGATGATGCGGCCCGCCGAGGGGCCGGCAGCGCCGAAGGCCGTGACACAGTTCCTTCAATTTGTGCCGGGCCCGCATGATGCTTGCACGTGACAAGGGAAGATGCTCGTCAGGGGCGGAGCGCAGTGCAAATTCAAGGAACTGTGTCACGACCTCGTCCGGAGAACCCCGCCTGACCTCGGTTCCGAACGGTCGCGGCCACCCGGAGACGGTCAGCGCGCGCCGGGATGATCGCCCGCAGGGCTACGACCTCACGCTGCGGCCGGGCCGGTCAGCGCACGCGTGCGGCGGGTAGCTTGGTGCCCGCGACACTGCGTTGCTGGAGCACCTGGCGGCGGAACCGGTAGAGCCTCGCCGGTCGGCCGCCGGTGGACGCGTCCACACCCCCGGTCTCCTCGACGAGTTCCTGCTGCTCGACCAGCCGCCGGAAGTTCTGCGTGTGGATGACGGTCCCGGCGAGCGCCTCCACGCAGTCCTGCAGCTGGCGCAGGGTGAAATCGGGTGCCATCAGCTCGAACACCACCGGCCGGTACTGGATCTTCGCGCGTAGCCGGGCCAGCCCGGTGGCGAGCACCCTGCGATGGTCACCCACCATGCGCTCTCCGGGAACCAGGTCCGTGTCCGGAAGCCGCCACTCCGCGGGCGACTCGGGCAGCAGCCCCACCTCGTACAGGAGCTCGTAACGCTGCAGGACGAGGTCGGGCTGCCAGGGCTGCCCGTCCAACCCGAACGTGATGGCGCACCGCTGCCGCCGATTCCCCGCGAAGGCCGGATCGCTCTGGGTCCAGGCGGTGAGGCTGGGCACCACGGTTGCGGGCAGCCCGGCCCCCGACCGCAGGTCCTCCCACGGCAGCAGGTCGTACCACGGATGCCAACGGCCGATGCCGGTGCTGTCGTCCGGCGTGGTCAGACCGAGATAGGAGATCGAGATGCGGCGTCCCGGGGCCTCGGCGCGGTCGACCCCGGCGAAGGTGTACAGCTGCTCGAGGTAGCCGAGCGTCCGGCCGGTCTGCTCCTCGACCCAGGCCCGGGTGGCGGTCTGCAGGGAACGATGGCCGGGCATGAGCGGCCCGGCGGGCAGCCTCGGGGGGGCTCCCAGGGTGAGGACGCAGGGCTCGCCCTCCACCATCGCCACCACGACGGCGAGTAGTTCGGCCGACACCGCCTGTCCGTCCACCGGCTGCCTCCTCAACGGTCGCGCTCAGAATATCCGGGTGAGGGACGCGAGCGTTCGTCGAACGGGGTCGAGGCGGTCCTTTCGACGGGCTCAAGGACCGATGTGGCTCGTTGAGCCCGTCGAAATGAGCGGGTTCCGGGTCTTTGAGCCTGTCGAGGGAGAGCCCGGTCGCCGTCGTTCCCGCAGGACGACCCCCACGGGGAACCCCTGAGGGCCCCTCCTACCCCGGGGTGACGTGGGTCGGCGGATCAGCCCCCGGGGGGAGGCCCGGGACCAATCCGCCGCCCGATGTGCGCCCAGGGGTGTCGTCCGTAGCGTCGGGGTCATGAGTTCACCGACCTTCTCCCCAGCACCTCCGTCCGCCCCGACGTCCGGCCCGGCACTGCGAACCCAGGACCTCACCAAGGTCTACGGAACCGGCGAGACCGTGATCCGGGCACTCGACCACGTCAGCGTCGAGTTCGACCGGGGCATGTTCACCGCGATCATGGGCCCGTCCGGCTCCGGCAAGTCGACCCTCATGCACTGCGCGGCAGGGCTCGATTCCGTCACGAGCGGCCGGGCCTGGATCGGGAACACCGAGATCACCTCCCTGGGTGACCGCGAGCTCACCCTCGTCCGCCGGGAGCGCGTTGGCTTCGTCTTCCAGGCGTTCAACCTGCTCCCGACGGGCACCGCCGAGGAGAACATCGTCCTGCCGCTGCGGCTCGCAGGGCGCAAACCCGACCGCGAGTGGTTCGACCACATCGTCCGCGTCCTCGGCATTCAGGACCGGCTGTCCCATCGCCCCGGTGAGATGTCGGGCGGCCAGCAGCAGCGCGTCGCCGTGGCGCGGGCACTGATCACGCGTCCCGACGTGATCTTCGCGGACGAGCCGACGGGCGCGCTCGACTCGGCCTCGGGGGCCGACTTGCTCGACTTCCTGCGCCGCAGCGTCCGCGAACTGGGGCAGACGATCATCATGGTCACCCACGACCCCCGGGCGGCGGGGTACGCCGACCGCGTCATCACCCTCACCGACGGCCAGATCTCCGGTGACCGGATCGTCGATCCCGCAGGTCCGGGGCACACGGAACAGGGGCGGTGAACCCGGTGCGCACCCAACCTCGCAGGCTGGTGTCGACCGCGGTCGCCATCGCCCTCGGTGTCGCCTTCCTCGCCGCGACGCTCCTCACCACCGCAACCCTCACCAAGGCCATCGAGCGTGCCGCGGCCGGTGTGGTCGGCGATGCCGTCGCCGTCGTCGAACCGGGCTCGGACTACGACGCTCCGGGCATTCCGCAGACCGCCGTCGACGCGCTGGCCGGCATCGACGGGGTGGACCAGGTCCGCCCCGTCGCCCAGGCGTCCATGGTCCAGACCTCGGGCGGCCGTCAGCGCGTCGTGACCGCCGAGACGACTCCGCCGCTGAGTTCCGAGACCACTCTGACCGCCGGGGGTCTGCCCGAACGACAGGGGGAGGTCGCCATCAACGCGGCCTTGGCCGACGCGGCCGATCTGTCGGTCGGTGACGACCTGTTCCTGGAGCCCTTCGGCGGCGAGCCGGTGACCGCCCACATCGTCGGCATCGTGGAGCCCGGGCTGGACGCCACCCCGCAACCCTCTCAGGCGTACGTCTACGCGTCCAGTGCCGATGTGATGGCGTGGGGCGGGCTCGACGGCTACAGCACCGTCTACCTCTACGGCTCCGGTGACCCCCAGGCGGTCCGGGACGCGGCCCTGGCGGTCACGGGCATCGCCGGCACCTCGGCCGTCGTGCGCACAGGCGCCGACCAGGTCGAGCACCTGGTCGACCGGTACAGCCAGGGCGGCGACGAGCTGACGGCGTTCCTGTTGGCCATCGTGTCCATCTCGCTGTTCGTGTCGGCCCTGGTCATCGCCAACAGCTTCGCCATCATGGTGACGCAGCGCACCCAGCAGCTCGCCCTACTGCGGTGCGTGGGGGCCACACGCGGGCAGGTCTTCGGCATGGTCGTGCGCGAGGCCCTCGTCGTCGCGGTGGTGGCATCAGCCGCGGGCGTGGGGTTGGGCGTCGGCCTCGGCGCGGTCCTGCTCACCGTGCTGGGCGGGAGCACGAACATCCCCGTCACCAGCGTGGCGATCACCTGGCCCACGCTCGTGGTGCCCGTCCTCGTCGGAACCGCCGTGACGGTCGTCGCGGCCCTCGCGCCGGCGCGACGGGCCACCAGGGTGCTCCCGGTGGCCGCGCTGCGCCCGCTGTCGCCGGCACCGGCGCGTTCGCGCGCCGGGATAGCGCGTATCGCCGTCGGGACCGTGCTGGTGGTCGGTGGGGCAGCGGCACTGGTCGTGGGCTACCGCGAGATGTCGCTGGCATCCGGGATCCTCGGCGGACTGGTGAGCTTCGTCGGCGTTCTCATGGTCGCGGGCTTGGTCGTCCCCGCCCTGGTCAGGCTGGTCGGGGCGCCGCTGCGCCGGCTCGCCGGGGCTCCCGCCGAACTCGCGGTGGGCAACGTGCGGCGCAACCCCGGGCGTGCGGCGAGCACGGCCAGCGCGCTGCTGGTCGGCGTGACGCTGATCACCACGCTGGTCGTCGGGGCCGCCACGGGGCAGGCGACCGTCAACCGCGCGATCGACGAGGAGTTCCCCACCGACGTCCAGGTCTCGGCCGACGAGTCGCTGGACGACGCCATGATCGCCCGCATCGGGCAGACCGAGGGCGTGGCCGCCGTGGAGCGGGTGGCGGCCTCCCGGGCCGTCACGCTGGAGCATCCAGACGGGCAGCCGGTCTCCGATGCCGCCGTCATGGGCGTCGGGCCGCAGATCGCGCAGGTGCTGCGCTTCCCCGGCTACATCGACGGGTTGGACGACGGCGTCGTCCTGCTGGACGAGAGCCTCGGTGTCTCCGACGGGGAGCGGCTCACGGCGACCTCGGCGAACGGGTCGATCACGCTGGTCGCCGACGTGAGCCCGGACCACGGCGCAAGCCCGGTAGTGACGCTCGACGACCTCACGCGGCTCGATCCGCAGGCGACGGTGGGTGCGTTCGTCCGCTTCGACGACGGCTCCGACCCGGCTACGGTCATCGACGATCTGAACGGGGTCGTGGGTCAGATTCCCGGTGGCGTCGCCGACGGGCCGGCCATCATGCGGGAACAGATCCAGCAGGTCATCGACGCCGTCCTGGTCGTCCTCACCGGGCTGTTGGCGATCTCGGTCGTGATCGCCCTGGTCGGGGTGGGCAACACCCTGGGCCTGTCGGTGATCGAGCGGACTCAGGAGATCGGTCTGCTGCGCGCGATCGGCGGAACCCGCGCGCAGGTGCGGTCGATGTTCAGCCTCGAGGCGGTGCTGCTGGCCCTGGTGTCGGGCCTGCTGGGCATCGGCCTGGGGATCGGGTACGGCATCGCCGGTGTGGGGGCGCTGCTCTCCGACCTCACCGACGTGGCGGTGGACCTGCCCTGGCCGCGGCTGCTGCTCGTGTTCGCGGTGGCCGTCGTCGCGGGTTGGGTCGCCTCGATCGTGCCGGCCCGCAGGGCCGCGTCCATCACGCCGACAGCGGCGATGGTCGCGGAGTAGCCGACGGTTCGTGGCTCCCGCTACCGAAATCGGCTCCCGCGATCGAGATTTCGCGCGCGGGACGCGAAATCGGTCGCGGGAGCCTCGGCGAGGCCGTACGGGGCCGGGGCCGGGACGCACGGGCCGGGGCCAACGGTCACCGTGGTCGCGTGGCACCCACGACCCGGTGAGCGGTGGGCGTGCCCCGGAGGATGTGGAGTCCCGCCGCCGCTGTCGCCAGGACGACCGAGACCACCCAGATGGCGAAGCCGAAGGACGGCTCGGGCAGCTCGTAGCCGCCCGTCGAGTTTCCCTCGGCGTCCACGCCGTCCCAGAAGATGCCGGGCTGGCGCAGAAGCTCCGTGAGCACCAGGCAGGCGGCGAGGGATGCGACGAACCCGGCGGCCGACCACAGCCGGCCGGGCGTCCGTGCCCAGCCGGTGATGGCCAGCGCGATGTAGATCACGAGCGTGGGTGCCAGCAGGGTCGCGGGGGGACCGGTCAGCAGGGTCTGGTTGTGAGCGGCGAAATCGGCGTTCTCATATGCGCACACCGGAACCGTGAGGGTGGCTATGGGCGCGATTGCCGCAACGCTCATGAGCCTGCGCGGCGCTGCAGAGATCATGTCACCATCGTCGGGCATCGGCGCCGGGATGGGATGCCTTGTTCACTCGGCGCGTTCCACTGGAGTTTTTATGGTGGTTAGGGGCTATGAAAGCACGATCTTTGGTGTGACAATGGCTTTGAAGCGGCGAGAGCTGCTGAGGGTCTCGCCGACCAATCCGCGTACAAGGACGTGCAGGAGCGACGGAAATGACCGTTGAAACCACCGAAACCAGACAGGAAACCACGAAGGGCGCCCCCGAAGGAGGCGAAGCCTCCCTCACCCAGGGCATTCCGACCATCGGTGAGGTGCCCCGTCTCGCCCGGCTCGTCGAGTGGGTGGCCCGGGTGGCCGAGCTCACCCGCCCTGCGGCCATCCGCTACTGCGACGGCTCTGAGACCGAGTGGCACGAGCTCGTCGACCTGCTCGTCGACAAGGGCTGTGCGACCAGGCTCGCCGAGGACAGGTTCCCGAACTCCATCTACGTGCGTACCGATCCCGACGATGTGGCCCGTGTCGAGGACCAGACCTTCATCTGCTCGGTGCGTGAGGAGGACGCGGGGCCGCTGAACAACTGGATGAACCCTCGCGCCATGAAGCGCATCATGCGCGGCCTCTACGAGGGCTGCATGGAGGGCCGGACGATGTACGTCATCCCCTTCTGCATGGGTCCACTGGACGCGGTCGATCCGAAGTTCGGCGTCGAGGTCACGGACTCGCCCTACGTGGTGTGCAGCATGCGCATCATGACCCGCATGGGCCGGCCCGCCCTGGACGAGATGGTCCAGCGGGACGCGGCCTTCGTCCCCTGTCTGCATTCGGTCGGGCTCCCCCTGCCCCCGGGAACCAAGGACGTGACCTGGCCGTGCGACAGCCAGCACGTCTACATCTCGCACTTCCCCGAGGAACGGACCGTGTGGTCGTACGGCTCGGGCTACGGGGGAAACTCCCTGCTCGGGAAGAAGTGCTACGCCCTGCGCATCGCCTCGGTCATGGCCCGGGACGAGGGCTGGCTCGCCGAGCACATGCTGATCCTCAAGCTCACCAGCCCGCAGGGCAAGACGTATCACATCTGTGCGGCCTTCCCGAGCGCCTGCGGCAAGACCAATCTCGCCATGATCCGGCCCACCATCCCGGGTTGGAAGGCCGAGACGATCGGGGACGACATCGCGTGGATGCGCTTCGGGCCCGACGGGCGCCTGTACGCGGTCAACCCCGAGACCGGCTTCTTCGGGGTCGCCCCGGGAACGGGCGACGCCACCAACCCGAACGCGATGGCCACGATCCGCGAGGGCAACTCGATCTTCACCAATGTCGCGCTGACCGACGACGGCGGCGTCTGGTGGGAGGGGATGACCGAGCAGGTGCCCGAGCACCTCATGGACTGGCGAGGGCGTTCGTGGACGCGCGAGTACGGCCCGGAGGGCGGCAGGCACACGGACAAGGCCGCGCACCCGAACAGCCGCTTCACCACGCCGACCAAGCAATGCCCGACCCTGGCCGAGGAGTTCGACTCGCCGCGTGGGGTGCCGATCGACATCATGATCTTCGGCGGACGCCGCGAGAACACGATTCCCCTGGTCAACGAGGCCCACGACTGGCAGCACGGGGTGTTCCTCGGTGCGACGTGCAGTTCGGAGACGACTGCCGCCGCGGTGGGCATGGTCGGCGTGGTCCGGCGCGACCCGATGGCCATGCGCCCGTTCATCGGCTATCACGTGGGCGACTACCTGGAGCACTGGCTCAAGATCGGCCGTACGCACGACCGCAGCCGACTGCCGCGCATCTTCTACGTGAACTGGTTCCTGAAGGACGCCCAGGGCCGGTTCCTGTGGCCGGGATTCGGCGACAACAGCCGCGTCCTCAAGTGGATGATCGACCGGCTGGAGGGCCGGGTCGACGCGATCCAGACGCCGATCGGCCTGTTGCCGAAGCCGGAGGACATCGACGTGAACGGCCTCGACATCGATCCGGCGACGGTCCGGATGGTGACGCGGTTCGTCCCCCACGAGTGGGTGGACGAGCTCCCGCGCATTGGGCAGTGGTTCGACTTCCTGGGTGACAAGCTCCCGACCGAACTGGACGAGGAGTACGCCCGGTTGCGGTCAGGGGTGCTGAAGGCCTGCGAACGGGAGCCGAGGCCCCGGTGACGTGAGGTCAGGGATGCTCCCTTCGACAGGCTCAGGGACCGGTCCTTGAGCCTGTCGTGAGCCGCTGGTCCCTGAGCCTGTCGTGAGCCGCTGGTCCCTGAGCCTGTCGTCAGCCCACAGGTCCCTGAGCCTGTTGTCAGTCACCGGTCCCTGAGCCTGTCGAAGGGACGCGGGACGCGGATCTGCCTGAGGCGTTCTTCGACACCGGTCCCTGAGCCTGTCGAAGGGACTCCCTCGGGAGTGCTCGTTTCGACAGGCTCAACGAGCACTCCCGAGGCTCGACGAACGCCTCGACGTCAGGCGGCGTCCTCGATCGCGGCGGCGAACTGCGACTGGTAGAGGTCGTGGTAGGCGCCCTTGGTCTCCAGCAGTTCGTCGTGGGTTCCCTGTTCGACGATCGCGCCGTGCTCCATCACGAGGATGAGGTCGGCGTCACGGATCGTGCTCAGCCGGTGGGCGATCACGAAGCTCGTGCGCCCCGAGCGAAGCCGCGTCATCGCCTGCTGGACGAGCACCTCGGTGCGGGTGTCGACGCTGGAGGTCGCCTCGTCCAGGATGAGCACCTCGGGGTCGGCGATGAACGCTCGCGCGATGGTGATCAGCTGTTTCTCGCCGGCGGAGATGTTGGTCCCCTCGTCGTTGATCACGGTGTCGTAGCCGTGGGGGAGCTGGTGGACGAAACGGTCGACGTGCGCGGCTTTCGCCGCGTCGATCACCTCGTCGGTGGTCGCTCCCGGGCGGCCGTAGGCGATGTTGTCGCGGATCGTCCCCCCGAACAGCCAGGTGTCCTGCAACACCATTCCGAGCTTGCCGCGCAGATCGGCGCGGGGCACCGACGTGATGTCGACCCCGTCGAGCAGGATCTGCCCGCCCTGGATCTCGTAGAACCGCTCCAGCAGGTTGACCAGCGTGGTCTTGCCGGCCCCGGTGGGCCCGACGATGGCGATGGTCTGGCCGGGGCGCGCCTCCAGCGACAGGCGCTGGATGAGCGGCCGGTCGGCGCTGTAGCTGAAGTCGACGTCGCGGAACTCCACGTGGCCCTCCACCGTCTCGGGCAGAGCACCCTCGGTGTCGGGGGCCTGCTCGTCGGCGTCGAGCACCTCGAAGACCCGCTCGGCCGAGGCAACACCCGACTGGAGCAGGTTGGCCATCGACGCGATCTGGGTCATGGGCTGGGTGAACATCCGCGAGTACTGGATGAACGCCTGGACGTTGCCGAGCGGCATACGTCCGTTCGCCACCTGCAGGCCTCCGACGACGGCGATGGCCACGTAGTTGAGGTTCCCGATGAAGAAGTTGACCGGCATGATGATCGCGGAGATTAGCTGTGCCCGGAACGAGGACGCGAACAGCTTCTCGTTGGTGTCGTCGAACACCGCGGCCACCTCGTGCTGGCGTCCGAAGACCTTGACCAGCGCGTGTCCGGTGTATGCCTCCTCGACCTCGCCGTTCAGCTCGCCGGTCCTGGCCCACATGCTGGTGAACTGCTTCTGAGCCTGCTTGCCGATCAGGACGGAGGCCACCCCGGCCACCGGGATGATCGCCAGTGTCAGCCACGCCAGCATGGGGCTGACGGTGAACATCATGACCGCGACGCCGATCACCGTGAGGATGGAGTTCAGCAGTTGCCCCAGCGTCTGCTGCAGGGTCTGTTGCACGTTGTCCATGTCGTTGGTGATGCGGCTGAGCAGCTCGCCACGCGGCTGGCGGTCGAAGTAGGCCAGCGGCAGCCGGTCCATCTTCTCGTTGACGAGGTTGCGCATGCGGTAGACCGTGCGCTGCACGCCCCTGATCAGCAGGAACTGCTGGATGAACCCGAGCACCGCCGCCGCGGCGTACAGTGCCAGCGCGAGCAGCAGCCAGTGGCCCAGCGCGGTGAAGTCGATGCCCTGCCCGGGGATGACGTTCATGCCGCTGACCATGTCGGCGAGCTGGCTGTTGCCGGCCTGGCGGAGCATCTCGATGACCTGTTCCTTGGTCACCCCGGCGGGCAGGTTCTTGCCGACGACGCCGGTGAAGATGACGTCGGTCGCCTTGCCGAGGATCTTCGGCCCCACGACGTTGCCCACCACCGAGGCGATGCCCATGACGATGACCACGGCGAACACCAGCCGCTCGGGCCGCATCATGCCGAGCAGCCGCCGGAGCGACGGCCCGAACGAGACGGCCTTCTCGGCGACGCCCTGGCCGCCCATGGGGCCGGGACCGCCCGTGCGCCGGGCGGGGCCGATCTTGGGCCGGGCGTTGGCCCGGGTGACGCGATGTTCCTCGCGCGACGTCTCTGTGCTCATGCTGCGGCCTCCGTCGCGTTCAGTTGGGATTCGACGATCTCGCGATAGGTGGGGCAGGAGTCCATCAGATCGTCGTGATTGCCGATGCCCACTATGTGCCCGTCCTCCAGGACGATGATCTGGTCGGCCTGCCGGATGGTGGAGACCCGCTGGGCCACGATCAGCACGGCGGCCTCGCTGGTGAGGGACGACAGCGCCGCGCGGAGGCGGGCGTCGGTCGCGACGTCCAGCGCGCTGAAGGCGTCGTCGAAGACGTAGATCTCGGGCGACTTGACCAGGGCCCGGGCGATCGACAGCCGTTGGCGCTGACCGCCGGAGACGTTGGTGCCTCCCTGGGCGACGGGTGCCTCGAGGCCGCCGTCCAGTTCGGAGACGAAGTCGGATGCCTGGGCGACGTCCAGGGCCTGCCACATGGATTCGTCGGTGGCCGCGGGGTCGCCGTGCCGCAGGTTCGAGGCGATGGTGCCGCTGAACAGGTAGGCCTTCTGCGGGACGAGCCCGATGCGTGCCCACAGTGCCTCAGGGGCGATGTCGCGGACGTCCACCCCGTCGACGAGCACCCGGCCGGTGGTGACGTCGAACAGGCGCGGGATGAGGTTGACCAGGGTGGTCTTCCCCGACCCGGTGGAGCCGACGATCGCGGTGGTCTGGCCGGGACGCATGTCGAAGGTGATGCCGGTCAGCACCGGCGCTTCCGCGCCGGGGTAGGCGAAGCCGACGTCCTCGAACCGCACGGTGCCGTGTTCGGACAGCTCGGTGACGGGCTCGGACGACGGGACGACGCTGGAGGAGGTGTCGAGCACCTCCATGATGCGGGTGGCACAGACGGCCGCACGCGGGGCCATCATCACCATCATCGTGGCCATCATCACGCTCATGAGGATCTGCATGAGATAGGTGATGAAGGCGGTCAGCTGGCCCACCTGCATGTCGCCGGCGTCGATGCGCATGCCGCCGAACCACATCACCCCGACGCTGCCGAGGTTCATGACGAGCATGACGAACGGGAAGAGCACCGCGAACAGGGTGCCGATCGAGAAGCCGAGCCGCATGAGGTCGTAGTTCGCGCCGCGGAACCGCTCGCGTTCGAGTGGCTCACGTCCGAACGCACGGATCACACGGATGCCGGTGATCTGCTCGCGCACGACACGGTTGAGGGTGTCGATCTTCGTCTGCTGCGACTGGAACAGCGGGGTCATCCGTGTGACCAGGATGCCGATCACCCCACCCAGCACGATGACCGCGACGAGGATCAGCCAGCTCAGGACGCGGTCCTCGCGCAGCGCCATGAACACACCGCCGATCATCGTGATCGGGGCGGAGATCATCATGACGCAGGTCATCAGGACGAGCATCTGCACCTGCTGGACGTCGTTGGTCGTCCTGGTGATCAGGCTCGGGGCGCCGAACTGGTTGATCTCGCGGGTGCTGAACGACAGCGTCCGGTTGAACACGGCGGATCGCACGTCGCGTCCGAACAGCATGGCGGCCTTCGCGCCGAAGTAGGCGGCGGCGATCTGACACAGCGCCTGGGTGAGGGACACGGCGAGCATGATGCCGCCGTGGCTCCAGATGTAGCCGGTGTCGCCGTTGGCGACGCCGTCGTCGATGATGCTGGCGTTGAGGCTGGGCAGGTACAGCGATGACGCTGTCGCCACCAGCTGCGCGACCAGCACGCCGATGAGCAGGCCCGAATACGGCCTGATGTAGCGGTTGATGAGTTTGATCAGCATGCGTCTTCCTCGGGGCGTTTCTCGATGCCGTGAATGATGATGTTCGCCAGTCCCGCCGGGTCGTTGAGCCCGGGATCCGGCAGGAAGGGGTGGGATGCGGTCAGGGCGAGTGCCCTCAGGAGGGACGCCGCTGCCTGCGGCGTCAGGATCAGGTCGCCGGCCCACGGCGCGAGTGAATCGGCGAGAGCGTCTGTGACCTGGGTGTTGCGGGAGTCGGGCCCCGGGGGGCCGTGTCTGTGGGGAGGTCTGTCGAACTCCGGGCGGGAGCGAGAATGGAGCGCCGCCATCACGGCCATCACCGAGCCCACGTTGTCGCGGAGCAGCTCCAGCAGCCGGGTGACGTGCTCGTGCAGGGTCGGCTGTGTGGGGAGCGAGCGGATGGCCTCGCACAGGTCGGTGGGGTCGAGGGTGTCCTCGATCACGGCGGCCAGCAGGTCCTTCTTCGAGTCGAAGACGCGGAAGATCGTCCCCTCGGCGATGCCTGCCGCTTCGGCCACCTGTTTCGTCGTGAACTGGCCGTCGCTCACCAGCAGCGGCCGAGCCGCTGCGATGATCGCCCGGCGTCGTTCGTCCGGTGGTAAAGGTGTTGCGCGCACGGTGGGAAAAGATACCTGAGTGAGTGCTCACTCACAAACGTGCTGGTCACAGGCACGGGCGTGTGCTCCGAGCCCGGCTCCGTCATGCCAGACTGGAGCCCACCGATCATCAAGGGAGCCTGATCATGAAACTGTTCTCGTCCGCCTACAACGTCTGGCCTGCCGATGGGGCTGACCGGCTCGCATTCGTGCAGGGGCTGTCCCAGCGCGATTGGGTGGGTGGGTTCGAGCTCGGCTACGCCGACTCGCTCGCCTGGCCCGCGGGCGCGCCCGCCGACCTGCCCGCCATCGTCTCGGGCGTGCCCGGCACCACCGGCCGCAACGCCGAGGACGCCGACTTCGGCCTCGCGTCCCCCGACGAGGCCGGACGCCGGCGTGCGCTCGAATGGGCGCGGGGTGAGGCCGCGGCGGTCGCCGGGCTCGTCGCCGACGGCCACGACATCAGGGCCGTGCAGGTGCATTCGGCCCCGACCGGCAAGGCCGACGCGGACGCGTTCGCGGCCTCCCTGCTGGAGCTCGCGGGCCTCGACTGGGGCGGTGCGAAGCTGTGGGTCGAGCACTGCGACGCCTTCGTCGAGGGACAGGAGCCCAACAAGGGGTATCTGACGCTGGACGACGAGATCGCCGTCCTCGAGAAGGTCTCGGCGCAGGCGCCGGACGCCGGCTGGGGCCTGGTGATCAACTGGGCCCGCAGCGCGATCGAGGGCCGCAGCGCGCAGACCGCCCAGCAGCACATCGAGACCGCGAAGGCCTCGGGGTGGCTGCGCCATGTCGGGTTCTCGAGCTGCTCGGGTGAGGCGACCGACTTCGGTGGCCCCTGGGCCGATCAGCACCTGCCGCTGGCCGGCACGAGCGTCGCGCCCGCGGGCACGCTGCTGGACGCCGCTCGCGTCGCGTCCGCCGTCGCCGCGGCGGGCGAGGTCACCTTCGGCCTCAAACTCGCCATGCGTCCCAAGGACATGCCGGGCGAGCAGAAGCTGGCCGCCCTGGACGAGAACGCGGCGATCGTCGTGGCGGCCACCGCCCGGTAGTCGGCGATCCCTGGGCGTATGCGGCTCGCCCGGCCTGCGCGGGCGCCGTGATCTCCCGCGGGCGTCACACGGCCCGCGGGAGCACCGGGCGTCCGCGTGAATGACACCCCGCCCGCGGGAGCCGCCTTCGATGCCGCCCGGGCCGGGCGCACGGATCCATCGATCTGGCACGCCCGGCTAGTCTGTTCGGGTGAGTGAACCGCAGACCACGGCGTCCCAGGCGCCTGCCGACGAGCCCCAACTGACCGAACAGCAGCTGGTGCGACGCGAGAAGCGGCAGCGGCTGCTGGACGCCGGGGTGGAGCCCTATCCCGTCGACCTGCGCCGCGACCACACGCTGGCACAGGTCCGGGACGGCTGGGCACACCTCCAGCCCGGTGAGGAGACCGGCGACGTCGTCGCGGTCGGCGGCCGGGTCATCTTCGTCCGCAACACCGGCAAGCTGTGCTTCGCCACCCTGCAGGACGGCTTCACCCCGGACGACTCGGGCACCCGCCTGCAGGTCATGCTCTCGCTGGCCGAGGTCGGCCAGGAGGCGCTGGACGCGTGGAAGGCCGATGTCGATCTCGGTGACTTCGTCTGGGTCGGCGGCCGGGTCATCAGCTCCCGCCGTGGCGAGCTGTCCGTGATGGCCGCACAGTGGCGGCTGGCGTCCAAGGCGCTTCGCCCGCTGCCCACCCTGCACAAGGACCTGTCGGAGGAGGCGCGCGTCCGCGAGCGGTATGCCGACCTCATCGTCCGCCCCGAGGCCCGTGACATGGTTCGCATGCGGTCGACGGTGACCCGGAGCATTCGCGCCACCCTGGAGCGCGACGGTTACCTCGAGGTCGAGACGCCGACCCTGCAACTCGTGCACGGCGGCGCGGCCGCGCGTCCCTTCACGACCCACCTGAACGCGTTCGACATCGACATGACGTTGCGCATCGCCCTCGAGCTGTTCCTCAAGCGTGCGATGGTCGGCGGCGCCGACCGGGTGTACGAGATCGGGCGCATCTTCCGCAACGAGGGAATCGACTCCACCCACTCGGCCGAGTTCACCATGCTCGAGGCCTATCAGAGCTGGGGTGATCAGTTCACGATCGCCGCCCTCACCCAGCGGATAATCCTGGACGCCGCCGACGCCGTCGACCGGCACCGTATCGAGCGGTCGGACGGCCAGGTGATCGACCTGGACGCGGAGTGGGCCTGGCTCCCGGTCTACGACGCGGTGTCCGACAAGGTCGGCGAGCAGATCACGGTGGAGACCCCCGTCGAGCACCTGAGGGCGATCGCGGACGCCCACGAGGTCGCGTGGGATCCCGCCTGGGGCAACGGCAAGCTCGTCATGGAACTGCTGGAGCACCTCGTCGAGCCCTACCTCGTGCAGCCGACCTTCGTCTGCGACTTCCCGGAGGTCGCCCAGCCGCTGGCCCGCAGGCACCGGTCGAAGCCGGGGCTCATCGAGGCGTGGGACCTCGTCATCGGCGGGGTGGAGCGCGCGACCGGCTTCAGCGAGCTGATCGACCCGGTGGTGCAGCGCGAGATACTGACCGCCCAGTCGCTCGCTGCGGCCGCCGGCGACCCCGAGGCCATGCAACTGGACGAGGACTTCCTCGCGGCGCTCGAGCAGGGTGCCCCGCCGATGGGTGGCATGGGCATGGGCGTGGATCGCCTGCTGATGCTGCTCACCGATGCCGGTATCCGGGAGACGATCCTGTTCCCCCTACTCCGACCGCAGTAGTCCCGCCCTTTCCGATCGTTGCGCGCCGCTAGGGGCCGGTCCGGTAAACTATGCCTACCGACCACGAGACCCTGGGGGGACCCCGTTGACCGAGTTGCTGTGCCTCCATTGGCTGGCAGCGATGGTCGCCCCGATACTGATGCGCAAGCTCGGACGGGCCGGGTTCGGCGTCCTGGCCCTCGTGCCCGCCACCACGGCGGTGTGGACGATTCTGCAGGCCCCTGCGGTGCTGGCGGGCGACCTGCCCACCCGCCACATCTCGTGGATCCCGCAGTTGGGGCTCGACCTCGACTTCCGGATGGACATGCTGGGCTGGCTGATGGCGCTGATCGTCGGCGTGGTCGGTGCCGTCATCCTCGTCTACTGCTGGGCGTACTTCGGGCGTGGTGCCAGTGCGATCGGTCGGTTCGGTGGCGTCTTCGTCGCCTTCGCCGGCGCTATGTTCGGCCTTGTCACAGCCGACAATACGTTGCTGATGTACGTGTTCTGGGAGCTGACGACGGTGTTCAGCTTCCTGCTCATCGGCCATTATCACGATCGGCAGTCGTCCCGCCGCGCGGCCATGCAGGCGATCACGGTCACCACGTTCGGCGGGCTCGCGATGCTGGCCGGGATCGTCATGGTGGGGGTCACCGACGGCGGGTCGTTCCGTCTGTCGGAGCTCGTGGCCTCGGCCGCGGCGGGCACCCTCGGCGCCGCCGCCCCGGCCGGCTACGTGCCGGTGGCCGCGGTCCTCATCCTGCTGGGCGCGCTGTCCAAGTCGGCCCAGGTGCCGTTCCACTTCTGGCTGCCGGCCGCGATGGCGGCGCCGACGCCGGTCAGCGCCTACCTCCACGCGGCGGCCATGGTGAAGGCGGGCATCTACCTGGTCGCCCGATTGGCGCCGGGCTTCGCCGACGTGCCGGGGTGGCGTCCGGTCGTGGTGGTGGTCGGCCTGACGACGATGCTGCTGGGCGGCTACCGCGCATTGAGCCAGCACGACCTCAAGCTCCTGCTCGCCTTCGGGACCGTGTCGCAGCTCGGCTTCATCGTCGTCCTCGTCGGCATCGGGGAGCGGGCCGCCGCGCTCGCCGGGTTGGCCATGCTGGTGGCTCACGCGATGTTCAAGGCGACGCTCTTCCTGGTCGTCGGCGTCATCGACCACGAGCTCGGCACTCGCGACCTGCGCGAGCTGTCGGGGGTCGGACGCCGAATGCCCTGGCTGGCGGGATTCGCGACGCTGGCCGTCGCGTCGATGGCCGGGCTGCCGCCGATGCTCGGTTACGTAGGCAAGGAAGCCGCGCTGGCCGCCTTCGAGAGCAATCCGCCGGTGCTGCTGGTCGTGTGCCTGGGCTCGGTGATGACGGTGGCCTACTCGCTCCGGTTCTGGTGGGGCGCCTTCGCCGACAAGCCCGGCGTCCCACCCAGCCCGCACACCCATGCCGATCCGAGACTGCAACTACCGGTCGCCGTGCTCGCCACCGGCAGCCTCGCCGCGGGGCTCGTCCCCGGGCTCCTCGAGCGGTTCACGGCTCCCCACGCCGACACCTATCCGGGCGAGCCCGGCCACCTGGCACTGTGGAGCGGGTTGGGCGTCCCGGTCGTGGCCACGGCCGCCATCCTCGTGCTCGGTGGTCTGCTCTTCGCGTTCCGCGATCGTCTTCACCCGGGGCGTTCCGGTGACCGGGTCACGAGCCGTGTCCCCAGTGCGGACGACGCGTTCCGCGCGATGACCCGCGGCCTGAACGTCTGGTCGGCCGACGTCACGGCCCGTGTCCAGACCGGCTCACTGCCCGGCTACCTCACGGTGATGCTCCTCACGATGGTCGGGGCCGTCGCCCTGGTCGTCGTCACGGGTGAGGTGCCGACCCTCGTCGGGCTGCGACTGTGGGACTCGCCGTTGCAGGCGGGCATCGTCGTCGTGTCGTGCGTGGCCGCCGTGCTGGTCGTCCGGTCGCGGCGGCGCATGAAGGCCGTGATGCTGACCGCGTTCATCGGCTACAGCACAGCCCTGCTCTTCGCCCTCCAGGGTGCCCCCGACCTCGCGCTGACCCAGGTGCTCGTGGAGACCGTCACCCTGGTCGTCTTCGTCCTCGTCCTGAGAAGGCTCCCGCCGTACTTCTCCAACCGGCCCTGGCGGTCGTCCCGGGTCGGGCGGGTCCTGGTCGGCGCGCTCGTCGGCACCTCGGTCGCGCTGATCGGGTGGATCGCGGCCTCGGCCAGGGTGCACGAGCCGGTCACCGTCCACTACCCGGACGAGGTGCTCACCTTCGGCTACGGCCGCAACATCGTCAACGTGACGCTCGTCGACACCCGTGCCTGGGACACGATCGGCGAGATCTCCGTGCTGCTCGCCGCCGCGACCGGTGTGGCCTCCCTGGTCTTCCTGCGTGAACGTGGCCGGATCGCCGATCCCCGGTCGGCCTTCGCCGCCGCCCTGTTCAAGCACGCGGTGTGGGGCGGCGACCGGAGCCATCCGGGTGCCCTGGGGGAGCCGGTACGGGTGCACCGACCGGGGGAGGCCTCCGAGCCGGGCGGGCGGGGACGCACCTGGCTCAGCGCGAGCGGGACGCTGGCCCCCGTCCGGCGCTCCCTGATCTTCGAGATCGGCACCCGGATGATCTTCCACCCCTTGCTCCTGTTCTCGCTGTTCCTGCTGCTGAGCGGGCACAACAACCCTGGTGGGGGCTTCGCGGGCGGCATCCTCGCGGGCATCGCGCTGATCATCCGCTACCTCGCCGGCGGGCGGTTCGAGCTCGGGTTGGCCGCGCGCGTGCGTCCCGGCCTGCTCCTGGGCCTCGGCATGGCCGTCGCGACCACGGCCGCGCTCGTCCCGGTCGCGTTCGGCGGCACGATCCTGCAGACGACCGTCTTCGACCTCGTGCTCCCGGTGTTCCACGAGGTCCACCTGGCGACCGCGCTGTTCTTCGACATCGGCGTCTACCTCGTCGTCGTGGGCCTCGTGCTCGACATCCTGACCAGCCTCGGTGCGGAACTCGACCGCCGGGCCGAGGCCTCGGGGTCGTCGGTTCCCGAGGTGGCCCACGACGACCGCAGGCCCGCACGCGAGGAGGTCGAACTGGTCGCCGGCATGCGGCGCGGTGAGGCAGGCCCACGGCGCGACGACCAGGAGGTGACGCCATGATCGAGATGGCACCCTCGCTGGCCCTGCTCGTCCTGGTGGCCGTCCTCGTCGGGGCGGGAGTGGTCCTGGTCCTGGAGCGCTCGCTGAGTCGCATCGTGATCGGCAGCGGGCTCATCACCTACGGCGTCAACATGCTGTTCCTGCTCGCCGGCGGACGAGCGGGCCTGCCCCCGATCATCGGCCAGTCCGAGGTGGACGAGATGGCCGACCCGTTGCCGCAGGCCATGGTGCTCACCGCGATCGTCATCGGCCTGGCCCTCACCGCGTTCATCCTCGCGATGTCGTACCGCTCGTGGCAGCTCAACGGCAACGACGAGGTGCAGGACGACCGTGAGGACCGCCGGATCGCGATCGACGCCGCCCGTGACGTCGTCTCCGACCGCGTCACCGACGACTCGGGCGCCACGCTCGACGAACAGGCGGCGACGGTCTACGACGAGACCGAGGACATGCCCGGGGCGGAGGTGGACGACCGATGAACGCCGCCGACTGGGAGTGGGTGCTCGGCATCCCGGTGCTCGTACCGTTCGTCGGCGCCGCGCTCACATTGTTGCTCGCGGGACGCCACACCGCGCAGCGGATCGTGTCGTTCGCGGCGCTCGGGATCGTGTTGCTCGACGCGGCGCTCATCGTCCGGCTCAGCCTCGACGGCCCGGTGACCCTGGACGTCGGCGGATGGTCGGCCCCGGTCGGGATCACCCTGGTGGCCGACCGGCTCAGCGCGCTCATGCTGCTGGTGTCGGTGTTCGTGACGTTGTGCGTCCTGGTCTACTCGGCCACGCAGGATCTCGGCGAGACCATGAAGCTGCCGCTGGCGGTGTATCAGCCGACCTTCCTGGTGCTGTCGGCAGGCGTGTCCAACGCGTTCCTCACCGGGGACCTGTTCAACCTCTACGTGGGCTTCGAGATCCTGCTCGTGGCCAGCTTCGTGCTCATCACCCTCGGTGGGACGCGCGACCGCATGCGCTCGGGCGCGGTCTACGTGGTGGTGAGCCTGGTCTCCTCGGTGGTGTTCCTGGTCGCGCTGGCGGCCGTCTACGCGGCGACGGGCACGGTGAACATGGCCCAGCTGGCCATCCGGCTGCCGCAGATCGACCCCGGGGCGGCCCACGTGATCCAGGTGCTGCTGCTGGTGGCGTTCGGGGTGAAGGCGGCCGTCTTCCCGTTGTCCGCGTGGCTGCCCGACTCCTACCCCACGGCCCCCGCCCCTGTCACCGCGGTGTTCGCGGGGCTGCTCACGAAGGTGGGCATCTACGCCATCATCCGGACGCAGACCCTGCTGTTCCCCGACTCGGAGCTGAACGGTGCGCTGCTGCTGGTCGGTCTGGCGACGATGGTCGTCGGCATCCTGGGGGCCGTCGCGCAGAACGACATCAAGCGGCTGCTGTCGTTCACGCTGGTCTCCCACATCGGGTTCATGCTCTGGGGCGTCGGCATCGGGTCGGACGCCGGCCTGGCGGCGGCCATCTTCTACACCGCCCACCACATCATCGTCCAGACGGCGTTGTTCCTCGTCAGCGGGCTGATGGAGAGGGTAGGGGGCAGTACCTCGCTCGTGAAGCTCGGCGGCCTGCTGAGAACCTGGCCGCTCCTGGCGGCGCTGTATCTCATCCCCGCCCTGAACCTGGGGGGTGTGCCGCCGCTGTCGGGCTTCGTGGCCAAGACCGGCCTGATCCGGGCATCGGCGCTGGCCGGCGGGGCCCTCGACTGGACCCTGGTCGCCGGGGGCCTGGTGACCTCGCTGCTGACCCTGTACGCGCTGCTGCGGGCCTGGAACATGGCCTTCTGGCAGCCGTCGTCCGAGCACGTCGACAGGCCGAGGGTGCCGGCGACGATGACCGGTTCGACCGCCGCGCTGGTGGCCGCGTCGCTGGCGCTCACCGTGTTCGCGGGCCCCATCTACCGTTACGCCGACGAGGCGTCGCGCGAGTTGAGCGGGCTGAGCGCCTACGTGCTGGCCGTCCTGCCGGATGCCGAGCGGGGCACCGGTGAATCGCACACCGAGACCGAGGACGGTGCTTCGGCGATGCCCACTCCCGAGGCCGTCGCCCCGCTGCCCACCCCCACCCAGGAGGCGGGCCCACGATGAACGCCACCAGCGTCCGCCCGACGAGGCGATCCGTCTCGCCGCTGGCCGTCGTCCTCCTGACGATCATGTGGGTTCTGCTGTGGGGGGACCTCAGCTGGGGGAACCTCGTCGCCGGCATCGTCCTGGCCCTGCTGATCACGTGGCTGGTGCCGATGCCCCGGGGCCCCCGGCGGCGGCTGACCGTGCGTCCGGTGGCCACGGCGCGCCTGATGGCCCGGTTCGCGTGGGACGTCGTGGAGGCCTCCGCGCACATCGTCGCGGTGATCTTCTCGGGCCGGACGCCGCGCGAGGCGATCATCCGCGTCCAGACGCGTGCCCACTCGGACGCGTTCCTGGCCGCGACGGCCGGGTTCACCGCTCTGGTCCCCGGTTCCATCGTCATCGACGCGCACCGGCTCACCGGGATCCTCTACATCCACGTGTTCGACGTCGCCGAGGGTGACGAGGCGCTGGAGGAGGCGCACCAGCGTGTCCTCGACCAGGAGGAGCGCCTGCTGCGTGCCTTCGCCACCCGGTCCGAACTCGTGGACGCCGGCCTGCTCGGTGGGGAGGACGGCTCATGATCACGGTGCTGTACATCTGCCTGGGGGCCCTGGTCGTCGCGATGGCCCTCGTCCTGGTCCGGCTGGAACGGGGGCCGTCCAATCTCGACCGGGCTGTCGGGCTGGACGTCATGACCTCGGCCGCGGTCGGGATCGTGGTCGTCGTCATGGCCCTGACCGGGCGGGTCGACCTGCTGCCCCTGCTCGTCGTGTTCGCGGCGGTCGGGTTCCTGGGTTCCACGGTGATCGCCCGTTTCTCGCAGGCCGAGGCGATCGGCGAGGGACGCATGCTCAGCCGCGAGGAGGTCGCCGCCATCCCGGAGTCGATGCTGGACGAGGCGGCTCCGCCGGTGCATCCCGATGCCGAGGACGAGGAGGATGCCTCATGATCGGCTGGCTGCAGGTGGTGGGGGTGGCGTTGATCGCCGTCGGCACGAGCCTGACGCTCATCACCGCCGTCGGGATGGTGCGGCTCGCCTCGATGTTCGCGAGGATGCACGCGGCTACGAAGCCCCAGGTGCTGGGGCTCACCCTCATGTGCCTGGGCCTCGCCGCGGTCATGCAGCGGCCCCGGGTCGCCGCCACGCTCGCGCTGGTGGTGGCCCTGCAGATGATCGTGGCGCCGATCTCGGCGCACATGCTCGGACGTGCGGCCTATCGGCTGGGACGCGTGAACACCAGCGCGCTCGTCGTCGACGAGTACACCGACGACATCGAGCGGGCGGCCCGCGAGATCACCGCCGACGAGGACGAGCGGCCGGGCGCGGGCTGACCGGGCGCTACTTCCAGAGCGTGGCGAACGCGAACGACGCGGCGATGAGGCCCAGGCCGATCAGGTAGTTCCAGTTGCTGAGGTCCTGCATGACGGGCACGCGGTTGCCCGCGATGTAGAAGACGATCAGCCACAGCACGCCGATCAGGCCGAGGGGGACGAACACCCACGGAACCCAGTCGCGGGTGCTCATCGCCATGCGTGCGCGCGACTTCGTACGTTTCTCGCCGCGCTCCCGCTTACGCTTGTCGACCTTCTTCTCCGCGGCCTCCTTGCGGACCTTCGATTCCGGCACTGCGTCTGCTCCTCGCCTGGCGTGCCGCGGCACGCGGTGTGGTTCGTGGGTGACCGGACATGGCCACCCTCCCAGTATGACCCGCGGCATGCCCGGTATCCCAATGCGGAGGGGGCGGCGGGTACTCTGGTCGCCATGGCGGCACCCCACAGCTCCGACCAGGAGGAGCCGGGCGAGGCATCGCGGCCCGGGGCCGCGCAGGTCCCCGCGCACCCCCGCGCGAGCAGCGTGAGCACGCTCGTCGTCGGTCTGCTCGCCGGAGTGCTGATCGGCTCGACTGCCATCACGGCCCAAGGCAGCGACCTGCGTCCCGACCGCACCAGCGACCTGTCCCAGATCGCCGCCGAGCAGGAGCAACGCAACCAGGAACTGATCACTCGCGCGGCCGACCTGCGGGAGCAGAACTCCGAGTTGGCCGAGCGGGAGGGCGCATCCCCGTCGGCGGCCGACTCGCTCGATCCCCAGACCGCACAGGTGGCCGGGCTCGCGGCGGTGAAGGGGCCGGCCGTGCAGGTGACGCTCACCGATGCTCCGACCAGCTTCGAGCCGCCGGGTGTCGACGCCGACCTGCTGGTCGTGCACGAGCAGGACATCCAGCAGGTCGTGAACGCGATGTGGGCCGCAGGTGCCGAGGCCCTGACGATCCAGGGTGTTCGCGCGATCTCGACCACGGCCGTCAAGTGCGTGGGCAACACGGTCGTCCTCGAAGGCGTGCCGTACGCCCCGCCGTACGTGATCACGGCGATCGGTGACCAGGAACGCATCGAGGCCGGCCTCGACTCCGACGACGGCGTGCAGGTCTACAAGCAGTACGCACAGGCGTACAGTCTCGGTTACGCCCAGACCCGCCTGAGCGAGGTGACGATGCCCGCCTACGCCGGGGCGTTGCCCCAGCAGGCCACCGCTGCTCGCTGAGCCTCTGCGAGGCCCACGGGCTGTCGGGTTGTCCTCCTCGCGCCGAGGCGGGGGACAATGGGAACATGACCGCCATCCTCGTCGTCGACAACTACGACTCGTTCGTCTACAACGTCGTGCACTACCTCGCACAGATCGGTGCCGACGTCGAGGTCTGGCGCAACGACGACACGCGGTTCGGCGATCCCGGTTGGCCCGACGGCTTCGACGGCGTTCTGCTGTCCCCAGGGCCGGGCACACCCGAGGACGCGGGCGTGTGCGTCGACCTCGTGCGGTCCCAGGCCGGTCGGCTCCCGATCTTCGGCATCTGCCTGGGGCTCCAGGCGATAGGCGTGGCATTCGGTGGTGTCGTCGCCCCGGCTCCCGAACTGCGGCACGGCAAGACCTCGCAGATCTTCCACGACGGGCGTGGGGTGTTCACCGGCCTGCCGCAGCCGTTCACGGCCACCCGGTACCACTCGCTGGCGATCGTCCCCGAGACGATGCCGGACGAGTTGGAGGCCAGCGCGCACACCGGCGACGGGATCATCATGGCCGTCCGGCATCGCGAGTTGCCGATCGAGGCCGTGCAGTTCCATCCGGAGTCGGTGCTCACCCAGGGCGGCTACCAGATCCTCGCCAACTGGCTGGCCGTGTGCGGCGACGCCGGTGCCCCCGCCCGGGCGGCCGGGCTGTCGCCGCTGATGGCGGTCGGCTGAGCGGTCGCCGGGGCCGCGCGGGTCAACCGCGCGTGGACGGGGAACTCGGTGACGAGGTGTGGCTGGACGGCGTCGCCGAGACGGCGACGTAGATCGTGATCTTCTGGCTGCGCAGATAGCCGGCGGACTCCCCGTCGGTGGGCAGCTGGTCGATGACCTTGCCCAGATTGCTGGCCACCTCGTTGGGCTGCTCGACGACCTCGACGTTCGTGAAGCCGACGGCGTTGAGGTCCTCGATGGCCTGCTCCTGCGTCTTGCCGCGCACGTTGGGCACGAGCGAGCGGCCCGTCGCCCGGACGAGGGTTATCGTCTCGCTCTTGCTCACAGTCGAGCCGGCCGTCGGCCTGGTGCTGACGATCACGCCCGCGGAGAAGTCGACCGGTTCCTGGCCCAGCGGCGCGTCCTCGACCGAGATCGAGGTGTAGCCCGCGCTGGTCAGGGTTGCCCGTGCGTCCGCCTCGGCCTGCCCGGCGACGTCCGGCACCGATCCCTGGCCGGTCGCCGCGTACAGGATGATCTGCTTGTCGGTGGTCACCTCGGTGCCTTCGGCGGGCGACACCTGGACGACCTCACCCTTCGCGGCGTCCACCCGATCCTTGTCGGCGGGTGCGTCGACCACGGTGACGTTGGTGAACCCGGCCGCGGTCAGAACGGATTTCGCCTCGTCGGAGGTCTTCCCGACCAGGCCGGTCGGGATCTTCGTCACCGGTGGGCCGTCGTTGATCGTGATCGTGACGGTGCTGCCCACCTGCACCTCGGTACCTCCCGAGGGATCTTGGGCCACCACGGTGCCCTCGCCCTCGGCCGGGCCCGAGACCCGCTCGACCTTGGGCTGCAGGCTGGCGTTCGTCAGCTGTTCGGTCGCGGCGTCCTCCTGGAAGCCCATCACGCTGGGCACCTGCACCTGGTTGTCGTCGGCGCTCGGCGCCAGGATCCGCCACACGAACAGACCGAGTGCCGCCAGCAGCACGGCGAGCAGGACGATGAGGACGATGGTCGCCGGCGACAGCCGGCGCTTCTTGCGTCCCGTGGCCGCCTCGGCGGACGCGCCCTGGTCGTAGTCCTCGTCCTCGTAGCCCTGGTCGTAGTCCTGGGCGTATCCCTGCTCGCTCGTCGCGCTGAACAGGTGCGTGGCGTCCTGGTCGTCCTCCTCGGGAGGAAGCGCACGCGTCGGCGCGGTCATCGCGGGGTCGATCGCCATGATCGCGGGCACTCGTGCGGCCACCGGCTGCCCGTTCAGCAGGCGCCAGCAGTCGTCGCGCATGAGCCTGGCCGACTGGTAACGGTCGTCGGGGTTCTTCGCGAGGGCCTTCAGCACGATCGCGTCCATCTGGGGCGTGATCTCGGGGTCGAGCTGGCTCGGTGGCACCGGCATCTCGCGGACGTGCTGGTAGGCGACGCTCACCGGCGAGTCGCCGAGGAACGGAGGGCGCCCGGTCAGCAGCTCGTAGAGCAGGCACCCGGCGGAGTAGATGTCGGACCGGGCGTCCACCTGCTCGCCACGGGCCTGCTCGGGGGAGAGGTACTGCGCGGTCCCGATGACGGCCGCGGTCTGCGTCATGGTCGCCGACGTGTCGGACACCGCCCGGGCGATGCCGAAGTCCATCACCTTGACCTGGCCTGACGGCGTGATCATGACGTTGGCCGGTTTGATGTCACGGTGGACGATGTCGTGCTTGTGCGAGTAGCTGAGCGCGTCCAGCACGCCCATGGTGTACTCGAACGCCTTCTCCGGCTGGATCGATCCGCCCTGGCGCAGGATGTCGCGCAGGGTGTGCCCCTGGATGAGCTCCATCACGATGTAGGGCACGAGCGTCCCGGAGGCGGGATCGACCTTCTCGCCGGTGTCGTAGACGCTGACGATGTTGGGGTGGTTCAGCCCGGCCGCGGCCTGGGCCTCCCGCTGGAAGCGGGCCTGGAAGATCTGATCGGTGGCGAGGTCGACGCGCAGGCGCTTGATCGCGACCTCGCGATCGAGGCGCAGGTCCCGTGCGCGCCACACCTCGGCCATGCCGCCGCGTCCGATGACCTCTTCGAGCTGGTACCGCCCCCCAAGCACAACGGGCTCGTCCGTCATAGTCCATATCCTTTCGTGCCCCAGCACGGGCCGTGGCTCGGGCCGTGACGCCGGAGTGCCGCCACAACGGATGGCCGACCGGACCATTGTGCTGGGTCAACTTGAGCGAAAGCTGAGAATGTCCCCGCCGTCGGGGAGGAACGAGGATGTCCACTCACGATACGGCCTCCAGCACCTGCCGGGCCGCGGGGGCTGCCGTGGACGAGCCGGGGTCGGCGAGGAACACCGCGACGGCGACGTGCGACTCTGTGGAGAACCCGGCGAACCACGAGTACGAGGCCGCGTCCGGCAGGGTCTCGGCGGTGCCGGTCTTGCCGCCGATCGTCTGGCCCTCGATCTGGGCCTGGGTGCCGGTGCCCTTCTCGACGACGTGCACCATCATCTGCTGCAACAGCTGGGCATTCGACTCCGACATCGCCGTGGACTGCACGGTGGGATCGTGGCTCGTCAGGACGCGCTGGTTGGTGTCCAGCACCTCCGAGACGACGTAGGGCTCCATCACCACTCCGTTGTTCGCGATGGCACCGGCCACCACGGCCATCTGCAGCGGCGTCGCGGCCACCTCGAACTGGCCGATCGAGCTCATGGCGAGTTCGGCCTGGCTGGGATCGTCCGGGAAGGTGCTGGCGGCCGAGTTGATGTCGCCGCCGAACGAGGAACCGAAGCCGAATTTCTCAGCCTGCTCGCGCACCGCGTCGGCCCCCAAGGCCATGCCGATGTTGGCGAAGCTGGTGTTGCACGACAGCGTGAACGCATTGTCCATCGTCTGCTGGGTGTTACCGCACGCCGCCTCGTTGGGAAGCTCCCGGTCGGAGTCGGGCAGCGGCAGGGACGCGGGCGTGTCGATGAGCGTCTCCGGGGCGTAGCCCGCCTCCAGAGCGGCCGCGGCGACGATCATCTTGAACGTGGACCCGGGCGGGTAGATCTCGCCGGTCGCGCGGTCGTTCATCGGCCGGGAGGCGTCGGTGCTCAGCTGGTCCCAGGACTGCTGAGCCGAACCGAAATCGGTGCTGGCGAGCGCGGACGGATCGTAGCTCGGGTAGCTGACCCAGGCCAGCACCGCACCGGTCGTGTAGTCGATCGCCACGACGGCGCCCTCGCGGCCCGCCAGCGCGTCCCATGCGGCCTGCTGCATGCGCGGTTGGATCGTCGTCTGCACCTGGCCGCCGCCGGAGGTGCGACCCGAGAGGATGTCGACGACGCGGCTGGTGAACTGCGAGTCCGCCTGGCCGGTGAGTTCGGCGTTGTACTGGTCCTCCAGCCCCGAGCGGCCGTAGTTGTACGAGTAGTAGCCGGTGATCGGCGCGTACAGGGGCCCGTTGAGGTAGGTGCGTGCGTATTCGTAGGGTCGCGTCCCGGTCTCCACGTTCTCGGCGATCGGGGTGTTGGCCGCCAGGATCGGCCCGCGTTGGCCGCCGAACTGCTCGTCCCGGACGCGCGTGTTGCGCGGGTCGTTGACCAGGTCGTCGGTGCGGACGACATAGGCGGCCGTGACGTTGATCAGCAGCGCCAGGAACATCAGGCCCACCACCAGTGACACGCCGCGCAACGAACGGTTCATGACAGCCCACCCGGTTTCACGTCGATGAGTGCGGTGCGGTCGTCCGCCAGATTCGCGATCGAGCCCAGCGGCGCCTCCGCGGGGACGGGCTGGCGCGCCTCGTGGCTGATCTGGAGCAGGATCGCGACGATCACCCAGTTGGCGATCAGCGAACTGCCGCCCTGGGACATGAACGGGGTCGTCAGGCCGGTGAGCGGCAGCAACCGCGTGACGCCCCCGACGATGGCGAACACCTGCAGCGCGAAGACGAAGCTGAACCCCGCGGCCAGGAGCTTGCCGAACACGTCGGACGAGGTGAGCGCGGTGCGCAGCCCGCGTCCGATCATGAGCATGTAGATGAGCAGGACGGCGACCAGCCCGGCCAGGCCGAGTTCCTCGGCGATGGCGGCCGAGATGAAGTCGGAGCTCGCGACGGGCGTCAGCCCGGGGCGACCCAGCCCCCAGCCCTTGCCGAACAGCCCACCCCAGGCCATGCCGTACTGGGCGGTGATGATCTGGTAGTTGACGTCGTAGTTGCTGAACGGGTCGAGCCACGAACTGACGCGTGTCGCCACGTGCGGAGCGATCCGGCCCACGGCCAGGGCCGCGCCGGTGAACAGCACCCCGCCGATGACCACCCAGCGCGCCTGGCTGGTGGCCACGTACAACATCATGATGAACAGGCCGAAGAACAGCAGCGAGGTGCCGAGGTCGTTCTCGAAGACGAGCACGATGATGCCGCCGGCCCACATCACCAGCACGGGGATCAGGTCGCGCATGCGCGGAAGCTGGAAGCCGAGCACCCGTCGGCCGGCCAGTTGGAGCAGGTCGCGGTTCTCGGTCAGATAGGACGCGAACGCCAGGGTGAGGGCGATCTTCGCGATCTCGGCGGGCTGGAACGAGTAGCCGAACACCTCGATCCAGATCTGCGAGCCGTTGAGATCGTTGTTCCGTGAGGCGAGCCCCGGCACCAGGGGCAGCAGGAGCAGCACCATGCCCGCGAGGAACAGCACGTACGACAGGCCCTGCAGCACCCGGTAGTCGCGCATGTACACCAGCACGAGCGCGAACAGGACGACGCCGAGCACCGTCCAGACCAGCTGGTTCGTGGCGCCGTTGGTGACTGGTTCGTTGCCGAGGTCGATGCGGTGGATCATGGCGAGCCCCAGCCCGTTGAGCGCCAGCACGCACGGCAGGATCACGGGGTCGGCATAGGGGCTGCGCAGGCGGACGACGACGTGGGCGCCCACACAGACCAACAGCCAGACACCGGCGATGAGCCACCAGTTGGACGGAACCGCGTCGTCCCGGTTGATGTGGGTGATGAGCCAGCCACCGATGCCCATCAGCGAGGCCGCCAGCACAAGCACCAGCTCGGTGTTGCGGCGCTTGTGATAGACCACCACCGGCTGGTCGGCGACGGCCTGCGCGGTCATCCGCAGGCCTCCAGATCGGGCCGGTCGCTGGTCGACGAGGTGGGCGAGCCGCTCGGAGTGCCGGGCGTCACCGTCACGGCCGTCTCCGCGGGGGACGAGGAGTCGGCGTCGCCGGGCGTCGACTGGTCTGTCGGCGTGGACGGGTCGGCCGGGCTCGTCGAGGGCGTCTCGGGTGTCGGCGACTGCCCGGCGGCTCGTTCGGCGATGCACTTGCGGGCCATCTGATCGAGCTTGTCGAGCTGCTCGCGGGCTTCGTCGGCGTTGTCGTACCGCAGTCGGGAGTCGCGCACCAGGCCGGCGTAGTACGGGGGGAGGTCGTCGATGCGGATGGAGCTGTCCTCGACCACCTCGGCGAGCGAGCGGCCGATGAACTCGTCCGGCAGACCGCGGTAGACGGCGACGTTGTCGTCCCTCGGCCCGATGAAGTACTGGGACGTCACGTAGGCGCGCGCCCCGAGCAGGGCACCCACGGCCAGGGCAGCGAGCAGGACGAAGGTGATGACCAGCGGCATCCATCGCAGGCGGCGGCCGGCCAGCTTGGGCGTGTAGCGATAGGCCTCGAACCGATCGGGGTCGATGACGCCCTCGGGCGGGGTGCCGGGAGCCGGCGCGAGGGGGACGGGAGCGGTCGGGACGTGGCTGTGGAGCCGTTGGGTGTCCTCGGAGCCGTCGCCCAGGTCGATCGGGTGGGTCGCGTCCACCTGTGGGATCTCGACCGTGGACGCTGCACCGAGCACCCGTGGGGATGCCGCCTCGAGGCCGGGGCTGTACTCGACCACGTCGGCGACGATGATCGTGATGTTGTCGAGCCCCCCGCCCGCATGGGCCGCCGCGGTGAGATCGGTCAGGGCCTGGTCGAGGCTGTCGTTGCTGGTGAGCAGGTGGTGGATGACGTCGTCGTCGACCATCCCGCACAGCCCGTCGGAGCAGAACAGCAGGCGATCGCCCAGTTGCGCGTCCACCAGATGGAAATCGGGGGTGTGGGTCGGCTGGCCGTTGAGCACCTTCAACAGCAGCGACCGGTGGGGGTGCGTGGCCGCGTCCTCGGGGGAGATCTTGCCCTCGTCGACCAGCGACTGCACCCAGGAGTGGTCGTGGGTCAGGCGGCGGAGCCCGCCGTCCCGCACGAGATAGCCCCGGGAGTCGCCGATGTGGCAGATGCCGTACTGGGTCCCGGAGAACATCGCGCCGCACACGGTCGTGCCCATGCCCTCGAGTGAGTGGTCCCACACCACGAGGTCGGCCAGCGTGTCGTTCGCCTTCGACAGTGCGCCGCCGAGGGACTCGAGCATCTGCTCGCCGGCGAGGTGCCGTGGCTCACCGGCGACGGGGCCGCCGAAATCGAGGGTGGGCTGCAGCGGGTCCTCGGGTGGCGGGGGAACCCCGGGGGCCCGGGGCGCCCGGTTGACCTCGTCGGCCCGGGCCAGCTCCCGGATGGCCACCGCGCTGGCGAGGTCACCGGCGGCGGCGCCCCCCATGCCGTCGGCCACCACGATCAGGCTGGGTGAGACGTAGGCCGAGTCCTGGTTGTTGGTGCGCACCAGACCGATCTCAGAATGCGCACGAATCCTCAGTGAGAAGGCCACGGCTCATGCCTCCAATTGCAGCTGCGAGCGCCCGACGCGCACCACGTCGCCGAAGCCGATGCGTGTCGGCTGTGAGATCTGCTGCCCGTTCACATAGGTTCCGTTGGTCGACAACAGGTCTTCCACGACGAACCCCTCACGGTCGTGCCAGACGCGCGCGTGGCGGCTGGAGGCGTAGTCGTCGTCGACGTCCAGCTGGCAGTCCGCTGCTCGTCCGAGCACGATCTCCTCCCCGACGGCGGGCAGCGAGGCCCAGGTGCCCTGCGCCCGTCCGCTGGTGATGACGATGCGCGCGGGCTCGGGGGGTGCGGTCGGCACGGGGGCCGGGGGCGCCTGGTGGACGATGCCGCCCCCGGCGGCCAGCTCGTCGGGTGTCACCCGGCGACCGAAGACGTCGGTGCGGATCACGTTGGTCACGAAGAGGATGAATAGCCACATCAGCAGCAGGAACGCAACCTTGAGGGCCGCAAGCAGGAGCGCGCTCAAGATCAGGACCCCACCGGCGAGTGGACGAGCATGCGGGTGGACCCGATCTCGATACGCGCGCCGTCGTCCAGTTCGGTGCGGGTGACGCGCTGGCCGTTGACGATCACTCCGTTGGTCGATCCGAGGTCCTCGATGGTCACCGTCACATCCCCGTCGCTGTGTGGCCGGACGACGACGCGGGCGTGCAGCCGCGAGATGCCGGGGTCGTTGATGCGCAGGTCGGCCTCGCTGCCGCGCCCCACGGTGAACCCGGGCGGCAGCAGCGGGTGACGCACCCCGTTGACCTCCAGCACCAGCGGTGCCCGCCTGATCGTCGTGGTGGACGCCGGCCCGCCGGACTCGGCAACCGTGGCCACCGATTCGCTGTCCACGCGGAACCTGCCGACCGACAGCGACTGGTCGCAGGCGTAGTCGATGCGGATCGGGCCGTTGAAGACGTAGTGCCGTTCCCCCGCGTGGCGACGCAACTCGGGGACGATGTCGTCGTTGATCGTGCGGGCCATGGGAGCCAGTTCGTCGTAGTCGTGCGGCGAAAGGTGCACGGTGAAGTTGTTGGGCACCAGACGCTTGTCGCGGCTGAGCAGCTTGGCCTGCGCGTCGAGTTCCTTCTGCAGCCGGGTGGCGATCTCGATCGGTTCGACCTCGCCCCGGAAGGCACGTGCGAAAAGGGTGTTGACGAAGCTCTCGAGCCTTCGCTCAAGGCTGTGCAGCCAAGCCATCGCGCCTCCTCCCTCCTGCGACCGGCGGTCGGCAGATCCTGTGGCCGGTTGTAGGATTCAGTCTGCCCAGTCGGTGGACGCACCCAAACGCCGACACGGCGATCCTATGCCATGGGCAAGGGCGGATCGCCAGCGCTGGGGGCCGTCCACCGGCTCGCGAGGTGATGCGGCTCAGACCAACTGCCACCCCTGGGCGCTCTCACGGGCCCTCCAGAAGTCGCGGTAGGGGCCCTGCCGGTCGATGAGTTCGTCGTGCGTCCCGATGGCAGCGATGCTCCCCGTGGAGTCGAGGACGACGATCTGGTCGGCCGTGCGGATCGTGTCGAGCTTGTGCGCGATCACGATCAGCGTCGAGGTGCGCCGCAGCTGTTCCATCGAGGCGACGATGTTGGCCTCGTTCTCGGGGTCGAGCGAGCTCGTGGCCTCGTCGAGCAGGACGATCGGCGCCTGCTTCAGCAACGCGCGGGCCACGGACACACGTTGGCGCTCACCGCCGGACAGGGCACGTCCGCCCTCGCCGACGCGGGTTCGCCAGCCGTCCGGCAGGCGGTCGACGATCTCGGTCACCCCGGCCAACCGTGCGGCCTCGCGCAGGTCGTCCTCGGAGGCGTCCGGACGCCCGATCCGGATGTTGGCCTCCAGCGTGTCGTCGAACAGGTAGACGTCCTGGAACACCATCGACAGCTGTGCCATGAGGTCAGCGACCGTCAGGCCGCGCACGTCCGCGCCCGCGACCAGCACCGAGCCCTCCCCGGCGTCGTGGAAGCGCGCCACCAGCTTGGCGATCGTCGTCTTGCCGGATCCCGACGGGCCGACGAGCGCGCACATCGACGAGGCGGGCACGTGGAACGACACATCGGTCAGCACGGGTGTGCCGGGCACGTAGCCGAATCCCACATGGCGGAACTCGACGGTACCGGCCGTGGGCGTCGGCGCCGAGGAGTCGGGCTCGGGAAGAGCCGGAGCACTCAGGACGTCGTCCACCTGGTGGAGCATCGGCCGGCGGTCCTCCACGCCCATGAGCTTGGAGCCGACCTCTTCCAGCGTGGTGGTGAACCGCAGGCACAGGCCGATGAAGGCGATCGCCTGCGTGGCGCCCAGCAGCCCACCCGTGGCGAGGTGGGCTGCCAGGACGATCAGGGTGACCACGATGATCTGGCCGAGCATGCCGTGCAGCAGGTTCGCCAGCAGGCTCCACCACAGGTCCTTGCGCTGGGCCGCGAGTGCCCGGGTGTTGGCCTGGTCGAGTTCGGTGAACGAGGTAGCCCGGCCGCAGGCACGCAGCGCGCCCTGTGACTGGGCGAACTCGACGATTCGCGAGCCCAGCTCGATCTCGGCCGGTTCGCTGATCTGCTTGCCGCGGGCCAGGCACCGCTGGGCCAGCTTGAGGAACCCCCAGAAGACGGGGGCCGCGATGGTCAGGACGAGCCCCAGTCGCCAGTCCCAGGCCCAGCTTCCGACGACCATGACCAGCGCGCAGGTCGAGTTGGTGACCGTCGGCGCGAGCAGGTGTGCCAGGCTCTCGCCGAGCATCATCATCTGCTGGGTCACCATGCGCGACAGATGGCCGGCGGACGACGCCTGGAACCAGCCCAGCGGAAGCTTCGCGATCCGGTTGCCGAGGTTGGTCTGGACGGACTCGATCATGTCCAGGGCGGCGGTGTAGCCGATGATGGCGTTGACGTAGGCCACCAGCCCGCTCGCCAGGGCGAGGCCGGCGAACACCCACAGCCACCCGGCGAAGCCGAGTCCCCAGCAGGGCTCTCCCGTCGACAGGGCGACGGAAGCGGGCAGCAGGAGGACCAGTGCCGTGCCCTGGAGTATCCCTGACACCGCGCTCAGAGCCAGGCTCCGCCGTAGCGCCGTCTGGCCTCGTGCAGTGAGCAGTTGCAGGTAGAGGGCCAGCAGGCCGCGTCGTGCCGCTTCGGTGCGCATGATCAGTTCTCCTTCGTGGCGGCGGAACGGTCGCCGTCGGTGGCCGAGGCTCGCAACAGGCCCGCGTAGTAGGGCTGGTCGGCGATCTCGTCGTGTCTGCCGACCGCGACGAGTCGTCCGCGTTCCATCACCGCGATCTGGTCGGCTCCCTTGACCGACGCGGGTCGGTGGGCGATGACCAGCACGGTGCGACCCGCGACGAGCTGGTTGAGGGCGCGCTGGATCTCCGACTCGGATTCGGGGTCGGTGAACGCCGTGGCCTCGTCGAGGACGAGGATCGGCGCGTCCACGATGAGTGCCCTGGCGATGGCGATGCGCTGGGCCTGACCGCCCGACAGGTCGGTGTCGTCGTCGAGGACGGTGTCGTAGCCGTTCGGGAGGGTGAGGACGAAGTCGTCGATCATCGCCGCTCGCGCGGCCTCCCGGACCTCGTCGAGGGTCGCGAGCGGCTTCGCCAGTGCGATGTTGTCGCGGATCGACATGCGCAGGAGTTGCGGGTCCTGCAGGACGAAGGCCACGTGCCGGTAGAGCACCTCGGTGGTCATCTTCCGCACCTCGACCCCACCGATCGTCACGGTTCCCCGGTCGGGGTCGGCGAACCGGGCGACGAGCGTCGCCAGCGTCGACTTCCCCGAGCCGGACGGCCCGATGAGAGCGGTCGTGGTCCCGGCCGGCAGGTCGAGGCTGACGTCGTCCACGGCCAGGGTCTCGCCGTAGGAGAAGCTGACGTGGTCGAACCGGATGTCGTTGCCCTGCGGCTCGGCGGGGTGGGGCGGGGTGGGGAGCGAGGGGGTCTCCAGCACCTGGAGAATGCGCAGCGCTGATGCCCCGGCCAGTTGGTAGGACCACTGCGAATGGCCGATCACCTCGATGGACGCCGGCAGGACGAGCGCGATGAGTGCGCAGGCGATGACGTCGGCCGCCGACACCCACCCGGCGCCGGCCATCAGCGAGCCGAAGCCGAGGTTGATCAGCAGCAGCACGGGTGGGGCCACGATCGACGAGGAGAGCGCGGAGCCCTTGAGCAGGGGGACCGTCCAGGCCAGGTAGAAGTCGGAGAACTCCCGCGCGGCCTTCGCGTAGTTGTCGTGGGCGTGGCCGACGCGGCCGAACGCCTTCACGACGGTGATCCCGCTGACGAACTCCACCATCGTGGCCGACACCCGCGCCAGGCGCGTGTCCATCTCGGCGGTCTTGATGTTCATGTCCCTCATGGACCAGGCCTGCAGCGCGGCGTAGAGGGGGAAGGCGGCGATGGTCAGCAACCCCAGCCGCCAGTCGATGACCAGCGCGTACGCCAGCAGCGCGAGGGGCATCACGACGGCAGAGGTCGTCTCGACGGGGGCATGCGCCACCAGGGTGTGGACGGTGTGGGTGTCGTCCTGGATGGCCTTGCGGATGCGCCCCGAGTTGGTCGAGGTGAACCACGCCAGCGGGGCTCTGCCGATGGCGTCGACGATACGGCCGCGGATGTGCGCGCCGAGCTTGGCGTCGGCGAAATGGGTGATCGCCAGGGCGAGGAAATACAGCGTCAGCCGGGCGCAGAACGTGCCGATCAGCACGTTCACGGTCAGTGTGACCTGTCCGGCGTCGGGCGCGGACCCGGACGACCAGGCGCGCAGCAGGATTTCGCCCAGGCGGACGAGCGCGACGTAGGGGGCGATCGCGAGTACGGCGGAGGCACCTGACAGGAGCCTGCCGAGCCGGAGCATGCCCGCGACCGGCCGCATGAGCTCGGTCATGGCGGCGCGTCCCGCGCGGTCTTTCGCGCGAGGGTCGGACTCCAGCGTCACGGCGTCCGGGGATGGCGCGGTGGTCGTGTCGGAAAGGGATGGAGCGGTGCTCATAGGGTTCCCTTCGGTGGGTTGTGGATCGGAGTACGGGTTTCGGCCTGGGGTTCACCGGGGTGTCCCGTGCCGAGGCGGCGCAGGGTCACCAGCAGGTCGGCGCAGGCGTCGATCAGTTCCAGGTCGTGGGTGATGACGATGACGACGGCACCCTGGTCGGCCAGGACGCGCAGTTGCCCGACGATCTCGACCATGTGCCGATGGTCGACTCCCGAGGTGGGTTCGTCGAAGACGTAGACGGATTTGTGGCAGGCCATGGCCGAGGCGATGACGAGCCGCTGCTTCTGCCCTCCCGACAGTGACAGCGGGTGACGGCCGGCCAGGCCGTCGAGGTCGAACCGTGCCAGCAGGTCCGCGACGTCCAGGTGGCGGGCCTGTTCGTCGGGCAGGCCGAGGGTCACCTCGCGGGCGACGCTGTCGCTGAACAGCTGGCGGTGGACGTCCTGCATCACGATGTAGCTGTCGGCCAGGCGCCGCCGCTCGTTCGCGGGCCGGCCGGAAAGACGGATCGACGACCCCGACCAGGGCCTGAGCAGCCCACAGATCAATCTCGCCAGAGTCGATTTCCCGGTTCCGTTGTCGCCGACCAGCACCGAGACGCCGCCGGCCGGGAAGGACAGGTGCCCGATGTCGAGCACCTGGTGACTTCCGTAGCCGAAGCGCACATCGTCGAGCACGAGACCGTCGTCCCCGGAGGCCTCGGCGACCGGTTCCGCCACCGGTGTCGGAGGCCGGGTCAGGCAGCGCAGACCCAGGGTGCGCCGGTCGTCGTCGGTGAGCCGCCCGAACCCCTGGCGGTCGAAGCGGGCGATGACGCGTCCCTCGTCCAGCAGGATGACCTCGTCCACGAGATCGGCCAGGAAGTAGAGACGGTGCTCGGCCACGACGACGGCGTGCCCGTCGGCCTTGAGCCCGGCCAGAAGGTCGGCGAACTCGTCGATGGCCTCGGGCGACAGGTTGGAGGTCGGCTCGTCGAACAGGACGACCCGGGTCTGCGCGGCCACCGCCTGGGCGCATGCGACCTTCTGGAGTTCGCCTCCCGACAGCCGGTCGAGGTTGCGGCCCAGCAGCGGGGTGATGCCGAGTCGCCGGGCAGCGTCGAGGATGCGCCGGGCGATCACGTCCGGGTCGTCGCCGTAGTTCTCACCCCGGAACGCGAGCTCGCTGGTGACGTCGGAGGTGAAGAACTGCGTGCGGGGATTCTGGAAGACCGTCGCGGTCGTGCGCCCCGCGTCGGCGACGTTCGTGTGGGGGACGTCGACGCCCGCGACCGTGACCGTGCCGCTGAGCCGTCCCGAGTGGAAGTGCGGCACCAGCCCGTTGAGCAGCCGCAGCGCGCTCGACTTCCCCGATCCGCTGGCCCCACACAGCAGCGTGAGAGTACCCGGCCGTACCTGGAACGACAGGTCGCGCAGGCAGGGGAGGGTCTCGTCGCCTGGCCCTTCATCGATGGCGGACGACGGGCTGTCGTCGTACGGGCCGGCGGCGCCACCGGGGCGGCCGTAGTCGAAGGTGACGTCCGTGACGTCGATGATCGGTGCGGACGTCATGGCCGCCAGCCCGAGATCCGCAGGGCCACGAGACCCGCGAGGACGACGACCATCGCGGCGTCCCGACGGCTGAAGCGCAGCCGCACGATCGACGTCGGCCGTCTTTCGGAGCCCAGCCCCCGGATGATCGCCGAGGCGCTGAGGTCGTCGGCCATCCTGCTGGTGGACGACAGCAGCGGGACCAGGATGAACTCCGCTGTTCGGACGGGGTGTACGAGAAGGCTCGATGTGGTGGGGACGAGGCCGCGCAGCCTAATCGCGTCCGTGATGGCCCGCAGCTCTCCGACGACCGTGGGGATGAATCGGAGCATGACCGAGAAGGGGATGACGACCGCGCGCGGGAGCCCCAGGGCACGCAGGGCCGCGGCCAGCTCGGTCGCCCCGGTGGAGGCCAGGACGTATCCGGCCAGCGCGAGCGAGACGCTGAACCGTGCGAACCAGAATCCTCCCCCGGTGAGCAGCGCGCCCAGACCGTTGGGCAGGAGATCGGAGGCCAGGAAGAAACAGGCCGTCCCGGCCGCGAACACCGCCAGGTACACGCGCCAGGCCGCGCCGGTCGTGACGGAGGCCAGGAGCACGGCCGCGACCACGGCTGCGGCGACGGTCACGACGAACGGCCCGGTGCCCAGCACCAGCGCGTTCACCACCAGAAGGGCCAGCAGCTTGGTACGGGGGTCCAGCGTCCAGAACCTCACGCGGGACGGGGGCCTCAGCGTCCCCTCGTCCTGGTGGACGGCGGTCGGCACGACGAGGGCGGACGCCGTGTCGTTCGTCACGAGACGACGCCCGCCCGGGCGAAGTGCTTGTCGAGCAGCTTGGTGCCGATCCATCCCGACAGACACGAGACGGCGAAGAGGACGATCATGAAGACCACCACCACCCAGGGCGTCAGGACGCCGCGGGCCGCGTCGGCGTACGCGGCACCCATGGACTCGCTGATCTCGTCGAAATAGGCCTGGGACCCGAAGAAGATCGGGAGCACGGGGCCGAGGTACCACATCTGGAACACCGCGTAGGCCAGGACGGCTCTGCCGCGCGACCGGTACTGCCCGGACCTCACGATCAGGTCGGCGACCAGGCCCAGACCGCAGGCCAGCACGATCGTCGCCCAGTAGTGGCCGGTCAGCAGCATGAGCAGGCCGACGATCGTCCCGAGGATCGTCATCGCGCCCATGACCGGGGTCCTGGCCAGGAACAGCGCGATCACCGCGCCGTCGATGAGGCTGGCGATCAGCGCTCCGACGAGGATCATCGCCGGGCTGATGATGCCGAGCATGCCGCCACCGAACATGATGACGAAATAGATGGCGGTGAAGACGCCGATGTTCACCAGGTGCCGAGCGGACAGCTTCGTGGGTTCTCCCATGTCGAACTCCTGAACCATGTTCTATTAGGTAAGGCTAACCTTATACACAGGTTCCGGAGGTCGAACAGGGGGTCCGAAAGGCGTGGATCGGCCTCCGACCCCGTGCTCGGGAGTCTAATCTTAACGAGAATCTATATCAATAAATGTCCACCAGGCGACCGTGGCGCCGACGGGCTCCGGACGCAGAACGCCCGCGCACAGGAGGAGCACCCTGCGCGCGGGCGTTGAAGACTGCGAAGGTCAGGCGCGCTGGTCGCCCGCCGGGGACGCGTCCCGCGCGTCCATCTCGGCCACCTGCCTGCGCACCTCGTCCATGTCGAGCGAGCGCACCTGCTCGACGAGGCTGTCGAGTGCGGACGCGGGCAGCGCGCCGGCCTGGGAGAAGACGGGGACGCCCTCGCGGAAGATCATCAGGGTGGGGATGGAGGTGATCCCGGCCGCGCCGGCCAGCTCCTGCTGGTCCTCGGTGTCGATCTTTCCCCACACGATGTCGGGGTCCTTGTCGCTCGCGGCCTCGAAGATGGGGGCGAAGCGCTGGCAGGGCATACACCAGCCGGCCCAGAAGTCGAGGAAGACGATGTCGTTCTTCGCCAGCGTCTCGTTGATGTTCTCGCTGGTGACGGTGGTGATGGCCATTGCTGTCTCCTGGTTCGTGTGGACCGGTTGCCGATCGCCGATCCGACCGCGGTCACGTCTGTCATCGTGGAAAACGAGCCCCTGGGGTCGCATTATTCCGACACCGCGCGGGGTGGCTCGAATTCGTCCACCGGCGAACCCGGAGTGGTGAACGCAAAGACCGGGACTCGCGCACCCACCCCCTGAGACGCGAGCCCCGGTCATATGGTCGCGCATCGGCAAGCCGGGGGGACTGCCGGAATCGACCGTGAACATCAGAATGCCACGAAAGGGGGTCGCCTGCCACTATCGCTCCCACGAATAACCTGAGGGTTTGCCGTGAATGGCGGACACCGTCGTTTCAGGAATGCGCGGGGCGTCCGATCGGGGGCGAAAGCTCGCGACACGCCGACGACACGCCCACGGGACCCCGCGTGTTGCCACGATGGGGGAATGGGGACGACGGCGTCCGCGTTGCACACGGCGGCCGAGCTGCGGAAGGGATTGTCACATGGTGGAGGTGCTTGTCAGCAATCCATTGCTGGCGGTAATGATCGTTCTTGCCGTCGGCGCCGCCGTCGGGCAGATCCCGTTCGGGCCGTTGCGCTTCGGCGCGGCCGGCGCCTTGTTCGTGGGGCTGGCGGTCGGCTGCCTCGATCCGCGCATCGGCCAGTCTCTCGGCGTCCTCCAGGCGCTGGGCCTGGCGCTGTTCGTCTACACGGTCGGGCTGGCCGCCGGGTCGACCTTCGTCCGTGACCTGCGCACCCAATGGCCGCTCATGGCGCTGGGGGTGGTGGTCGTCCTCGTCGTCGGAGTCGTGGCCGGGGTGGGGGCGCGCATGGTCGGCGTCCCGGGCACCACGGTGGCGGGCGCGTTCGCCGGCTCGCTGACGGCCACCCCGGCTCTGGCCGCGGCATCGGCCGCCTCCGGGGGCGATCCGCAGGTCGCCGTCGGCTACTCGCTCGCCTACCCGGTGGGCGTGATCATCGCGATCCTCGTCGTCTCCCTCGGCATCGGCCGCGAGTGGCCGGCCCGGCGCGACACCGCGTCGCTCGCCGGCGCGGGCATCGCGACGATGAGCGTGATCGTCGAACACCCGACGGCGATCGACGACCTGCCCGGCTGGAACACCCAGAACATCAAGCTCAGCTATCTGCGCCGGGGCAACCGGACGCAGGTCGTCCAGCCGGGGGAGTACCTCGGGGTGGACGACATGGTTCTGGTCGTCGGGCCGAAGACGGCTGTCGAGACGGCGGCCGCCGCCCTCGGACGCCCCGCGAGGACGATGCTCACCCACGATCGTGCCGATGTCGACTTCCGGCGCTTCCTCATCTCCAGCCCTCGTCTCACCGGGCGCACCGTGGCCGAGATCGACCTGCCCGGACGCTTCGGCGGCACCGTCACCCGCGTCAAGCGCGGTGACCTCGACATGGTGGCCGCTGACGACCTCGTCCTGCAACCCGGCGATCGCGTCCTCGCGGTCGTCCCGCGCGAGCACATGGAGGACGCTGCGGCCCTGTTCGGCGACTCGGAACGCAAGATCAGCGAGATCGACGCCCTGGGTTTCGCGCTCGGCCTCACCGCGGGGCTGCTGCTCGGGCTGGTCGCGGTGCCGCTGCCGGGTGGCGGCTCGTTCTCACTGGGCACTGCCGCCGGGCCCCTGGTGATGGGCATGGTGCTCGGCGCGCTGCACCGCACCGGACCCATGCAGTGGGACCTGCCGCAGGCCGCCAACCTGACGATCCGGCAGCTGGGTCTGCTGCTGTTCCTCGCTGCCGTGGGACTGGCCAGCGGTCCGGCGTTCGCCGCGTCCATGCTCACGTGGACGGGGGTCAAGGTGGGTGTGCTGGCCGCCGTCGTCGTGATCGCCGCCGCCGGCCTCTTCCTGCTCGGTGGGCGGCTGCTCGATCTGTCCGCGCAGCGGACGATGGGTGGTTTCGCGGGGCTGGTCGGCCAGCCGGCGATCCTGTCGTTCGCGACCACGAAGACCAACGACGAACGGGTCGAGTCGGGCTATGCCGCACTGTTCGCGATCTGCATCATCGCGAAGATCATCGTCGTCCCGTTCCTCGTGGGCTAAGGAGACCAAGTGTGGGCTCCGGAACCTGCCCCAGCTACATCGCGCGCGGCGTGCTCGAAACCGGCGGCTTCAGACCCCACCTACACCCTCGTTTGCGATGAGCCCGTCTGGATCGAGGCGAAGGGTCCGCAGACGAAGCGCGGCTGCGAATTCCGGTTGATACGCACGGAACTGCTCGTTACCGGTAGGCACATTCTCTCGATCCTCGAGGAATTCGTCCGCCACCTGCGCGGCGGCTTCAATCACCTCGGCCACGTCACCGATTCCACCGGCACGCAGGGCTGTTATGGTGGCGATACAGGATGCCGTGCGCACGCTCGGCTCTGATATGTCGGACCTCAGACAGTCATGAATCTCAAGATAGCCAATGAAGGCTGACACTATTGCCTCCGCCACTTCATCAGCCGCCGCTTCGGGTCTCAATTGCCCGAGAGCAACCGCTTCGAAGAGCAGCGCCTGCACAGTCGTCTTCCAGATTGGGATTTGAGGTGGCAGACCCGAGTAAGCCGCACCCCGGTCGGTGGCGAGCACCAGCGCTGCACGCGCTCGTGTGTTGGTCAGTGCGCGTTCGGCGACCAGCATTCCGAGTGCGGCCAAGGAGATCAGGCCGCGCCGACTTGGAATTTGGTGTACTCGCAGAAACTCACCCCACTGCGCATGCTCATCGTGGATGATCTGCGCACCAATGGCCAGCTTGGTCTTGAAGTGGTAGTGCACACTGCCCGCATTCACGTTGGCTGCTGAGACGATCGCGCTCAGCGAGGACAAGCCGAATCCCCTTCGACAGATCTCACCGGCCGCGGCACTCAAAATGAGGTCACGCGTTCGTTCGGACCGCTCGTCCTGCCGCACACACACTCCTCGCCTCAACCTCGTCTCAATCCTAGGCTCGCTTGGAGCGTGGGGCGCGCCTCGGCCCAAACCGGGCCCGGTGCTGGAGCACGCTGTCATCGAACCCGATCAGTGGTGCCGACGGTGCGGGTACGAAGGGGCACCACGAGGGCGGGAGTTTCCTAGATCTGGCCGCGTCATCCGTCCCGCCGGTGACTCGATGGAGAACGGCCGCCACCGCGTCCAGCACGGCATCTTCAGCCGTCGCGGGATGAGAGACGACCCGCTCTACCAGGCACGCCGCACTCTGCTCACCTCCGTCGTGTGATTTTTTAGGCGATTACCTAAAATGCTGGACCCCTGCTCGTCTCACATGTAGCCTGAAAGCACGCTGCAGCCAACGATGCCCACCCAGAACATTGGAGACTTATCATGCCTGCCAAGCACGTTCGAAGACTGGCGGTCGCCTTTGCGGCCCTGTTGGTCGTGATGAGTACCTCGACGCAAGCGGCTAGTGCTGCGCCAGACGAACCGGGCACGATTTCCCGGACGAGCAGCGTGCCACTCAGCGTTGACCACTACGACGCTGCGGTGGCTGCTGCACACGGCTTCGAGATTCGCACGAGAGCCGATGGAAACCAGCACCCGGTTCCGGTCACCCAGGAGGCACAAGCGATTGCGGCAGAGTACCCCCTCGTGAACGGGGTACCTGATAGCGGGGCCTCGCCACAGGGATTTGATGAGAAAGAGGGACCTTGCGGCAGTGCTTACGTTTCTCTTACTCGTGATTTGAACAACAGGGATGTCTACATCAACACCGGATTCGCAGTCACCGCGCCCGTCAGCTACCGGTCCTGGAGTGTCCAGTTGATGGGCACTGCAGGAATTAATCATCAGCCCTTCTCAGGGGGCGAGAGCCCGGCCGTTTGGGGTGATTCTCGGACCGTCTTCTACCCGTCCGGAGGAATCGGCTACGTGACTGCTGGTTCGCACGTGATGTTGGTCACTGGAGCTGTCTGCTACTCCTACGGGCCGCAGACCAGCTTCTGAATGTGGCGGCACCTGGTTGAGGGTGTCCTATCGGGGCGCCCTCAACCAGCTCGGCGATAGGACGAGATGTTATATCTGAATCAAGAGGACAGCGATCGCTGGCCACCGGAGATGGTGATCTCTGTGCAGTCGGCGACGCTCAGAATGCTCCAGTTGCTATATGTGCGCGAGGTTTATCAGCTCAGCACACAGACACGGCTACCGGGTCTTGATCCGGCTCCATCTGAGCATGCTGCCGCCCCGCAGGGGTGGCGATCGGACCGTTGGGAGACCGAGTGGTCCGCGGCCCTCGCTGAACTTGTCAGAGGTGAGCGTTCGCGAGCCGCTGGCACACCTTCACGACAGGGCATCTTCGATGCGCTTCACCCCCGTGCCAGCGACCGCGATATAGACAGTCAACTGGGCATCAGTTTCCAGAAATGGCAGCAACGGACTCACCGACACCCATCGGGTCCTTTCCGGACATCGCCGGACTACCTAGCGCTTGACGACCTGATCGCAGCCTGGAGCAACGGCTTTACCACCTGCGTCATGCTTCCGCTCGCCGGCGAGTATGCGACGCGCTTAGGACGCCACATTCTGCTTGTCTCGCCGACGACTCGCCATTCACCCGATAGTTATCGGGACGCGTTGCGAGTCCTGTTCGCATGAGGCGGACTTCTACACCCGGCACTTCGAGCCGCTCGGCGTCACCTGCCTGAATCCGTGGGCGCTGGCTGTTTAGGCCGGCAATCACGGCAAATCGGTCGTCCGCCCTGATTTCTGCACATCGACGCGCCAGAGCAAGCGTTTTCCGCCGCCGTTTGGGCGCGTCGATGTGCAGAAATCAGGGTGACGCAGCAGCCCCGACGCTTCCCCTACTGGGCAGCTACGGGGCCGCGGCCAGCGGGACGACCCTCGCGCGTCCTCAACCACCACGCCCCCGCGCCGGGCCCGCCCCTCCTATGTGAGGACATCCCAAGGCTATTCGGGGAAGGCGTCGATGAATCTCAGTGTCATCTGTGGTGGCACGGTGTCGTGACCCGATAGCAGGAGTACGCCCCGGCTGCCTCTTCGGCGGTGAACGCATCGTTTGCCCGAACAGGAAGGCACCGATCCTGCCATTCGACGACCGTCCACTCCGGCTCGTCCGGGTTGGTGACGGCCTTGCCAACCGCGTACTGGTGATATGCCATCCCGGCTCGGAGCTCCCGACGCCGAAGCTCGATGCTCAGTCGACCTCTCGTCCCCGCTGACTGCTGCTTGGCAACTCGAAGGCGTTGTTTCCCACAGACCCTGTTTTCAACGACACCGGGTATCTCGATCGATACCGCATCTTGATGCAGCGTCTCGTACGCGAAAAGCAGTACGACGCTGCCGTCGTGGCAGCGACCGTCAGAGATCAAGGCGTCGCTGACGAGCCCGTCTTCGACCTTTCGTTCGCGAACTTCGAGGCGTCCGTCGCCGCGCGCCTCGCATATATCAAAGCGCTTCCAGAAGAGGCATTCCCCGAAGGCACACTCCCCACATAGCGGGGAGCCAGCGAGCGAACGCTTCGCGATGCGTAGCGGGCGGGTTTTCTCGCCAGCCCCTCAGTAGTTTCCGAGGCTCACCCGGCGAGTTGCGAGGGCAACCGCAGGGGATCGGGCAGCCGGGGGGGTAGGAGTTCGGCCATGCGTCCGGCGACCTGGGCGACGCGGTCGTCGTCCAGGGTGGGGGCCAGCATGGTGACGCTGATCGCCGCCACCGCCGAGCCGTTGGTGAGGATCGGGACGCCCATGCACGCGATGCCCGGTTCGTTCTCCTCGATCTCCGTGGAGTAGCCGCGCCGGCGTGCGCCGGCCAGGGCGTCCCTCAGCGTCGCGGCTTCCCGTGCCGAGCCGACGAACGCGTCCAACTGCTCGTCCGAGACGCTCCGCCAGGCGAGGATGGCCCGCCCGAGCGACGTGGTGGCCGCGGGCACGTTGCGTCCTACCTGTGACCAGACGCGGATAGCCTTGTCGGGCTCGACCTTGTCGACGTAGACGACACGGTCTCCGTTGAGGATGCCCAGGTGGACGAGTTCGCCCAGGTCGCGTGACAGGACGAGCAGGGCCGGGTGCAACAGCTGCGCCAGCGAGTCGGGGCCGAAGTAGCGCGCGCCCAGGCCGACGGCCGCCGGCCCCAGGCGATACGTGCCGTCCTCGTCCTGGGTGACGAAGCCCTTGGCACGCATGGTCGCCAGGGCGCGGTAGGCGGTGGACTTGTTGAAGCCGAGGTCGCGGCACAGGCCGACCAGTGTGGCCCCCTCGGAGTCGGCGTCCGACAAGGCGGTGAGCAGTGCCATAGCGCGGTCGATGGCCTCGACCGGTGTCGGTCCTGCCGTATCGCCGCCGCTAGTCATGCGCCCAAGTCTGCCACGTGACCGGCGTACCGCTCTGTGCGCGGCAACCGGCTCACAGGTACGGTGCGACCAGGCTGTCGAAGCGCATCTTCACCAGGGCCAGGGCGTCGTCCACGGGCATGGCCCACAGGCTCTCGTTGAAGATCTCCGCCTCCACCTTGCCGGAGTAGCCCGTCGCCGCGACGGCCCCGGTGAGTTCCGCGAAGTCGATGTACCCGTTGCCCATGACCCCACGGGAGTTCAGCGGGTTGGACGCCAGGGGCAGCGACCAGTCGCTCACCTGGTAGCTGAGCAGCCGGCCGGCCTGCGCGATGCGGGCGATGTCGTCCAGCACGGCCGGATCCCACCAGATGTGGTAGGTGTCGACGACGACGCCGACCGAGTCGTCCCCCGAGGCGGTCGCCATGGCCAGCGCATCGCCCAGCGTCGAGATCACCGCCCGGTCGGCGGCGAACATGGGGTGCATGGGCTCCAGTGCGAGCCGGACGCCGGCCTGGCGTGCATAGGGTGCCAGTTCGGCGATCGTCGCCGGGATCGCCCGGCGCACCTCGCGGATCGACTGGCCGCGTTCGAGCCCGCCGACCACCATGACCAGGGTGTCGGTGCCGAGCGCGTGCGCCTCGTCGATGGCGCGCCGGTTGTCGTCCAGGGCCTCGGCACGTGCGGCCGGGGTGGACGCGGTGAGGAACCCGCCCCGGCACAACGTGCTGACGCTCAGGCCGGCGTCGGCCACCTGTTTCGCAGCGCGTCCGACGCCGATCTCGGCGACGTTCTGGCGCCACAGGCCGACCGAGTCGAGACCGGCGCGGGCGACCGCGTCGATGAACCGATCGCAGGGGGTGGTCTTCATCGACCACTGGTTGATGGACAGGCGGGGCATCGGTGAGCCTTTCAGTTGATGTTGCGGTCGTCGAGGTAGGTGCGCCAGACGACCTCGAACGGCTCGTCGGTGTGTGGGATCGGGCGCACCGGGCGCCACGAGCAGCGCACGGGCGGCACGGGCCCGTCCGTGGGATCGGCGCGGACGATCTGTGCGAGGCCGTCCAGCCGCCCGTCGTCCCGGACGAAACGGAATCGCTTGTCCAGCCCGAGGTCGGCGTATCCGCCGGTTCCGTCCTCCCGGCAGGGGAGGTCTCCGTCGGGTTCGGTGTACAGGACCGAGCCGCGGCTGCGTCCGCCGTGGTCGAGGTAGTCGGCCATGGCGGTCAGATAGACGTACTGGGTGGTGAGGATGTCGCGGACGAGGAACAGGCGGTCGACCGAGCGCCGGCTGGACGCGTCGGCCGCGATCGTCTCGCCGAGGCGTGCCAGGCGGGCGCGGGTCTCGTCGAGCGCGACCCTGATCGAGGCGCCCGAGCGCACCAGGCCCGCTCGGGCACTCATGAGTGCCGCGGCACTGCTCAGCGCCTCGGCGGTGCTGTCGGGCCGTCCCGACCTGAACCTGGCGTCGGCGGCGGCGACGAGCCCGGTGGCCGCCTCCACGGCCGGAGTGGCGGCGGCCTCGAAGACGTCCGCGTCCGGCGGGCGCTTCGCGCCCTTCTCGGCGATCCACTGGGCCGCACGGGTGGCCCCCACCTGCCCGGAGTTCAGCGCGGCCCCGCCCGGCCGGTAGACGCCGTGGGCGCCGGCCGCCTCACCCACGGGGAACAGGCCCGCGAGCGGCGAGCGCCACCAGTGGTCCACCTCGAGCCCGCCGTTGTTGTGCTGGGCGCACACGGCGACCTCCAGCGGGTCGGTCGCGAGATCGACGCGCGGGCCCCGTTCCAGGTAGAAGTCGTACGCCGCCCGGTTGAGTCGTCTCAGGCGCTCCACGGGTGGGGCGTCGGGCGCCACGGCGTCCACCCCCGTGCGCTCGAGGTACTCGCGGGCCTCCGGACGCAGCGCACGCAGGTCGAAGTCCCGGCCCATCGGGTTGGTGCGGTAGTCGAGCCACACGCGTCGTCCGCGAACGGCGGTCTCCCGGTGGACGAGCAGGTCGATCACCGAGGAACCGTCTGCTGCCTTGCGGGCGTCGAAGGGCCACTGGTAGCCCTTGAGGAACACCAGGGATGACTGGATGCCGTAGTCAGGAAGAGCTTCGGAGAGGAACTCGCGCTCGTCGCCGCCCTCGGCATCGGTGGAGAAGAACCTCGGCACCACCTGCATGTAGCTCCCCGAGACGTTCCACCTGGGGGCGAGCGAGGCCAGCCCGAACTGCCATTCGGTGAGGTTCTTCCCGGGTGCCCCCGCTCGCAGGGCCGCCCCGGTGGCGCCCCACTGACCGTGGGGGTACACCGAGTCGGCGTAGATGCCGGCGGGCCCGCCGGTCGCGTAGACGACGTTGGACGACGCGATGAGCAGGAAGCGGGCGGCGGTCTCGTCCCCCTGCTCGGTGGGCGCCGACGTCTTGTTCATGACGAGGAGACCCACGACACGCGGCTGCGGGGCTCGGCGGTCGACCAGCACGTCGACGACGCGGCAGCCCTCCATGATCGGGATGCCCGCCACCCTCACGCGGGCCTCCAGGCGCTCGGTCATCTGCTTGGAGGTGTAGGGGCCGACGGAGGTCGCGCGTTCCCGGGGATCGTGGTCGGTCTTATAGCCGATGAACTGGCCGTACCGATCGGTGGGGAAGCCGACACCGGCGTCGACGAGATGCAGGAACGCGCGGGACGACAGCGCCGCCTCGACCAGGGCGTTGTCGCCGTCCATCGCCCCGCCCGCGAACAGGGTGGCGGCGAGGTCGGCGACCGAGTCGGGGGCCTCGCCGCCCAGACCCAGCTTGTAGTAGGTCTGTTTGTCGGAGCCCGCGTTGCGGGACGCCCCGGCGCGGATCTTGTCGGCGATCACCAGCAGATCGGTGTGCCCGGCCATCGCGAGCCGGTCCGCGGCGCAGTAGCCCGCCGATCCGGTGCCGACGACCACGGTCGTGACGGCGATGGTGGGGACGTCGACTCCCTGGATCCGGGTGGTGATGTGCTCCATCAGATGGCCTCTCGTGGGGGACGTGCGATCACAGCCGCGCGATGTGCATGCCGCCGTCCACGTGGACGACGTCGCCGGTCGAGTACGGCATCTGGCCGCTGACGAGTTGGAAGACAGCCCCGCCGACGTCGGACGGGCGGCCCCAGCGCGGCATCGGGGCCAGGCCGTGGGCGAAGCCGTCGTCGTACTTCTGCTTGACCCCGGCGGTCATGTCGGTCTCGACGACTCCTGGACGCACCTCGTAGACGAGGATTCCCTCCGGTGCGAGCCGGGCGGCCCACAGCTTGGTGGCCATCGTCGCTCCGGCCTTCGAGATGCAGTACTCGCCCCGGTTGGTCGAGACGGCCTCGGACGAGATGGAGGTCACGTTCACGATCGTCCCCACCACCTCGGCCCGGGTGGCCTCGCCCGCGTCGCGCAGACGGATCATCTCGCGGGCAACCCTCTGGGTGAGGAAGTAGGGCCCACGCAGGTTGATGCCCAGCACCCGGTCGAAGCTGTCCGGGGTCGCCTCCAGGATGTCGAGTCGCTCGGCGGGCGCGACGCCCGCGTTGTTCACCAGGGCGTCGATGCGGCCCCAGGCATCCCGTGTCTCGGCGACGAAACGCTCGTGGGACGCCAGGTCGTCGACGCTGCCCCGGGTGTAGCGCACCGGCCCGAGGGTGCCCAACTCGGCCAGCAGGTCGTCCGGTGCGGGCCTGGTCGCCATGATCGACACGGCCCATCCCTGCTGGAGCAGGCGCTCGGTGATGCCCCGGCCGATGCCCCGGTTGCCGCCGGTGACCATCGCCACGGGTTGGTCAAGGTGGTTCATTCGTCCTCCCGCCAGATCTGTGCGCGTCCTCACCCCGTCGTTTGGAAAGCGCTTACCAAGAAGTGTAGCGGACGACCTGCTGCTGCGCACCGTCGGCCGACCTGATAGAATCTCGTTTCGACAAATGACCCGATGGTTTCACTGAGCGAAACGCCGACGTTGGCGGGCGATTTGGCCAATCAGCTGTCGGGATCGAACCGGTGCCAGCCCCGGTCGGCTGGCGAATCTCCTGAGGAGTGCACATGAGCGTCGCTCTCGACGACATCACCAAGCACCGCATCGTACCCGTCGTGGTGCTCAACGATGCCGCCAACGCGTCCGGTCTCGGTGACGCGCTGGTGGCCGGCGGCCTTCCGGTCGCGGAGGTCACCTTCCGCACCGCTGCCGCCGCCGATTCCATCAAGATCCTCGCCAAGCGTGACGACCTGATCGTCGGCGCGGGCACGGTGCGCACGGTCGCCCAGGTCGACCAGGCCGTGGACGCCGGTGCCACCTTCATCGTCAGCCCGGGGCTGCGTGCCGACATCGTCACGCGCGCCCAGGAGTTGGGCGTCCCCGTGCTGCCCGGCGCGGTCACCCCGAGCGAGATCCTCCTCGCCGAGCAGCTCGGCCTCAAGACCGTCAAGTTCTTCCCCGCCAACGTCTACGGTGGCGCCGCTGCCATCAAGGGCCTGTCCGCCCCGTTCGGCGACATCTCGTTCGTGCCCACCGGCGGGGTGAGCACCAGCAACCTGGGCGAGTACCTCGCCCTGAAGTGCATCCCCGCTGTCGGCGGCTCCTGGATGGTGCCGGCCAAGGTCGTGGACGCCGGTGAGTTCGACAAGATCGAGGGTCTGGTCCGTGAGGCGGTGGCCCTGGTCGCCGAGCTGACGGGAGAGGGCAAGTGAGTGTCGATCTCGGGCTTCGTCCCGCCGAGGAATGCCGCTGGGACGCTCTGAGCCTCGGCGAGGTCATGCTGCGCCTCGACCCGGGTGACACCCGGATCCGCACCGCGCGGACGTTCACCGTGTGGGAGGGCGGCGGCGAGTACAACGTCGTGCGCGGCCTGCACAAGGTGTTCGGGCTGCGCGCGGGGGTGCTGACCGCGCTGGTGGACAACGAGGTCGGTCACCTCGTCGAGAACTACGTCGAGGCCGGTGGCGTCGACACGTCGCTGATCCGCTGGGTCGGTGACGACGGCGTGGGCCGCACGGTGCGTAACGGGCTCAACTTCACCGAGCGTGGCTACGGCGTCCGCGGGTCGAAGGGCGTCTCCGATCGCGGTCACACCGCCATCGCGCAGACCGCTGCCGGTGACTGGGACCTCGACACCGTCTTCAACAAGCAGGGTGTGCGCTGGCTGCACACCGGCGGCATCTACGCGGCCCTGTCGGAGGTCAGCGCCCAGGCGGTCATCGACGTCTGCAAGGCCGCCAAGGCCGCGGGGACGAAGATCAGCTACGACCTCAACTACCGGCCGAGCCTGTGGAAGTCGATCGGCGGGCAGGACAAGGCGCGCGAGGTCAACCGCGCCGTCGCCCCGTACGTCGACGTCATGATCGGCAACGAGGAGGACTTCGACGCCGCCCTGGGCTTCCAGATCGAGGGCGTGGACGAGAACCTCACCGTCCTGCCGGTGGACAGCTTCGGCCGCATGGTCGAGAACGTGGCCAAGGCCTACCCGAACCTCAAGGTCATCGCCACCACCCTGCGCGCGGTGAAGTCCGCGTCGATCAACGACTGGTCGGCCATCGCCTGGTCGGCGGACGCAGGCCTGGTGCAGGCGGCCCAGCGCAACGACCTGGCGATCTTCGACCGCGTCGGTGGTGGCGACTCCTTCGCGTCCGGCCTGGTCTACGGCCTCCTGACGGGTGAGCCGCTCGAGGTCGCCGTGAACTTCGGTGCGGCGCACGGCGCGCTCGCGATGACCACCCCGGGCGACACCTCGATGGCCACCGCAGCCGAGGTGAAGAAGCTGGCGGGCGGCGGCTCGGCCCGCGTCGACCGCTAGCGGCCGCTCGGACGGCCGTTGCCCTTCGACAAGCTCAGGGGCCATCGCAGAGGTGGTCGTTGGGCTTGCCGAAACGACAGGAGTGCTTCTTCGACAGGCTCAGGGGTCATCGCGGAGGTGGTCGTTGAGCTTGTCGAAACGACAGGAGTGCTCCTTCGACAGACTCAGGCGTCCTCCGGCAGGCCCGGAGGCCCTGGTAGGTGACTTCGGTCGCCGACTCATCCAGACGGCGTCTCGTCCCGTTCGCGGGGCGGGGCGCCGTCCTGGGTTCCGGGCTGGTCGCCCGCGGCTCGTCGCCGTACTCCGTGGGGCCGGACGGGTTGCCCCATGCTACGCTGAAAGCGCTTTCCAAGCTCATGGCCGAGTTGGGGAGACCGAGCTGGAGGAACGGAGAACAGCAGTGAGTGAACGGTTCGCCGCCGGAAGCGGCGAGGACATTCGTGTCGAGCGCGAGGGGTCGGTGGCCACGCTGGTCGTCGATCGTCCGGCACAGCGGAACGCGTTGAGCATCCCCGTGTGCGAGCGGATGCACGAGATCATGGACGGCATCGAGCGCGACCCGGGCATCCGCGTCCTGGTGGTGACCGGTACCGGGCCCAAGTCGTTCGTCGCGGGTGCCGACATCAACGAACTGGTCGCCTACACGCCGGCTCTCGCCTACCGGCACATCGAGGTCGGCCACACGTTGTTCACGCGCATCGAGAACCTTCACGTCCCGACGATCGCGGCCGTCAACGGGTACTGCCTCGGCGGCGGACTCGAGATCGCCATGGCTTGTGACATCAGGATCGCCAGCGCCAATGCGAAGTTCGGCCTGCCCGAGATGAACATCGGCATGGTGCCCGGGTGGGGTGGCACCGAGCGCCTGCAACGTCTCATCGGCCAGTCCCGGGCAGCCGCGATGATGCTCACCGGCGAGATGATCACCTCGGACGAGGCCCTCGCGAACGGCTTGGTCTACCGGTTGTTCGACTCGGTGGACGCGTTGCGTGCCGGCACCGACGAACTCGCGGCCAAGCTGGCCGGCTTCGCACCCCTCACCATGCGGGCGACCAAGGAGATGATCGGCATGTCGGCGGGGCTCTCGCCCCAGCAGGTGCTGCAGCGGGACGCCGCCATGCTCGCCTTCCTGCTCACCACCACCGACGCCCGCGAAGGCCTCACGGCGTTCCTCGAGAAGCGCCCGGCGCGGTACACGGGGGAGTGACCGATGACAGATGCCACACAGGCGGGAGCCGATCGTCCGCGCACGGTGCTCGTGACCGGCGGGGGCCGGGGTATCGGCCTGGGCGTCGTCCAGCAGTTCTTGTCGGAAGGGTGCCGCGTAGCGGTGATTGAGAAGGACCTGGAACGCGCTGATCCCGGGTTCGCCGACCTCGTCGCGCAGGATCACCGTCTCTGGGCGATGTCCGGCGACCTGAACTCGCCCGCCGACCGGGAGGCCTTCGTCAGCGGGGCACAGGAGCGGTTCGGACGCATCGACGTGCTCGTCAACAACGCCGGTGTGGCCCCGCGGGTGCGCCGCGACCTTCTCGAGGTGGACGAGGAGTCGTGGGATTTCGTCCTGGGCACCAACCTCAAGGCGAACTTCTTCCTCACCCAGCAGGTGGCACGCGTCATGACCGACCAGGACATCGTCGACGGCGTGCGCGGCTACATCGTCAACTACGGTTCGCTCAACAGCTACGTCATCGCGACCGACCGTGTCGAGTACGCCGTGTCGAAGGCCGGCGTGGCCATGCTGACCAGGACTTTCGCAAGGCGCCTGGCACCCGACAGGGTCTACGTGTACGAGGTGCGGCCCGGTGTCATCGACACCCCGATGACCCAGGTCGTCCACGAGAAGTACACCCGCATGATCGAGAAGGAGGACGCCTTCCCGATCGCCCGCTGGGGCCAGCCGTCCGACGTGGCGCTGGCGATCAGCGGGCTGGTCGGCGGGGCCTTCCTGTACTCGACCGGGGAGGTCATCAACGTCGACGGCGGCTTCCACCTGCGCAAGCTGTGAGTCGGCGTCCCGGCGCCCGTCAGCGGCTGTCCACCAGCCGGGTGGCGAGTTCCTTCACGGCGTACTCGCGTGCCCGGTTGATCGACTGCGGGTCGTCACGGTAGTTGCCCGCCACGGGCTGGATCATCACCTCGTCCACGGTGAACCGATCGGCCAGCGCGAAGATGGCCTCGGCCACCTCGTGCGCCTCGCCGATGAGCCATGGGGATGCCAGGGCGGCGAGGCTCTCCTCGGACACGGGGGGCACCGCCGTCTCGGCCTCCTCGACGCTCATGAGCGGCTCGAGCGGTCGTCCCAGGCGCAGGTTGGCGATCGAGTAGAGGTGGGGGCGGGCGAGGCGTTCCGCCTCACCCGGCTCGCGGCCGACGACCACATTGACGGTGATGAAGGTCGTCGGACGTCCTTCGCCCCGGTACTCGTGCCGGTACAGGGCCAGCGCCTGGTCCGTGCCCTCGCCGGTGAAGTGGTGGGCGAAGACGTAGGGCAGACCCAGCCGTGCCGCCAGGCGGGCCGAGTAGTCGGACGATCCCAGCAGCCATACCGCGGGCACGCTGGTGGGTGCCGGGGTCGAGTGGATCGCGACCCGCCGGGTGCCGATGTCGGCCTGGACGCCGGTGGGCCCCAGCATGGCGATCACCTGCTCGACCCAGTTCGGGAACTCCACCAGGGTCTGGTCGTCGGTTCCGCCCCTCAGCGCCCAGCTCGTCACCGGATCGGTGCCCGGTGCCCGTCCGATTCCGAGATCTATCCGCCCCGGAAAGGCGGCCTCCAGCAGTGCGAACTGCTCGGCGATCACCAGCGGCGCGTGGTTCGGCAGCATGACGCCGCCCGAGCCGACGATGAGCTGGCTGGTCTGGGACGCGAGCATCCCGATCAGTACGGGAGGGTTGGTGGATGCGATTGCGGGCGTGTTGTGATGCTCGGCCACCCAGTAGCGGGTACAACCCGCCCGGTCGGCCACTTTGGCGAGCGACACCGATGCCGCTACCGCGTGGCCCGTCGACTGCCCTTGTCGTACGGGGATGAGGTCGAGCACAGAGACCTGTACCATGCGGGGATACTATCCATGGCGCGGCCTCGGGCTCGAAGGTTGCCGCCCTGTTGCCAGTCTCAGCCCTGGCCGGCCTGGCCGACGTCCACCATCCAATCGATCCCGTACTTGTCGGTGACTTGGCCATACACGTCGCCCCAGAGCTGCTCGGCGAGTGGCTGACCGATCGTCCCGTCCACTGCGAGCCTGTCGAACCACCGGGTGGCGAGTTCGAGGTCGGTGCCGGGTTCGTCGCCCATGAGTGCGAGCGCGATGCGCTGGCCCCGCCAGGTCTCCGCGGAGCCCGTGAAGGCGTCCGACGCATAGAGGACGAAGTGGTCGGTGGCGAGTTCGGCGTGCATGACGCCCTCGGGGGGCATGCCGTCCGCCCCGTACTCACCGAAGGTCGAGACCGTCAGCTTTCCGCCGAAGACCTCCTGGTAGAACGTCGTGGCCTCTCGGGCGTTGCCATTGAAGCTCAGGTACGGATGCATCGTCAGCATGGTTGAATCCTGTTCTATCGTGGCCTGCCATCAGGGTCGCACATGAGAGCCTCCCGTGTGCGGAATAGGTGGGGGGAGCCCGGCCACCGGAATCGGGATCAGTGTGGAAGATTGTGGTGCGTAGTCGAACCACAATCTTCCACACTGATTGCGGGCCGCGGTCATACTGGTGCACGTGACGCAGATCGAGGTTGTTGAGCCGCGGACGGTGCCGCTGGGCACGGGCGACGCGATGCAGGTCGAGCGGGCGATTCCCCAACGTGCGTTGAGCCTCGTCGGGGCGTGGTGTTTCCTCGATCACTTCGGGCAGGACGTCGGGGACGGGCAGGCGAACGCGTCCATGCGCGTGGCCCCGCACCCTCACACGGGCCTGCAGACCGTCACCTGGTTGTTCTCGGGTGAGATCGAGCATCGCGACGGGCTGGGCACCCAGGCCGTCGTCCTGCCGGGAGAGGTCAATCTGATGACCGCGGGCTGGGGGATCACGCACACCGAGTACTCGGTGGGGCCCGAGCCGCTGCACGGTGTGCAGCTGTGGATCGCGCTACCCGATTCGCATCGTTTCGTCGATCCCCGGTTCGAGCACTTCGCACCCGAGCCGGTGCGCATGGACGACCACGAGGTCGCCGTGTTCGTGGGCCGGTTCGGGGACGCGGAATCGCCCGTCGAGGTGCATTCGCCGCTCGTGGGGGCCGAGATCCGGTTCACCAACGAGACCCCGCTGGTCGTCGACGTGGACGAGAGCTGGGAGTTCGGGCTGCTCGCCGACAGCGGCGCCGCCCGCATCGAGGGCGTGGAGGTGCCGAGGGGCCGGCTCGGTTACGCGCCTCCGGGACGAAGCACTCTCACCCTGTCGGCGGACGCGGAGCCCGGCCGCGTGGTCACCGCGATCCTCATCGGGGGCAAGCCACTGGACGCCGACATCGTGATGTGGTGGAACTTCGTCGGGCGCAGCCACGACGAGATCGTCAGGTGGCGGGCGAACTGGCAGCTCGCCATCGGTGCCGAGACCGGCGGCGACAACGCCGGCAACTTCCCGCTGACGCCGCGCACGGACGACGAGCCCGCGTATCCGGCTCCGCCGATGCCGGCGGTCAGGCTGCGGCCGCGGCACCGCCGGAACTGAGGGCCCGCCGCCGGGGCCGGGCTCAGACGGCGCTCGCCGCCCGGGGCAGCAGCAGGTCGAGACGTTTCTGCAGGTCGAAGCCCGCCAGGCGCTCCCGTATCCCGGGCCCCAGGGACTCGAGGTAGGCACGCAGGTCGGCGTCCAGGGACTCCAGGTGCTCGCGGATCTCGGGGCCGAGTTCCTCCAGACGGTCCCGGATACCAGGCCCGAGTTCCTCCAGCCTGACCCTGAGCTCCGGGGCGAACGAGGCCAGCCGCTGGGAGAGATCGAGGGAGTCGACGTGGCCCCGCACCTCCCGGCGAAGCACCTTGCCCATCTCGTTGCGGGGCAGTTCGGGAAGGACGAAGACCCGCCGGGGCACCTTGTAGGCGGCCAGCCGCTTCTTCACCGAGCGCCGCAGGTCTTCCAGGTCGGGCAGCAGCCCGTCCCTGGTGACGACGGCGGCCACCACCTCTTCGGCCCCGAACTCGTTGGCGAGCCCGACGACCGCCACGTCCTCGATGCCGTCGTGTCCCCGCATCGCCGCCTCGACTTCCGAGGGATAGACGTTGAAGCCGCCGGTGATCACGACCTCCTTGATGCGGTCGACGATCCGCAGGAAGCCGCGCTCGTCGGTGACCGCCACGTCGCCGGTGCGGAACCAGCCGTCGTGGAAGGCCGCCGCGGTCTCCGCGGGGCGATCGAGGTATCCACCGAAGACCTGCGGTCCCTTGACGAGGATCTCGCCGGGGTCGCCCGGTGCGGCATCGCGACCGGGGTCGGCCGGGTCGGCCAGGCGCACCCGGGTGTCGGGGAAGGGGACGCCGATGGATCCCGCCGTGCGCGTGGTGTTGACCGGATTGCCGGCCACGATGGGTGAGCACTCGGACAGCCCGTATCCCTCGATCAGGAAGCCGCCGGTGGCGTTCTCCCACAGGTCGATCAGCTCGCCGCGCAGCGACATGGCACCGCTGATGCCGACGGCGATGCCGCGCAGGCTCACCCCGCGCTCCGCGGCGCCGTGGGCGATGCGCTCGAACAGGGGCGGGACGCCGATGACCACGCTCGGCGTCCGGCGCTTGATCGCGTCCAGGATGAGCCCGGTCTCGGGCTTGGGGATGAGATGCACGGCGGCGCCGATCGTCAGCCCGGCGTTCATCGACAGCGAGCACCCGAACACGTGGAACAGCGGCAGGCAGGCGAGGAAGACCTCGCGTCCTGGACGCAGCACGTGCATCCAGGCGATGGCCTGGGTGGTGGACGCCAGCAGGTTCGTGTGGGTCAGGGGAACGCCCTTGGGGGTACCGGTCGTGCCCGAGGTGTAGAGCAGCAGGGCCTGGTCCTCCGGCCGGGGACGCAGCGCGCGGGGCGGTGCGGGGTGCGGGGCGAGCAGTTCACGGAACCTGATCGTCCCCGGCGCGGGGACCGACAGCTGGGCACGGGACCGTCGCGCCTTGCTGATCGGCAGTCGCAGCAGGAGCCGTTTCGACAGCGGCATGGCTTCGACGAGGTTGACCGAGACGATCGTGCGAGGGCGGATGGCGGCGGGGAGCGCCTGCAGGGACGGGGCGGCGCTGTCCCAGACGATGGCGACGTTCGCGCGGTGGTCGGCGAACAGCGGGGTGAGTTCGCGGGTCGTGTACAGGGGATTGTGTTCGACGACCGTGGCCCCGCATGCGAGCACGGCGTAGAACGCGATGACGTGCTGAGGGCAGGTCGGCATGAGCAGGGCCACGTGGTCGCCGGGCCCGACGCCGAGATCGTGCAGGTGCCCGGCCACCCGGCCCACGTCGCGGCGCAACCGTGCGTAGGTGGTCGGCCGCCCGAAGAAGTCCAGGGCGGTCTGCTCCGCGAACCGGCTCGTGAACCGGTCGAAGGCGTCGATCAGCGATCCCCCGGGATAGTCGAGATGCCGGGGCACGTGCGGATCGTAGGCGGCGGTCCAGAGGTCGTCGATCGAAGTCATGTGGGCTGCCTCGCTGTCGGTCGCTGTGAGCGATCTCCAGCCTACGCTACCGTAGGTAACGACTCGTCCTAGCCATGCCTACCCTCGTCGACCGTTGTCAGGACGAGGTCGTCAGAGTAAAGGGCGGTCGGCGTGCAACCCGGCCCGCTCGCGATAGGCGTCGAGCACCTGGGGTGTCGGCTCGGCCGTCACGCGGGGCACGGACCCCCCGCCGAGGCCGAGCCAGTCGGGCAGTTCGCCGTCCAGCGCCCAGGCCGCCTGCCGGGCCGCCCCGTCGGCCACGTACTCGCCGGGCTCGGGCACCAGCACGTCCATGCCGAACACCGCCGGGGCGATGCGCTGCACGGCCCTCGACCTGGCCCCGCCGCCGATGAGCCGCACGGACGCGACCGGGATGCCGTGCGAGACGAACAGGCGCAGGGCGTCCGCGAGCGAGCACAGGAGGCCCTCGACCGCGGCGCGCGCGAGGTTGGCCCGGCTGAGGCCGGCCAGGGTCATGCCCACCAGGGATGCGGTGGCGCGGGGCAGGTTGGGGGTGCGTTCCCCCTGGTAGTAGGGGACGAGGGTGAGCCCGCCCGCGCCGGCGGGCGCCCCGAGGGCCAGGGCGTCGAACTCCTCGTACCCGACGCCGAGCAGGTCCCGGACGACGTCGAGGGTCTGCGCCGCGTTGAGGGTGACCCCCAGCGGCAGGAAGTTGCCCGTGGCGTCGGCGAACCCGTTGATCGCGCCGGTGGCGTCCCGCACGGGTGTTGAACTGATCGCGGCGACCACCCCGGACGTGCCGATCGAGACCGAGACGTCGCCGGGTGTCATCTGCAGGCTCAGCGCCGCCCCCGCGTTGTCGCCGCAACCGGCCCCGACGACGGCTCCGGCGGGCGTCGTCCCGGCCCGCTCGGCACCGGACAGCACTCGCGGCAGGACGATGCCGTCGGCCTCGTCCCGGCGAAGAGCGAGCGCCAGGAGTTCCCGCTCGTACCGGTTCGTCGCCGGGTCGAAGTATCCGGTGCCGGACGCGTCCGACCTGTCGGTGGTCAGCGCCTCGAGGCCCAGTGACGGGCCGCCCCGCAGATGCCAGGTGAGCCAGTCGTGCGGCAGGGCGACCGCCGCCACGCGACGCGCGTTGCCGGGCTCGTGGTCGGCGAGCCAGCGGAGCTTGGAGACCGTCAGCGAGGCGACCGGGACGCTGCCCGTGGCCTGTACCCAGGGCCCCTTGCCGCCCAGTTCGTCGGTGAGGGACGCCGCGGCCTGTGCGCTCCGGGTGTCGTTCCACAGGAGGGCCGGCCGGATCACCTCACCACGGTCGTCGAGGACGACCATGCCGTGCTGCTGCCCGGCGACGCTGAGGGCCGCGACATCGTCCAGGCCCCCGGCCGCCGCGATCGCCCGGTCGAGCGCGTCGAGCCAGTAGCGGGGGTCGACCTCGGTGCCGTCGGGATGCGAGGCTGAGCCGTGGCGGACCATCCGACCGTCCCGGGCATCCCTGACCACGACCTTGCACGACTGGGTCGAACTGTCGACCCCCGCTACCAGCGTCACGATGCCTCACTCTAGTCGGGGTGCCGCTACCGCGCGACGCCCAGGATGTGTTCGATGGCAAGCTGATTCAGGCGGACGAACCCATAGTCGCGCTCGCCTGCGGACTGCGCGTCGAAGTCCTCGAACGCCGTCCGGTCGGCCAGGAGATCGCTCAGCGACTCGCCTGCTCCCAGCGTCGGTCGGGCGAGTTCGAACACCCCGGCGTACTCCATGGCCTCCTGGACGCGCGGGTCGGCGCGGAACTCCTTCGCCGCGTCCGCGAGGGCGAGGTAGGTGGCCATGTTGGCGGACGCGCTGTCCCACACCGAGCGGCCCGCGTCCGTGCGCGAGGGCTTGTAGTCGAAGTGTCGCGCGCCGTCGTAGGTGGGGCCTCCGCCCGGGAAGCCGTTCTCGACCAGGTCGACGGTGAAGAAGGCACTGGTCAGGTCGCCGTGGCCGAACACCAGGTCCTGGTCGAAGCGCGGGCCGTGCTGACCGTTGAGATCGATGTGGAACAGTTTGCCCGCCCACAGCGCCTGAGCGATGCCGGCTGTGTAGTCGAGCCCGGCCATCTGCTCGTGCCCGACCTCCGGGTTCACGCCCACGATGTCGCCGTTCTCCAGGTTCGCGATGAGCCCGAGTGCGTGCCCGACGGTGGGCAGCAGGATGTCGCCGCGGGGCTCGTTGGGTTTGGGCTCCAGCGCGATGCGCATGTCGTAGCCCTTCTCCTTGATATAGGCCGCGACCGTGTCGATGCCCTCGGCGTACCTGTCGAAGGCGGCCTTGAAGTCCTTGGAGGCGCCGTACTCGGAGCCCTCGCGTCCGCCCCACATCACGAAGATGTTCGCGCCCAGCTCGGCTCCGAGATCGACCTGGCGAAGGATCTTCCGCAGCCCGAACCGGCGGACCCCCCGGTCGTTCGAGGTGAGCCCGCCGTCCTTGAAGACCGGGTGGGTGAACGTGTTGGTGGTCACCATCTCGATGACGATCTCGTGCGCGCGGCACGCCTCGGCGAGGCGGTCGATCCGGTCGCGGCGCTCGGCGTCGCCGGTGCCGAACGGAATGACGTCGTCGTCGTGGAAGGTGATGCCCCACACGCCGAGTTCGGCGAGCTCCGCGACCGCGTCCCAGGGGTCGGCAGGAGTACGAGTCGGGTCGCCGAAGGGGTCCGAGGCCGGCCAGCCGACGGTCCACAGCCCGAATGAGAACTTGTCCTGCTTGGTTGGTTTGCGCGCCATTGCGATTGCCTCCTAGATTGTTTTTCCACAAAACATACGTGGGCAATGGGGCGTCGTCAATCGGCGTCGGATAGTCTGCGCGGGTGGAAGCCCGCCGTGGGCGCCATGGCGCGCTCAACCAATCGTCCCTGCGCGACCAGAACCTCCGGGTGGTCGCGCAGACGCTGTGGGGTGCGGGCGGCGGGTTGACCCGCGCCGAGTTGTCCGCCCGGACCGGTCTCACGCGGGCCACTGTCTCGCGTCTGGTCTCCGAGCTGATAGGTGCGCAACTGGTCGAGGAGGCCGGGCCCGCGGAGAGCGGGCAGCCCGGCAGGCCCGGCACCCAGCTGCGTCCCGCAGCAGCCAGCGTGGCGGCCGTCGGCCTGGAGATCAACATCGACCACACGGCCGGGCGGGTCATCGACCTGGCGGGGACCATCCTGGGCGAGTTCGTCACGTCGGAGGACACCCGCGGCGCCACCCCGGGCGAGCGGTTCGAACAGTTGGGCAAACGGGCCGCCAGCATGGTGCGCCGCGTGATGTCGAGTCATCCCGGGCTCCGGCTGTGCGGCGTCTGCCTGGCCGCACCCGGATTCGTCAGCGGGCTGAGCCAGATCAGGTTCGCTCCCAATCTCGGATGGCGCGATGTGGTGCCCGCCGATCTCATGGGACGCGCGTTCGCGCGTCTGGGCGTCGATTTCGTGGTCGACAACGACGCCGATCTTCAGGCACTGGCAGTGTCACGCCTTGCCCCAGGCAGATTGGTGGCTGATCCGACATTCTTGTTCATCGCGGGCGACGTCGGCGTGGGCTCCGCGATCGTCGAGCGTGGCCAGGTGCAACGCGGCCAGCACGGATGGGCGGGCGAGATGGGGCACATGACGATCGACCCGCTCGGGCCGGAGTGCGCCTGCGGGTCGCGCGGGTGCCTCGAGCGGTATGCGGGACGCTGGGCCGTCCAGGAGGCCGCCGGACTCGAGACGAGCTTCGACTCCGATCGTCTTCTCGAACTGCTGCGCGAGCACGACCCCGACGCGTCGCGGGCGGTCGACCAGGCAGCCTGGGCGCTGGGCATCGCGATCGCCAACACGCTCAACATCCTCGACATGCGGCAGGTGGTCTTGGGCACCTCATTGGCTGACATCGCGCCATGGACGCTGCCGAAGATCCACCGGATCATCGCCGAGCATCTGCTGTGGGCCGACTTCGAGTCGGTCGTCCTGTTGCCCGCGCGGCCCGATCTTCTCCCGGCGTCCACGGGTGCCGCGTACCGCGTCCTTGAGCAGGTGCTGGACGACCCCGCGCGGTGGATCGCGGAACAGGTGCAGGACGGCTGAGAGCACCTGCTCCACCGGGTTGGCTGCCAAAGGTCACGAAGGGGTATCGAATCTCTTCCTGGGGCTTGCGCTTCGGGGGTGCGATGAAATAGTTTCGCCGAAGAACAAAAGGCCACTGTGTGGTGACCGCGGATCCGGCAGTGAAGCCGAGAACCCACAGGAAGGATGAGGCTGATGAGGCCCAGACTATTCACACTTCTCGCCCCGATAATTGCGGTGGTGCTGGCATTCACCGCGTGCAGCGGGACGCGTGGCGGCGAGGCGAGCAGCGCCTCGAGCGGAGCCGCAGACAAGAGCAGCACGCTCATCGGCATCGCGATGCCGACGAAGTCCCTCGAGCGCTGGAACAAGGACGGCGCCCACCTGGAGGAACTGCTGAAGGCGGACGGCTACCAGACCACGTTGCAGTACGCCGACAACAAGGTCGACCAGCAGATCACCCAGATCCAGAACATGATCAACCAGGATCCGAAGGTGCTCGTGATCGCGTCCATCGACGGCAGCGCGCTGGCTCCCGTGCTCGAGACCGCCAAGAGCAAGGGCATCACGGTCATCGCCTATGACCGCCTGATCAACCAGAGCGCCAACGTCGACTACTACGCCACCTTCGACAACTACAAGGTCGGTCAGATGCAGGGCGAGTACATCGCGGACCAGATCGCATCGCTCGACAAGCCTGTGACCCTGGAGCCGTTCGCAGGCTCGCCCGACGACAACAACGCGAAGTTCTTCTTCTCCGGTGCCTGGGACGTCATCAACCCGTTGATCCAGTCGGGTGACATCACCGTGCCCTCGGGCAAGGCCCCCGCCTCGAACGACGAATGGACTCAGATCGGCGTCCAGGGATGGAGCTCCGACACGGCCCAGTCCGAGATGCAGAACCGGCTCAACACGTTCTACGCCGGTGGCCAGAAGCTCGATGTCGTCCTGTCACCGAACGACTCGCTGGCCCTCGGCATCGCCCAGGCCCTGCAGGGCGCCGGGTACGAGCCCGGTGCCGACTACCCGATCCTGACCGGTCAGGACGCCGACAAGGCCAACGTCCTCAACATCATCGCCGGTCGCCAGTCGATGACCGTCTGGAAGGACACCCGCCAGCTCGGAGAGCGCGTGGCTGTCATGGTCAACCAGATCGTCGAGGGTGAGACCGTCGAGGTCAACGACACGTCGTCCTACAACAACGGTGTGAAGGACGTGCCCACCTACCTGCTCGACCCGGTTGTCGTCACCAGCGACAACATCCAGGACACCCTGATCGAATCCGGCTTCTACACAGCCGGTGACCTGGGTCTGTGACCTACCCGTAAGTGTGTCCCGGGCGGGCGGGGTGACCCGCCTGCCCGGGACACGACTGGGATCACGACAAAGAGGTTGTGCATGAATCCACACAGCGATGGTGAGCAGCCGCAGGCCGACGGGCCGGTGGCAGGCGAACCGGACCACATCTTGGAGATGAGGTCCATCACGAAGACGTTTCCGGGCGTCAAAGCCCTGTCCGATGTCACCTTCCAGGTACGGCGCGGAGAGATCCACGCGATCTGCGGAGAGAACGGCGCGGGCAAGTCGACGCTCATGAAGGTGCTCTCGGGCGTCTACCCGTACGGCACCTACGAGGGCGAGATCCGGTTCGAGGGACGCCCGGCCCAGTACCGGACGATTCGCGACAGCGAGCACGACGGCATCGTCGTCATCCAGCAGGAACTGGCACTCAGCCCCTATCTGTCGATCGCGGAGAACATCTTTCTCGGCAACGAGCGCGCGAACCGCGGCGTGATCGACTGGGCCGTCACGAACAGGGCCGCCCAGGAGCTCCTGACGCGCGTCGGGCTCGACGAGCCACCCGACACCACGGTGATCGACATCGGCGTCGGCAAGCAGCAGCTCGTCGAGATCGCCAAGGCCCTGTCGAAGCGGGTGAAGCTGCTCGTCCTCGACGAACCGACCGCGGCACTCAACGACGACGACTCGGCAGCTCTGCTCGACCTCATCAGAGGACTGCGGGACAACGGGGTGACCTGCGTCATCATCAGCCACAAGCTGTCCGAGATCCGCGCCGTCGCCGATTCGACGACGATCCTGCGTGACGGTCGCACGGTGCGCACCTACGACATGCACGGTCCCGAGCCTGTCACCGAGGCCATGCTCATCCGGGACATGGTGGGACGCAGCATCGACAACCGCTTCCCCGACCACGAGTCGCATCCCGGCGACGAGGTGCTGCGGGTCAGCGACTGGACGGTCCACCATCCTGTGGTGCCCGATCGGGTGGTGATCGACAAGGCGAACCTGTTCGTCCGGCGTGGTGAGATCGTCGGCATCGCAGGGCTCATGGGGGCGGGGCGCACCGAACTCGCCATGAGCATCTTCGGGCGCTCCTGGGGCAGGGACATCTCCGGCCGGCTTACGGTCAACGGCCAGGACGTCGAGTTGCGCTCCGTCAAGGAGGCGATCGACGCGGGGCTGGCGTACGCGTCCGAGGACCGCAAACGTTTCGGGCTCAACCTGCTGGACGACATCAAGCACAACACCACGCTGGCGGCACTGCGCAAGGTGAGCCGGGCCGGGGTGGTGCAGAACGCGGCCGAGTACACCGTGGGTGAGGAGTACCGGGGCAGGCTCAACATCAAGGCGCCCAGCGTCGACGTCCAGGTGGGGACGCTGTCGGGTGGCAACCAGCAGAAGGTCGTGCTGGCCAAGTGGATGTTCACCGCTCCCGACGTGCTCATCCTGGACGAGCCGACACGCGGCATCGACGTGGGTGCGAAGTACGAGATCTACACACACATCAACGCGCTGGCGGACGCGGGCAAGGGAGTCATCGTGATCTCCTCCGAGTTGCCGGAGCTCATCGGCATCTGCGACCGCATCTACGCGCTCAGCTACGGGCACATCACCGGCGTCGTCGATCGGGCCGACGCCACCCAGGAAGTCCTCATGACCTACATGACCAAACAGAAGGAGGACCCGGCAGCATGAGCGCCACGCAGACGGCAAGCGTCCCGGGCAACGACGCGTCCCGGGCAGGCAGCAACCCGCTCAAGCGGATCAACCTGCGGCAGTACGGCATCATGCTGGCCCTGGTGGTCATCGTGTTGCTCTTCCAGGTGCTCACCGACGGGAAGCTGTTGCTCCCCAACAACGTCGCGAGCCTCATGCAGCAGAACGCCTACGTCATCGTCCTCGCCCTCGGCATGCTGATGATCATCATCGCGGGACATATCGACCTGTCGGTCGGTTCGGTGGTGGCGTTCCTCGGCGGTGTCATGGGCATCGCGATGATGCACTGGCATCTGCCGTGGGGCGTGGCTGTGCTCATCGGTGTTCTGCTGGGCCTTGTGGTGGGTGCATGGCAGGGGTTCTGGGTCGCCTATGTCGGCATCCCCGGGTTCATCGTCACGCTGGCCAGCATGATGCTGTTCCGTGGGCTGGCCATCGTGCTGGTCGGTGAGACCATCGCCGGCCTGCCGTCCGGGTTCGTCCGCATCAGCAACGGCGGCGTCCTAGGGATCTTCGGCTACATGGGCGTGCTGGACGTGTTCACCCTCACTCTCGGCGCGGTGCTGATCGTCGGATTCGTCGTCTCGGAGGTGCGCAGGCGCCGCTCGCTGGTGAAGAACGAGCTGCGGGTGGAGCCGGGAGGCCTCTTCCTCGGCAGGCTGATCGTGATCAGCCTGGTCATCGGCGCTTTCGTGTTCATCTTGGCACAGAGTGCGATCGGCACACCCTTCGTCCTCATCATCTGCGGCATCCTGGTGCTCGTCTACAACTTCGTGATGAGCCGGACGGTGTTCGGCCGACACATCTACGCGGTCGGCGGCAACATCGCCTCCGCACGACTGTCGGGCATCAGCATCCGGGCGACGCACTTCCTGATGTACCTGAACATGGGATTCCTGACGGCGGTCGCCGCCGTCATCACCACCTCGCGTTCCGGCGCGTCGGTGGCTGCCGCCGGGCAGAACTACGAGATGGACGCCATCGCGTCCTGCTTCATCGGTGGCGCGGCGGTCAGCGGCGGTATCGGCCGGGTGTCGGGCACCATCATCGGTGCGCTGATCATGGGCGTGCTGAACATGGGGCTGTCGATCCTCGCGGTGGACGCCGCCTGGCAGCAGTCGATCAAGGGTCTCGTCCTCCTGCTGGCGGTCGCATTCGACCTCGTCAACAAGCGGAGGGGCAACCGCTGAACCGTGGTCGGCGACAATGAGGGCATGACCGATGCGACGTATCCCACGATCGACTCCGGCACGCCGGTCGATCATCGCGATCTGCACCGATTCGGCGGAAGGCATGCCATCGTGGTCAACGAGGCGCAGGAGCAGTTCGCGTCCTGGATCGGGGAGGCGCCCGACTACGAACTCGACCTCGGGACGGGGATCCTCCAACTCGGTGACAAGCGGCTGAAGGCGCAGTTGCTGGGTTCCCACTCCTACGGGGCGGGCACCTGGCTGTGGGCATGGGGAAATCCGGCTTACGGGACGGACGGGTACCGGGCTGTCACGGATGCCGCGCGGTGGTTGCGGGACGAGAGCCCGGACCGCGAACGGGCCTGGCAACTGCGTACCGCCGAGTTCCCTGTGGACGAGGCCCTCTCGGAAGGAGGGGTGGCGGGCTGGCCGTTGCTCTACGCCTGCTTCGCCTGGCTGCGTGCCCGCGCCACCTACACCTTCAGCTACGGCCCGGGACGCGCGTTCCTCACCATCCACGACGAGCAGGTGCCCTGGCCGCGGCCCGACCCCGTCGCTCTACCACGCGTCGCGATCGATTCGGCGTCCGCGTCCGGGACCCCGGCGGCCGAACTGCTGGAGACGTATGCGGCCTGGCACGGGCTCGGGTTCGAGCGCACCGCCGACGGGCTGGTGATCCGGTACCCGGGCGGGAGCCGCCACGAGGTGCGGCTCGACGAGCGTGGACGCATCGCGGACGTGAGGAGCACCCTGGTCGGTGCCGACGTCCCCCCGCCACGGTGACGACCGGCGGGCGGGCACTTGCGGACGCTCCCTGAGCCCGTGCGGACGTCCCCTGAGCCCGTGCGGACGCTCCCTGAGCCCGTGCGGACGCTCCCTGAGCCCGTGCGGACGTCCCCTGAACCCGTGCGGACGTCCCCTGAACCCGTGCGGACGCTCCCTGAGCTTGTCGAAGGGAGATGACTTCCTTCGTCCTCGATCCTCGGGTGGCGGACGCTCCCTGAGCTTGTCGAAGGGACACAGGCGTCGGCGCGAGGCCGACGCAAGGACCTCGCTCGAGCCGGGCTCCCGAACAGCGGGAGACGCGGAATGCCGTGGCCCGGCAGGTGGTTGGGGATGGCATGACAACCATTGGGCTCATCGGCGCCGGACACATCGGCGGCCAGATAGCACGCAAGGCAGTGTCGCTCGGTTACGACGTGGTAGTGAGCAACCGGCGCGGCCCCGAGACCCTCACCGATCTCATCGACGAGCTGGGGCCGCACGCACGCGCCGCGACTCCGGAGGAAGCCGCCGAGGCGGCCGATCTGGCCGTCGTCACCATCCCCCTCAAGGCGGTCGAGAGCGTCCCGGTGACGCCCCTGATCGGGAAGATCGTCATCGACACGAACAACTACTACCCGCAACGCGACGGGCAGATCGCGGTGCTGGACGACGAGTCGACGACCACCTCGGAATTGCTGCAGGCTCACCTTCCCGGGTCGTTCGTCGTCAAGGCGTTCAACCACATCCCCGCTGCCCAGATCACCACCGAGGGTCGCCCGGCCGGTGACCCCGATCGGCGAGCGCTCGTGGCGGCGTCCGACAGCGCTGTGGCCCTGAGCGTGGTGGCGAGACTGCTGGACGCCTTCGGCTTCGACCCGGTGCCGGTGCAGCCCCTGAGCGAGGGGTGGCGCATCCAGCGAGACACCCCCGGGTACGTGCAGCCGTTCAGCGCGCCACAACTCGTCCATGCCCTGGCGGTCGCCAAGCGGTATCGGGACGCATAAGGTCGCGCCTCGGCGCGTGGCGATCGGGCTATGTCGGCACCCAGGGCGTGCAGCCGGTGGTGAGGAAGTAGGCGTCGTCGGGGCGGACGGTGGCGTACAGCCGCCCTCGTGAGGCGTCGCCTGCGATGAACTGCGAGGAGGACGACAGACGCGCCCAGAAGCATTCGGCGATGTCGTCCTCCTCGGCTTCGGCGGTGTACTGGCCGGGCTGGATGTCCACGCCGACCTCCCACATGCCTGAGCCGATGCCGGTTGGCGTCGTCCGTTCGAGCACGACCGTGGGTTGGGCGGTGGTCGGTTCCGGAGTCGGTGCGCCGAACTCGATGACGACGTGGATGGTGGAGGTCGGTGTCGGTGACTCCCCGGGACTGGTGCCGACGTTCGTGCCGATGAGGAGACCCAGCGTCGCGATACCGATACCGACGATCGGCTTCGATGCCCGGGTTCGGATGGGCCGTGGCGACCGGAGCGGTGGATGTGGCTGGGCCGGCTCATACGGCTGGTCGGGCTCGAAGCCGAGCTGATCGGGCCCGAGGGACCGGGGTTGGTCTGAAAGGTGCTGCTGGGGCATGGTCTCCCCCTGTGCTGTACGGCGGCGAGCGGCGACGCTCCTGGCGCCAGGTTAGCGGGGTATAGGAATGCCGTACGCAGAATGCTTCCTGAGCGGGTAGGGGTTCTTGGACACGATGCCTCGGCGGCGGTTGCTTCCGTGTGGAAGGCAGCGCTGTTGCTGATGGCGTTTGGCGTCGAAGCGGTCAGCGTGGGAGATACGTGGAGGCTGCGACCCTCAGAAGCCTAGGTCCCCGTCCCCCTGGCCTACGCGTGGGCATGATAAAACCCCTGTTGACTAGGCTACGAATCTAGTCAACAGAGGTTTTGGGTTTGTGCGCGAGAGAGGAGTTGAACCTCCACGCCCAAAAAGGGCACTGGCACCTGAAGCCAGCGCGTCTGCCATTCCGCCACTCGCGCATGCGTCTCTTGCGAGACCAGCTTGGAAAGACTAGCACACGGGTCTGAGCGTCCGCGAATCCCGTGAGGGTGACCAGAGGGCCGCTGCGGGGGCTGATCCGACGAGAATCGGGATCTCGATTCGTCCAGCACTGGCGCGTCGCGCGGACACGCCGGGTGCTGCGGAAACGACGTCCCGATTCTCGTCAACGTGGATGACGTTCAGGGCTCTTGGGCGGGGGTCATGCGAGCCGCGTCACCACCACGTCGTCCACGTGCACCTCAGCGGGCCCGGGCAGCGTCGTCCCGGGCAATGATGCGGCTGCCGACCCGTAGGCGACCGCGCTGGCCAGGCAGCGATCGGGGGTGCGCCCGGCGACGTCGGCCAGGATGAAGCCCGCCACGGACGAGTCGCCTGCCCCGACCGTGCTGCGCACCTCGATCCTCGGTGCCCCGGCCTGCCATGCGCCCTGCGAGTTCACGAGCACGGCGCCGGCTCCTCCCAGAGTCACGAGCACGTTCTCGATCCCGCGATCGTGCAGCGCCGTCGCGGCGTCCACGATCGCACCCACGTCGCCCGCGCGCGCCGATGCCTCGAACGCGGCGGCGTCCCCGCCGGTGAGTTGCGCCAGTTCGTCACTGTTGGGTTTGATGAGCGAGAATGACGCGCCCGGCAGCGCGGCGATCGTCGCGTCGAGGGCGTCGTCCGAGGTGTCGACGGCCACCTTGCAGCCGAGGGGGTGCAGCCGCCGGACGATGGTCGCGTACCAGTCGGCCGGGGCCCCCGGGGGCAGCGAGCCGGACAGCACCACCCACGTCGCCCCGGTCTCCCGAGCCCGGCGGACGACCTCGTCGGTGGACGCGGCGACCTGCGCGTCCGACAACCTGGGCCCGGGTTCGTTGATCTTGGTCGTCGTCCCGTCCGGCTCGGTGATGGTGGTGTTGACCCGCACACGGTAGGGCCCGTCCACGGTCACACCGACGATGCCGAACGCGACCTTGTGCCGGGCGCCGAGCGCCGTGAACGCGCTGTCGTCGAACGACAGGAGTGCCAGCGCCTCCCGCTCCGACGACTGCAGGACGCTGGCGACGTTGACCCCCTTGCCACCCGCCTGCTCGCTGACCGAGACGGCGCGCTGCACCTCGCCCCGGACGAGCGGGGCGTCCAGGGCCACGGTGCGGTCGATGCTGGGGTTCGCGGTGAACGTGATGATCATGCGGCTTCACCCTCTCGGGTCGTGGGCGGGATCTCAGGCGAGGACGACGTCCACCCCGAGTTCGGTGAACGTCGCGCGGGCGCGCGGAGCGAGCCCCTGGTCGGTGATCAGCATGTCCACCTCGTCGATGCCTGCGAAGCTCACGAGGTAGTCGGATTCGAGTTTGGACGAGTCCGCGAGGACGATGATGCGCTGCCCGGCGCCCACCATCGCGTGTTTCACGGCCGCCTCGCTCGGATCGGGGGTCGACAGCCCGTGGATGCGGCTGAACCCGTTCGTCCCGATGAAAGCCAGGTCGACGCGCAGGCGTTGCAGGGCGTTGAGGACCTCGTCCCCGACGGTCGCCTGCGTGATGCCGCGGACGCGTCCTCCGAGCAGTATCACCTCGGCGGTCTCGCGGGCGGCCAGGCCGGACGCGATGGGCACCGAGTTCGTCACGATGGTGCGGACGCGTCCCGCCGGAAGGAGTTCGGCGAACTGGGCGGTCGTGGTCCCGGCGTCCACCAGGATGGTCGTCTCCGCGTCCTGGGGTAGCTGGGCCAGTGCGGCGCGTGCGATGGCGTTCTTCTCGCGGGGACGCGAGGTCGCGCGTGCCCTCACCCCCGATTCGCCGAGCCTGATGCGGCCGGAGGGGATGGCCCCGCCGTGCACGCGGGTGAGCTGTCCCGCGTCCTCGAGCGCGGACAGGTCGCGCCGGATGGTCTCGGTGGTCACACTGAAGCGCGCGGCGAGTTCGGCGACGGAGACCCGGCCGGATTGGACGGCCATCGCCGCGATCGCCTGCTGTCGCTCCTCTGCGTACACGGTGCTCCCCTGCATCGTCCGGCGGACCCGGCCCACGAGCCGGAGTGTTGTTTAGTTTGGTATTACACCCGTTTATGTTGTTTTGGCAAGTGCGGTGGGAGACTCACTCCGGGAAACGAAGGTCGCGTGCTCCCGGGCAGCGGCATCCACCCTGATTTCTGCGCACCAGCGGGTCGGGGACGCCGCGGACAGCGTTTGCTCTGGCGTGTCCATGTGCGGAAATCAGGGTTGGTGGGTTTCGGACGCGCTGGCGTCCCCGTCGTCCACGGCGGTCTTCCCGGGCTTGGCCGGACGCCCCCGCCGGTGCGAGACGATCGCCGCCCCCGCCACGACGAGAAGAACGCCACCTCCGGCGACCACCCAGATCCACCAGCCAGTGGTTCCGCCGCCCGGCGACGGGGTGGGGGAGGGCTCGGGCTCCAGCGCCAGGCGCTTCAGCGCCGCCTCGAGCCAGTTCATCGTCAGGGGCATCACGGACGAGTAGTTCGAGTGCAGCGGACGCGCCCGCTCGCGTTCCTGGTCGAAGGTCGTCTGCGAACTCAGGATGCGCGTCAGGGTGGGCACGGCGTCGCAGATCATGTCCCCGGCCATGCACACCGAGTGCACCCGGGAGGTCAGGGAATCGTCGAGATCGAGGTGGTTCTCGGCGAGCGCACCCGCCATGTCGGTGGCGTCCACGTCGCCGTCGTACATCGCGAAGAGCGCGGCGATCATGCCCTGCACCTGCGCATCCCGCGTGCTGCCGGCGGAGACCCCGCTCGTCCGTAGGTATTCCAGCGCCGCCGTCATGCCGTAGGCAGACTCCGAGGACGTCGAGTCGTCCTCGGTGACGTGCTGGCCCTCGAAGTGGGCCGGATTGCCGGCCAGCACCGCACCGAGGAGCCGATCGCCCAGTGGATCGACGCTGAGCGTCCGGGTCACCACCTCGGCACCCTGTGAGTACCCGACCAGCAACACCTTCTCGGACGGGCAGCGCCCGCCCTCGTCCGCGAGAAGGCGCTGGAGTTCGTCGACGCCACTCAGCACGGACGCGCGGTAGCCCTCCGACGCGTCGTCGGAGGAGAACAGCAGGTCTTCCAACTGGTCGGTCGTGAAGTCCGAGAGGGCGACCGCCGGATAGTCGAGCCAAACCTGCCTGACGTCGTCCTCGATGTCTGTCATCGCCCCGATGCGGTCACGGATCTCCGTGATGGTGCGTCCGTACCCGGGATCTTCCCCGGAGCCCCGGACGCCGACGAACATGAGTCGCGCGCAAGCCTGACCGGATGCCTCGGACGACGCCACGGGCTCTTGCGCCCACCCGTCGTCGGCGTTCGCCCGGGGGGCGAGCCCGATCGTCCCGAGCAGCACCGCCGCGGTGACCGCCCCCAGTACGCGGACGAGCCGGAGCGGGCGAACGAGGTGCATGGCATCCACCTTATTCGCCCCCTGCACGTGGCCCGGTGGTGGTGCGGCCGTTGAGCCTGTTGGGGGCGGTCCTTTCGACGGGCTCAAGGGCCTCTGGTGGGTGGGGAGGGTCCTTTCGACAAGCTCAAGGGCCTGGTGGGCGGGGGCGGTCCTTTCGACGGGCTCAAGGGCCTCTGGTGGGCGGGGGCGGTCCTTTCGACAAGCTCAAGGGCCTCTGGTGGGCGGGGATGGTCCTTTCGACAAGCTCAAGGGCCTCTGGTGGGCGGAGAGGGTCCTTTCGACAAGCTCAAGGAACGGTCGTTGAGCTTGTCGAAACGACGTGCTCAGCCGGTGACGACCTCGACGAGCTCCTCGGCGTAGTGGCAGGCGACGACATGACCGCTCTGGGACGCGTCCTTCAGCTCCAGGACCGGACGGTCGACGCCGCACTTGGTCTGGGCGCGCCAGCACCGTGTGTGGAACCGGCATCCCGCGGGCGGGTTGGCCGGGCTGGGCACGTCGCCCGACAGGACGATTCGCTCGCGCTTCGACTGAAGCACCGGATCGGGCACCGGCGCCGCGGACAGCAGCGCCTGGGTGTACGGGTGCATCGGATGGCCGTAGATCTGGTCCTTGTCGCCGGTCTCGACGATCTCGCCGAGGTACATCACGGCCACGCGATGCGAGATGTGGCGGACGACGGCCAGGTCGTGTGCGATGAACACGTAGGTGAGACCCAGCTCGCGTTGCAGTTTCTCGAGCAGGTTCACCACCTGGGCCTGCACCGACACGTCCAGGGCCGAGACCGGCTCGTCGCAGACCAGCACCTTCGGGTTGAGGGCGATACCGCGGGCGATCCCGATGCGCTGGCGCTGCCCGCCGGAGAACTGATGGGGATAGCGGTTGATGTGCTCGGGGTTCAGGCCGACCTGGTCGAGCAGTTCCTTCACCCGGTCGCGCTCGCCGCCCTTGAGGCCGAGCTCCCTGCGGTGGATGAGCAGGGGTTCGGCGATGATGTCGCCGACCGTCATCCGGGGGTTCAGCGAGGTGTACGGATCCTGGAACACGATCTGGATGTCGCGGCGCAGGCGCCGCATCTGGTTGCTGCCGAGCCGGATCTCCTGCCCCTCGAACTCGACAGTGCCCTCGGTGGGCTTCTCGAGCTGGACGAGCAGTCGGCCGAGGGTCGACTTGCCGCATCCCGATTCGCCGACGACTCCGAGAGTCTCGCCCTTGTGCAGCTCGAAGGACACGCCGTCGACGGCCTTCACCTGGCCCGCGACCCGGCGGAACACGCCCTTGCGGATCGGGTAGTACTTCTTCAGGCCCTTGGCCTGGAGGATGACCTCACTCATGCGAACCCTCCGACGTCTCTGCCGGCACCGTCTCGATGACCTCCGGCTCGGTGACCGTGAGCCGCCCCTCCAGCAACTCGTGCGTGAAGTGGCAGGCGCTGCTCCGGCCGGCGCCGAGGTCCACCAGCGGGGGCACCGGGTCGACCCGGCACACGTCGCGGGCGTACTTGCAGCGCGGGTTGAACGCACAGCCGGGCGGGATGCTGGTCAGATTCGGTGGAAGCCCGCCGATGGCGGCCAACTCACCGGCCGTCTGATCGAGGCGGGGGATCGAGTCCAGCAGCCCCTCGGTGTAGGGGTGTGCGGGGGAGGCGTAGAGCTCGCGCACGGGGGCGGATTCCACCATGCGCCCGGCGTACATCACGTTGATGCGGTCGGCGACGTCGGCCACGACGCCCAGGTCGTGGGTGATCAGGATGAGCCCCATGCCGGTCTCGGTCTGCAGTTCCTTGAGAAGCTCCATGATCTGGGCCTGCACGGTCACGTCGAGGGCGGTCGTGGGCTCGTCCGCGATGAGGATCTCCGGGTCGAGCGCTAGTGCCATGGCGATCATGATCCGCTGGCGCATGCCCCCCGAGAACTGGTGCGGGAAGTTGCCGGCGCGTTGCCTGGCCCCGGGGATGTTGACCCGCTCCATCAGCTTGATCGCCGCCTCGCGGGCGTCCGTGCGGTTCATGCCGCGATGGACGCGGAACATTTCTGCGATCTGCCACCCGACGGTGAACACGGGGTTCAGGGCGGACAGGGCGTCCTGGAAGATCATCGAGATGCGTTGGCCGCGCACGTGGCGACGGTCGTCGTCGGGAATCTTCAGCAGGTCCACGCCGCGGAAGCGCACCTCGCCGCCCGTCACGAAGGCGGGTGGGGTGTCGAGGATGCCCATGATGGCCTGCGCGGTCACCGACTTGCCGGAACCCGACTCCCCGAGGATCGCGAGCGACTCGCCGGGGTCGAGGTGGAAGCTCACGCCGTTGATGGCGCGGGCCACACCGTCGCGGGTGCGGAACTCGACGTGCAGGTCGTGGACATCGAGAAGGTGGCCGTCTCCCGGCGACCAGTCCTCGAGCGCGGCCTCGGTGCCACGGGACACCGTTCCTGCGGTGGCAGTCTGCGTCATGAGAACCTCACCGGCCCTTCGGATCGAACGCGTCGCGTACGGCATCGCCGAGCATGATGAACGCGAGGACGGTTATCGACAAGAAGATGCTCGGGAACAACAGCATGTGCGGCGCGCTGCGCAGCAGGCCGAGGCCGGACGCCTCGGAGATCGCGACGCCCCACGAGATCGTCGGCGGCTGCAGGCCGATGCCGAGGAAGGACAGGGTGGCCTCGGTGGCGATGTAGGCGCCGAGGTCGATGGTCGCCACCACGATGACCGGAGTGAAGGCGTTGGGCAGGACGTGCTTGACGATGATCTGCCAAGGTGAGGCACCGAGCGCCCGGGCGGCCTGGACGTAGTCGAGTGGCTTCACCTGCAACACCGTGGAGCGCATGATGCGCGCGATGCGCGGCCAGCCGAGGATCGACAGCACCAGCACAACCTTGCCGATGACCACCATGTAGGGAGTGTTGAGGTTGGACGGGAACGTGTACAGGAACAACACGCCGCCGAGCAGCAGCGGGATCACCCAGAAGATCTCGCCCAGACGACTGAGGACCGCATCGATCCAGCCGCCGAAGAACCCGGACACCAGGCCCGCCACGCTGCCGAGGATGGTGGTCAGGATGGTCGTCAGGACGCCGACGAGGATGGATGCGCGTGCCCCGAAGATCGTCCGCGAGTACACGTCGTAGCCCTGGCCGTCGTAGCCGAACCAGGCCTGTGCCGAGGGCGTCTGCCTGGCCTTGGACAGGTCGGCGTACGTCGGGTCGGGCTGGGGCGAGAAGAACGTGAAGAGAGTGGGCGCCGCGGCCATCAGCACCATGATGACGATCAACGCGGACGACACCCAGAACGCGGGACGCTTCCTCAGATCGTCCCAGGCGTCACGGCCGAGGCTGCGCGACACCTCCTTCTCGGGAGGTCCGGCCGGAGCGGCGTCCTCTTCCGCGCCCGCTTCCGGGGCAGCGAGTTGGTTCGTGCCGTCCGTGGGAATCTGCCAGGGCTCAGTCATGCGCGATCCTCGGATCCATGGCTCCGTAGAGCAAGTCGACGATGAGGTTCATGATGAGGAAGACGATCACGAGGAAGGTGATCGTTCCCACCACCGCGGTGCCATCCTTCGTCTGAATCGAATGGAAGATGTAGCCGCCGATGCCCTGGATGTTGTAGATGCGCTCCGTGACGACGGCTCCGCCCATCAGGGCACCGAAGTCGGCTCCGATGAACGTCACCACGGGAATCAGGGAGTTGCGGAAGGTGTGGATGCCGACGACGCGTCCGCGTGTGAGGCCCTTCGCGCGGGCCGTGCGCACATAGTCGGCGGAGAGGTTGTCGGTCAGCGAGTTGCGGGTCAGGCGTGCGATGTAGGCCATCGACATCGAGCCCAGCACGAATCCTGGAAGCATCAGTTGACTCCAGGTGCCCTGCGTGGAGGTCACCGGGAACCAGCCGAGCTGGACGCCGAACACCAATTGGGCTACCGAACCCAGGACGAACGACGGTATCGAGATGATGAGGAGGGTTGTGACGAACACGAGTGAATCCCAGAAACTTCGTCTTCGTAGTCCGGCCAGCAGACCCGCACCGATGCCGATGAGCGTCTCGAACACGATCGCTATCACCGAGAGCCGGATCGTGGTGGGCCAGCGGACAGAAAGCTGTTCCGAGACCGAATCGCCGTTGAAGCTTGTTCCCAGGTCACCCTGGACGACATTGCCCAGGTAGCGCACGTACTGTTCCGGCAGCGGCCTGTCGAGATGGTATTCCTCGACCATCTTGGCCACGTACGAGTCGGGGCAAGCCCGCTCGCCGCATCGCCCGACAGTCGGATCGCCCAGTGAGAAGACCATCCAGTAGATGAGGAATGTCGTCCCGAGGACGACGGGGATCATTTGCAGCAGGCGTCGCAGGATGTAGGTCCCCATGCGCACAACCCTTCACTTGGTACTCGTAGTGGAGCCGGGCGAAGCGCCCGGCTCGGTTCGGACATCTGTTGGGGGTGAACTCTAATCGCGCCACGCCCCGGCCGGTAATCGAGCCTCCGCCGGTAGTCGCGCAAAGCCCTGGCCGGCCACCGGGGGCACCGGTGACCGGCCAGGGCGATTGCTATCTCAACGGACCTGAAAGGGTCAGGACTTGACGGTGATGGCGCTGTAGTCGAGGACGCCGAAGGCGTTGATCTCGACTGTGGCTTGCGCTCTTATGTGGCGGGGTTCTGTGGGTACACGGTGGCGGCTGAGTCGGTCACGGGGGCCATCAAACGTGCCGACGTAGTGGCGGCCCTGTCTTGTCGAGCGTTCTCGAGAATGGCCAGTGGGGCCGGGGGTCAGCCTGTCTCGACGGTGGCCATCATGCCGGCGTCTTCGTGGTCGAGGATGTGGCAGTGGTAGACGCTGCGGCCTGGGTGGCGGCTGAAGTCGACCAGGACACGGACCTGCCCTTGGGTGGGGACGTTGACGACGTCCCGCCAGGTGGGTTCGAGGACTGGTTCTCCGTCGGTCTCGATGAGCTGCATGGGCCAGACATGAAGGTGGAAGGGGTGGTCCATCGGGGTGGGGTTGGTGATGGTCCATTCCTCCACCGCACCGGCCGCGACCTGCTGGTCAACCCGGTCCGCGGCGAAGGCGCGACCGTCGAACCCGAGGTCCATCATCTCGCCCATCCCGCCGGGCCCCATCATCGCTCCGCCCATGGTCATGGTGAAGGCGATCTCCCGCCGCCGGTCCACGGGCCGCTCGCGCAGGTCGGGGTCAGCCGTGCGCTCGGGGACCGGGCGGGTAGTGCCGGTGTCCTGCCCGGTGACGGCGAGGGTGGCCAGGGTGACGGGCCCGGACATGCCTGCGCCCATCATGCCCATCCCGCCGCGGTCGTAGCCGAGCGTGCGCAGCTCGCTGGTCCCGTTTCGCATGGTCACGAGCAGGTCCGCGCGGTTGCCGGGGGCCAGCAACACCTCATCCACCGCCCGGGGTGCCGGTTCGTGACCGCCGTCGACGCCGAGCAGCTCCAGGTCCTGCCCGGGCTGGGCCAGGCGCAGGTAGCGGGAGGTGCAGGCGTTGATCACTCGCCACCGTTCCCGCTCACCGGGCCGGGCGGCCAGGCGCGGCTTGTGCTGACCGTTGACCAGGACCAGGTCTCCTTCGCGGCCCATCATCACTTCCTGCGCGGACACCGGTGCGATGGTCCCGTCGGTGGTCAGGGAGATGTCGGAGACGATGAGGCTGCGGTCCCGGCTGACCGGGACCTCGTCACCGGTGACGATGATGGCCCCGTACAGGCCCCCGAAGAGTTGGTCGGCCACCGTGCCGTGCCGGTGGGGGTGGTACCAGAACACCCCGGTGGGATGGTCCTCGGGCAGATCGATGCGGTAGTCGAAGCTCTCTCCGGGTGCGATGCTGATGAACGGGTTGTCCCCGTTGCCCTGCGGGGAGACCACCAGCCCGTGAGTGTGCATGTTGGTCGCGGTGTCGAGCTCGTTGCGCAGGCGAACCTCGAGCCGGTCCCCGGGCCGCACCTGCCAGGTTTGCCCCGGGAGGGTGCCGTTGTAGGTCAGGACCTGTGCCCGCCGCCCGGCGACCTCGGTCACCCGAGCTTCGGCCACGAGGTCCACGCGGAGCACGCCGTCCTGGCTTCGCAGCACCTCGGGTTCCAGCAGCTCACCGCCCGGGACGGCTTCCACGCGGGCTCCCTCCGACGTCGGCGACCAGGTGGACGGGTTGGTCCAGGGCAGCCCGGTCCGGGACAGGCCCACCCCGCCGGCCGCGGCACCGAGCGCACCGAGAGCGCCGAGTTGGAGCGCCCGGCGACGCGTGATCGGTTCCACCCCTCAGCCCTCCCGGTCCCCGGCGAGGCGCCGGCGCCGTTCGTCGTACTCCGCGGCGTCGATCTCTCCCCGGGCGTACCGCTCATCAAGGGTTTCCCGGGCCGGGTTGCGGCCGGTCACCCTTGGGTCACGCGGCCGGCCACGATCGCCCCCGGCCAGGAGACGCATCAGCACCACCACCAGCACGACGATGCCGATCACAAGCAGGGCGAGGAACAACCAGCCCCAGCCCATCCCCGACCCCATCTGGTTCCAACCCACAATCCACCTCCACGCTGAGTCGTAGCGGTCGACACAAGCGGTGCCGTTGTCGGCCGGCGTGACGTACAAGAACGTGACGTACAAGAAAGCGTGTGATCCATCTGGTGACGCCGGTCAGGTCGACGGCGACGTCTTGGTGGTGGCCTTCCAGCTCGCGACAGACGGGCGCGCCCCGCGCAGGGTCTGCCTCTGCACGTCCTGCATCAGCTCACGACCGTCAGTGCCGTGAGCCGGGATGCGTTCCACCTCGATCGCGTTGGTCAGCGCACCGCCCGCGGTGGCCGCGCCGGTGAGGACGAGCAGCTTGAGACGGGCCGAGCTGCGCTGCGCTGGCGCGCGGCGCTCCGGTCAGGCCAGTGAGAGGAAGAGTTTCTGCAGCTTCTGCACATCGAGGGTGTCTTGGCCGTCGGACTCGAGCAGGCACTGCTTCATGCCCGAGGCGATGATCGCGAACCCGGCGCGGTCTAGGGCCTTGGAGACGGCGGAGAGCTGGGTGACGACGTCCTCGCAGTCCCGGCCCTCCTCAATCATGCGCACGACGCCGGCGAGCTGGCCCTGGGCGCGCTTGAGCCGGTTGACGACCTTGCCCATCTCGCTGGGGTCGAGCTCCATGACCGTGCCTCCCTCGTGCTGGTTCAGCCAATTTACCCCGCCGGGTATCGAGCCAGGTCGTGCCCACGGTGTGGTTGTCGTCATGCCCGCTGGAGGGCGGACAGGGCCGTGCGCAGCCGGCCGGCAGCCTCGTCTGCCACGGCGCCGAGCTGGTCGTTGTGGGTGACCCCGACCATGATCTGCGGGTCGAGGGCCTCGACGACGGTGCGGTGCGGGCCGGCGGAGCGCACGACGACGTTGCAGGGCAGGAGCAGTCCGATGGACTCCTCGGCCTGCAGGGCGCGGTGGGCCAGGGGTGGGTTGCAGGCGCCGAGGATGACCTGCGGGGGGATGTCGACGTCGAGCTTGTTCTTCAGTGTCGTGGCCATGTCGATCTCGGTCAGGATGCCGAAGCCCTGCCCGGCCAAAGCGTCGCGGACCGCGGTGACGGTCTGGTCGAACGGCTGGTCGACGGTGGTGGTGATGCTGTAGCTCATGGTTGCTCTCCGTTTCTCGGGTCGGACCTGACCGATGTCAGGCGGACTGCTTTTCCTGCTCCGCCAGCTGCGCGCGGACCTGGTCCATGTCCAGGTCGCGCACGGCCGCGATGACCTGTTCGAGCGCCGCCGGGGGCAGCGCACCCGGCTGGGCGAAGACGCCGATGCCGTCGCGGAAGGCCATCAACGTCGGGATGGAGGTGATGCCGGCCTGGGCGGAAAGGGACTGCTCGGCCTCGGTGTCGACCTTGGCGAACACGATGTCGTCGTGGGCCTGGGAGGCCCGCTCGTAGACGGGGGCGAACATCCGGCACGGGCCGCACCAGGACGCCCACCAGTCGACCAGGACGATGCCGTCCCGGTGGATGGTCTCCATGAAGGCGTGGGCGGTGAGGTTGACGGTAGCCATGTGGCGAACTCCCTTGCGTAGGTCTCCGGAAGATACCCTCCGGGGTATACAACACTCGTGGGACGCCGATATTCCGGTCCGGGTGCCCGCACCGGCGCGGGTCAGCTGGCGCAGCTGGCGTCGGTCTGGGTGAGGCGCTGGAGAAGCCCGAACCCCACCGCGGCGAGGGCTGCGGCGGCCATGGACGGCTGGTGCGGCGCCGCCTGGAGGAACCAGGCGGCCGCCAGGACCGTCATCGCCGCCATGGCCGCGCACGGGGAGCACCCGAGGTCCGGTCGGCGGCCCTTCCCGGGGCCGGGCAGGTAGGTCGCCAGCGTCGCGGCCGCAGCGACCGCCACGAGGGCGACGAGCACGGTCCACAGCGCAGCGGCGGGGAAGCCGCCGCCCGCGGCGACCAGCACGGCGAAGAGTGCGGGTGTGAGCACCGCCGTGGCGGTGACGCGGCGGCGGGGCCAGCGCCCGCCGCCGAGCCGGCCTGCCGCGGCGGAACCGACAAGGACTCGCGACGCCGGTCCGGTGGCCCGCTCACCGGCTGCGGCCGGGGCCAGCAGGACGTCGAGACCGTCACGGCCGCCCTCGAGGTAGGCCCGCCAGGCCGCGCCGGTGGTCCCTGCGCCTGCCTGCCCGACCCAACGGGCGCGCACGACCCTGATCCGGTCGGCCGGGTCGGCTCCCGGCTCGGCCGCGGTGAGCGCGCGTCGGGCCTGGGCCAGGGCGGCGATGGCACCCTCGTGGTACTTCGCCACGGAGCACGCCGAGCCGTCGCGGGAGAGCGTGCACAGGGACTGGTTCCCGGCCGTCTCGGTCAGTCGGGTCATCGCCTCGCGCTGGAGCGCCTCCGCCCGGGCGGCGTGGGCGGGCCCGGTGTCGGCGGGCCCGGTGTCGGTCGTCGGTCTGCAGGGCGCGGTCACTGGCAGGTGCACCGCTGGGCCGGGTCGAGACCGGACAGGACGGCGTCGACGTGCATGCCGCAGCCGGTCCAGGTTGTCTTGCCGCAGGTGGTGCAACGTGCGGGACTGCACATGGGTCATCTCCGGGGGTGGTCGTGCGTGTCGGGGCTCGTCGGTCGGCGTGCTCAGCGGCGGACGGCGCCGCCGGCGCGCTGCCAGGCGCCCATGCCGCCGGCAACGCTGGCGGCCTCGAAGCCGAGGTCGCGCAGCCGCTTCGCGGCGGTGCGTGAGCGCATGCCGCTCGCGCACACGACCACGACGGGGCCGTCCTTGGGTAGGCGCTGCGGGGCCTTGTCGAGCTGGCCGAGGGGGAGGTGGACAGCCTGGGGGGCGTGCCCGGTGCGCCACTCGTGGTGCTCGCGCACGTCGAGCAGGGCCGCGCCGTCACGGACCAGCTCGACCGCGCGCGCCGCGCTGACCGTCGAGCCGAGCCGCCCGTCGTCCGCGCCGCGGCCGAACAAGGCGCGCAGCCGGGTCACAAGGGTGGTGGTGGTCATGGGTGAACTCCTCTCAACCGGCACTATACCCCCGGGGGTATGATGGTGTCATGTGGCGGCGCGGCGAGCCGCGGCCTCGAGGGTCGTTGCCGGGCGGGGAATGCGGTCGGCGGGTGGCGCGTTATAGACTCCCGAACCTATACCCCCAGGGGTATCTTCTCAGGAAGGAAAGACCATGACTGAGGTCTCCATCGACCAGTTCGCCGCCGCGAAGGCGGACGGCGCGTTCGTCATCGACGTGCGCGAGCCGTTCGAGTACGTGCAGGGTCACGTCCCCGGTGCCGAGCTGCTCCCGCTGGGCGAGGTCGCGGAGCGGACCGCCGCTCTACCGACGAACCAGCCCGTATACGTCATCTGCGCCAGCGGTAACCGCAGCCGGCGCGCCACCGACCACCTGCGCGGTGCGGGCTTCGAGGCCTACTCGGTCCGCGGCGGAACCCAGGACTGGATCAGCGCCGGCAACACCGTCGTGACCGGCCCGCACGCCGCGGCGTGACCGCCACCTCACCCCCCTGAAAGGACCACCTTGATGGCCACCACGATTATCTCGATCGAGACCCCGTCCCTCGGCGACCGCAGCTACCTCGTCCACGACGGCGAGGTCGCCTTCGTCGTCGACCCCCAGCGCGACATCGACCGCGTCCTGGACGCCGCCGAGAAGGCGGGCGTGCGGATCACGCACGTCTTCGAGACCCACATCCACAACGACTACGTCACCGGCGGCTACGCCCTCGCCCAGCAGACCGGCGCGCGCTACTACGTCAACGCCGAGGACGAGGTCTCCTTCGAGCGCACCCAGATCCGCGACGGCCAGGTCGTCGAGGTCAGTCCCGCCCTGCGGGTGCGCGCCATGCACACCCCGGGCCACACCTTCACGCACCTGTCCTACGTGCTCGAGGGCGCCGAGCCCGCGGTGTTCTCCGGCGGGTCGTTGCTGTTCGGCTCCACCGGTCGGCCCGACCTGCTCGGCGAGGCCCACACCCACGACCTCGCCCGCCACCAGTACAGCTCCGCCCGCAGGCTCGCGGCCGAGCTGAGCGAGGACACCAAGGTCATGCCCACCCACGGCTTCGGCTCCTTCTGCGCCGCCACCTCCGCCGGCGGGAACACCACCGCCTCCACGATCGGCCAGGAGCGGCTGATCAACCCGGTGCTGAGCCAGGACGAGAGGGACTACGTCGCCGACACCCTCGCCGGCCTCGACGACTACCCCGCCTACTACGTGCACATGGGCCCGGCCAACGCCGTCGGCCCGAGCGCCTCGGACCTGTCCGAGCCCGAGCGGGCCGACAAGGACCAGCTCCGCCGCCGGCTCGCGGCCGGGGAGTGGCTGGTGGACCTGCGCACCCGCACCGCCTTCGCCGCCGGCCACGTGCCGGGCACGTTCAACTTCGGGCTGGACGGGCAGTTCGCCACCTATCTCGGCTGGCTGATCCCGTGGGGCACCCCGGTCACCCTGCTCGGGGAGTCCCGGGAGCAGGTCGCCGAGGCCCAGCGCGAGCTGACCCGGATCGGGATCGACCGCCCCGCCGCGGCCGCGACCGGCCGCCCGCAGGAGTGGACCGACGCCCCGCTCGCCACCTTGCCGTCCGCGAGCTTCACCGACCTCGCCCAGGTCCGCCACCACCGGCCCGTCACCGTCCTGGACGTGCGCCGGGGCAGCGAGTGGCGCGAGGCCCACATCGACGGCGCCGTGCACATCCCGATCCACGACATCGTCAAGCGCATGGACGAGGTGCCCGAGGGTGAGGTCTGGGTGCACTGCGCGTCCGGCTACCGCGCCTCCATCGCAGCCTCGCTGGTCGCGGCCACCGGCCGCCGCGTGGTCGTGGTCGACGACAGCTTCGACCGCTCCGCCCGGACCGCCGGCCTGCCCATCGTCACCGAGGCGACCCCGGCCTCCGCCTGACCGTGAGTGGGCTGCGGCCCCGCTTGTCACGGCAACCACCCCGGCACGCTCCGCGGTGCACGCACCACCGGGCGGGCACCTGGTGGGTCGCGTGCCCTCGAACCTCGGGAAGGACCCCCGGTCCGTGCTTGCCCTGACCCTGCCGATCGGCCTCGTCGTCGGCATCACCCTCGGCGCCCTCGGCGGCGGGGGATCCATCCTGACCGTCCCGGCCCTGGTCTACCTCCTCGGGCTCGACCCCCGGTCTGCGACGACCGGCTCGCTCGTCATCGTCGGCGTCACGACGCTGATCGGGATGCTCCCGCACCTGCGCGCCCGCCGGGTGCGCCTGGGGCAGGGCGTCGTCTTCGGCCTCCTCGGCCTGGGCGGGGCCTTCGTCGGCTCACTGCTGTCGACGGCGGTGCCCCAGAACGTCCTGCTCGCCGCCTTCGCGGGCCTCATGCTCGTCGTCGCCGCGGTGATGACCCGGCGCCGGTGGGCCGCCGCCCGCAACCAGGCCGCCGGCCACGGCCAGGTCGAGGCCCGGACCACCCCGGTGGTCTCCCTGCGCCCGTTCCGCTGCGACTGCCACGCCCTCGGCGTCCTGCTCCTGACGGCCACCGCCGTCGGGCTGCTGACCGGATTCTTCGGCGTGGGCGGCGGCTTCGCCGTCGTGCCCGCCCTCGTGCTGGCCATGCGGCTGCCCATGCCCGTGGCCGTCGGCACCTCCCTGGTGGTCATCACCATCAACAGCGCCAGTTCGCTGCTCTCCCGCCTCGGCCAGGACGTCACCCTCGACTGGGCCCTCATCGGCTCGTT
>NZ_JAAMOZ010000004.1 GCF_011758645.1 Brooklawnia cerclae | reverse complement strand
ATGCCGCGCCGCGCTGCTCGGCGGCGAAGCCGGTCAGGGCCGCACCACCGGCCTCCGTCGTCGCGACCACCAGGCCGCCCTTGGGCTCGAACTCGATGTCACCGAGGGGCTCGCCGAGTTCGGCCGCGAGTTCGGCCGCGACCTGGGGCCAGCGCGCCCGGGCGGCTTTGGCGAGCTCGAGTTCCATTCCCGGACCCTTGTCGGACACGAGCAGGTTGCCCTCGCAGTGGCTGGAGGTCTGGCCGGCGACCGCCCCGCGCTCGAGCACGGTCACCTGGTGGCCGTCCTGGGCCAGCGCTCGTGCGCAGGCCGCACCCATGATCCCGGCGCCGATCACGACGACGCGACGCAAGCCGGTCATGGGAGCTCCGGTCGTCCGGACCACCAGCCCAGGACGTGCCCGATGTGGCTGTGCAGAAGGTCGGCGGCGTCCTCGGCGGCCCCGTCGACGAGCAGGTCGACGAGGTGCTGGTGCTCCTCCGCGGAGCGCAGGAGCGTGGGAGTGCCGACGATGTTGCGCAGGCCGACCATCCTGCTCTGCTGGCGGAGCTCCCGGACGGTGCTCACGAGGCGGTGGTTTCCGGTCAGCTCCAGCAGTGCGCGGTGAAAGCGCCAGTCAGCGGCCAGATAGTTGGACAGATCGCCCTGCGCGGCGTAGCCGACGATGGCGGTTGCCAGGGTGGCGAACCGCTCGGCCTCGGCGACGGGAAAAACCACGGCTGCCTCGCGGATCGCGGCGACCTCCAGCCAGCGCCGCAGTTGGACGACCTCGATGAGGTCCTGCTCGCTCACCTCGGTCACCCGGTAACCCTTGTTCCGGATGGCCTCGACGAAACCGCGGTGCTCCAGGTCGAGCAGCGCCTCACGGACGGGGGTGGCCGAGACGCTGAACCGTTCGGCGAGGCTGGGGACGCTCACCATCTCTCCCGGGGCGAGCTGGCCCGTCGTGATGGCTGAGGACAACTCGTGGAGGACTTGCTCTCGAAGGGTGCGCCGAGTGCCCAGCCGTGTGATGGCTGGTGGCTCGACGGGCACGGGCAGGCTCATGAGTGAAATATTACAGGACTCGTCTGCCGATCTGTCCAGAAGCCACGAAAATGGTCGTGGCGACGGCGTGAGGAAGAGTTGCGTCCGATGATATTACCTAGTCAGAGCGGATTAGAACGGTAGTTTGAGTCGATCTTGTGACACTTACGTATCAGTCATGTTTCCGACGTTCAAGCTCAGTGAAATGTCGTCTATAACATATTACTGATCCATTCGTTTCCCGGAGGGAACCCACATGATCCACCCGAACAAGGCACGGTGGCTCGGCGCTGCGACGCTGTCGGCCATCCTGCTGCTCACCGGCTGTACCGGTTCGTCCGATTCGGGCGACTCCGCGTCCGAAGCCGCCACCACCGGCGGTGTCCTCAAGATCGTCGGCACGGCGGACGTCGACCATGTCGACCCGACCAGTGCCGCCCTGGTGTCGACGAACAACCTGCTCCGCGCCACCACCCGGCAGTTGATCAGCTACGCGGCCTCCACCGACGAGTCGGAGCGGATCGTGGCCCAGGGCGACCTGGCCACCGAGGTGCCGACCCCGACCGACGACGGGCTGGTCTACACCTTCACCATCCGTGAGGGCGCACAGTTCGACGCTCCCTCCGGCGCCCGGCAGATCACCTCGGCCGATATCGCCCGTGGCTTCGAGAAACTGTGCAATCCTTCGATTCCTGCGGCGTCACTGGGCTACTTCCAGACGCTCATCGAGGGCATGGACGAGTACTGCGAGGCCTTCCAGGAGGTGTCCCCCGAGGCCGCGCCGATGAAGGAGTACATGGAGTCCCACGACATCTCCGGCATCGACAGCTCCGACCCGACCAAGCTCGTGATCACGCTCACGGAACCGGCCAGCGACTTCATCTACATGGTGTCGCTGCCGGCTGTGAGCCCGGTCGCGGTGGAGTCGCTCGACTACGTGCCCGATTCGCCGGAGTGGCGGGAGAACTTCATCTCGTCGGGTCCCTACACGATCTCCGAGCACGTGGCCGATCAGTCGATGACCCTGGTCCGCAACGAGGCGTGGAAGCCCGAGTCCGACCCGCTGCGCTCGGCCAATGTGGACAGCATCGAGATCACCTTCGGGGTGAGCGCCGATGCCGCGATGCAGCAACTGCAGTCCGGCGATGCCGACATGACCTTCGACATCACGATCCCCTCGGCGATCCTGCAGCAGCTCACGGCCGTGAACGACCCGAACCTGTTCACCCTGACGTCGGGACAGGTCAACCCCTTCATCTGGATCAACACCAAGACCGACAACAACAACGGGGCCTTGAAGGACCTCAAGGTTCGTCAGGCTCTGAACTACGCCGTGGACAAGGCAGCGGTCGTGCAGCAGCTCGGTGGCCCGGACGTGGCGGCGGTCAACAACGGCATCTTCGGCCCCGGCGTCCTCGGCTACGAGGAGTTCGACCCGTACCCCTCGACCGACTCCGCGGGCGACCCGGAGAAGGCCAAGGAACTGCTCGCCGAGGCGGGCTACCCCGACGGTCTGACCCTCAAGATGCCGTATCGCACGCAGAACGCCGAACCGGCCATCGCCCAGACGATCCAGGCGAGCCTGGCCAAGGCGGGCATCACGGTCGAACTGATCCCGGTGACGCCGGCCGACTACTACTCGAAGTTCATGACCAACCGTGAGAACACGGCATCCGGCGCTTGGGACATCGCCCCGGTCGGCTGGACGCCCGACTGGGCGGGTGGTTCGGCGCGCTCGGTCTTCCAGCCGCAGTTCACCTTCACCGGGACTGCCCAGACCTACAACTACGTCGACTACAACAACGAACAGGCCAACGCGCTGGCCGCTCAGGCGCTGCAGGAGACCGATCCTGACAAGGTCGCAGACCTGTGGCACCAGGTTGACGAGGCGGTCATGGCCGATGCCCCGATCATCTCGGTCGCGGCCCCCAAGGTGATTCTGTATCACTCGACCGCGGTGGAGAACTTCAAGCCGTGGGCGCTGGGCGTCCAGGGTGACTGGACGAACGTCAGCATCTCCCGCTGATCGATCCCGGCCGGCGGGGAGCATCGCGCTCCCCGCCGGCGACCCACGAACTCAGGAGGTCGTCAATGGCGTTGCTGGACGTCGAGCATCTCAGCATCCAGATCCCGACGGAGGATGGGATCATCCACGCCGCTCAGGACATCAGTTTCTCGGTCGAGGCGGGCACGCTGTTCGGGATCGTCGGTGAGTCGGGCTCGGGCAAGTCGGTGCTGACGCAGGCCATCACCGGTCTGCTGCCGGGGGCGTCGGTCACCGGGCGTGCCCTGCTCGACGGCGAGGACCTTCTCGCCCTCAGTCCCGAGGAGCTGCGCCGCAAGCGTGGTTCCCAGATCGGGATGATCTTCCAGGACCCGCTGTCGACGCTCCACCCCTTCTACAAGGTCGGCGCCCAGATCGTCGAGGCCATCCAGGCGCACGAGAAGGTGCCGGCCCGCGAGGCCCAGCGGCGTACCGCCGAGATGCTGACGCGCGTCGGCATCCAACCCGACCAGGCGTTCTCCGCCTACCCCCACCAGTTCTCCGGTGGCATGAGACAACGGGTGATGATCGCGATGGCGCTGATCTGTCACCCCCAGCTGGTGATCGCCGACGAGCCGACCACCGCACTGGACGTCACCGTCCAGCACCAGATCATCGAGCTGCTCGACGAGATGCGTCACGAACTCGGAACGACGATCGTGATGATCAGCCACGACCTCGGGCTGATGGCGACGGTGGCCGACGACCTCATGGTTCTCTACGCGGGCAACCGCATGGAGACCGGCCGCAGCGAGGCACTCTTCCGCCAGCCGGCCCACCCGTACACCGCCGGGTTGCTCGCGTCCTCCCCCTCGCGGGGAGTGCCCGGAGAGCCGCTGGTGGCCATCCCGGGACGCCCGCCCAGCCTGCTGGACGTGGCGGAGGGATGCGTGTTCGCGGACCGTTGCCGGATGGTGATGGAGCGGTGCCGGTTCGAGCGTCCGCCCGTGCGCGTGTACGACGACGGTGGCGAGGCGACCTGCTGGTTGGAGCGCCCGGCGGTGCTGTCCGAGGAGCCCGCACCGCTGCCGAGCCGGACGGGCGAGCAGGTGCCGACGCCGGGGCTCACCCGTCCCGTGGCCGACGATCTGCTGCGCAACACACCGATCGTGGAGGTCAGCGGGGTCCGCGTCAGCTTCGCGCAGCGCGGGACGCTGCGGCGTCAGCCCCCCAGGGAGGTGCTCAAGGGGATCGACCTGGTCGTCCACACCGGGGAGACCGTCGGGCTGGTGGGGGAGTCGGGTTGCGGGAAGTCCACCCTCGCACGAGTGATCGCCGGGCTCCAGCCGATGGACGCGGGCACAGTGCGGCTCGCGGGGCACGACCTGTCGACCCTTGGCGCGCGGCAGTGGCATCAGCTGCGCAAGGAGGTGCAGATCGTGTTCCAGGACCCGATCGGCTCGCTCAATCCCCGCCGGCGCGTGGGAGCGATCATCGGCGACCCGTTCCGGATCCACCATCTGGCGTTCGGGGACGAGCGGCGCCGCCTCGTGCAGCACCTGATGGAGGTGGTCGGGCTCAAGCCCGAGCACTACAACCGCTTTCCCGGGGAGTTCTCGGGCGGGGAGCGCCAGCGCATCGGCATCGCCCGGGCACTGGCACTGAATCCGTCCCTCATCATCTGTGACGAGCCCGTGTCCGCGCTCGACGTCTCGGTCCAGGCGCAGGTGCTCAACCTGATGAAGGAACTTCAGGCTGAGTTCGGGCTGTCCTACCTGTTCATCTCGCACGATCTGGCGGTGGTCCGGCACATCTCCGACCGGATCGCCGTGATGGACGCGGGCCAGATCGTCGAGCTCGGCGACGCCGCGCAGGTCCACGACCATCCACACCATCCGTTCACTCGACGACTCCTGGAGGCGAGCATGCATGCCACACTCCGCGACCCCGGCACACCGAGGAAACTGCTCGTGCAGGCGGGAGAGCGGGCATGAGCGCGATCGAGGTGACGGGACGCGGCGCGCTGGCGCTCACGTGGCGACGCCTGCGCCGCGATCCCGCCAGCGTGGTGGCGAGCTTGTTCATCCTCGCGCTGATCGCGTTCGCGCTCGCCGCACCGCTCGTCGCGCAGTGGACCGGCCACGGCGAGGCCGAGCAGTTCCGCGACACGGGGCTCACCCCGGCGGGGCTGCCGGTCGGCCCGTCCCGTGAGTTCCTGCTCGGCACCGACCACCTCGGGCGGGACGTCCTGGTGCGCCTCGCCTACGGAGCGCGGGTGTCCCTCCTGGTCGGCGTGTTGGCCTCGTTGGCCGCCTCGGTAATCGCCGTGATCGTCGGCACGGTCGCAGGCTTCGTCGGCGGATGGGTGGACACCGTGCTGTCCCGGCTCATCGACCTGGTGATGAGCGTCCCCTTCCTGCTGTGCGCCCTGGCGATCGTGTCCGTGTTCGGAGCGTCGCTGACGCTGAGCGTGAGCGTCATCATCTTCTTCAGCTGGGCGAGTCTCGCGCGCATCATCCGTGGTCAGGTGCTGTCGCTGAGGCAGCGGGAGTTCATCGAGGCGTCCCGCTCGCTCGGTGCGGGGCTCCTGTCGATGATGGTGGTCGACGTGCTGCCCAACCTCGCGGTGACGATCACGATCTACACCACGATGATGATCCCCTCGGCGATCGTGTTCGAGGCGACCCTGTCGTTCCTCGGCCTGGGCATCGTGCCCCCGGCGGCCAGCTGGGGAGGCATGCTCGCCGACGCCTCGGCGTCCTCGGTGTATCTGGCGGCCCCGTGGCTCGTGCTGTTCCCGGGGCTCGCGCTGCTGTTCAGCACATTGAGTTTCAACGTCCTGGGCGACTCCCTTCGGGATGCCCTCGACCCGAAGGCCTCGCGGGTCTCGAGCAGGGCGGCGGCACGACGGTTCGCCAAGATGGCCGCCGCGGGGAAGAAGGTCTCGGCATGATCCGGTTCGTCATGAAGCGCCTGGGCTTCGGAGTGCTGGTGTTGCTCGCGCTGAGCGTGTTCGTGTTCGCCCTGTTCTACGTCGCGCCCGGCGACCCGGCCCGCATGATCGCCGGCGACAAGGCGACCGAGGAGACCCTGGAGCTCATCCGCCGCAACCTCGGACTCGACCTGCCCATCTGGCAGCAGTACCTGAAGTTCCTCGGCAACGCACTGCAGGGCAACCTGGGCTTCTCCTACCGCAACCAGCTACCGGTCGCCCAACTGATAGCCGCGCGTCTGCCCGCGACGATCTCGTTGATCATCGGGGGCGTCGTGATGTGGCTGGCGATGGGTGTGCCGATCGGGGTCTTCTCCGCCCGGCGCCCGGGCAGCATCGGGGACCGCCTCGGCCAGATGGTCACGCTGGTGGGCCTGAGCTTCCCGACGTTCGTGCTCGGCATGGTGCTGTTGTACACGCTGTACTTCCTCCCCCGGAAGAACGGGTTCACGCTGTTCCCGCCCGGCGGATACGTACCGTTCTCCGACGACCCGGTGCAGTGGGCGTGGCACCTCGTCCTGCCGTGGTTCACCCTCGCTCTGGTCACGGCGGCGGTGTACGCGAGGCTGACCCGCGGGCAGCTGCTCGACGTGCTCGGCGAGGACTACATACGCACGGCCAGGGCCAAGGGGCTGACCGAACGCCAGGTGATCTACAAGCACGCGATGCGCTCGACGCTGACGCCGCTGACGACGCAACTCGGCAACGACATCGCGGTGCTCCTGGGCGGGGCGATCGTCATCGAGCAGGTGTTCGGCCTCCAGGGCATCGGCCAGCTCGCGGTCCAGTCGGTGGCCTCCAACGACCGCCCCATCATCATCGGGGTCGTCCTGCTCGGCGGGGTGTTCATCGTTGTCGGCAACCTGATCGTCGACGTGCTCTACGTCGCGATCGATCCACGAGTGAGAGTGCGATGATACATTCGCGATACACGGCCGGGGGCATGACGTTCACCGACCGCTCCATCCAGGTTCCGGTGGACTGGAGCGAGCCGGGGGGACGCAGCACCACGGTCTTCGCCCGCGAGGTCGTCTCGGCACGGCGTGCCGGCGAGGACCTGCCGCTGCTGGTGTACCTGCAGGGTGGGCCGGGCGGCAAGTCTCCTCGTCCGACCGGTCAGGACGGATGGCTGCCGACCGCGTTGGAGCGGTTCCGCGTGATCCTGGTCGATCAGCGGGGAACCGGGCGCAGCGGGCGGCTACAGGGCAGCGACGTCGCGGATCTGTCGCCCCGTGACGGTGCCCGGCTGCTCGCGTGCTATCGAGCCGACTCGATCGTGGCCGATCTCGAGGCCCTCCGTTCGTCCGAGTACGGCGATCGCCGGTGGGCCACCCTCGGGCAGAGCTTCGGGGGGTTCATCACGCTGGAGTACCTGTCGAAGGCACCCGAGGCGCTGTCGGCCTGCTATGTGGCGGGCGGACTCGCGTCGGTTCGGCCGGACGCCGGTGAGGTCTACCGGCGCACCTATCCGAAGATGGTGGACCGGACCGGCAGGTTCTACGAGCGTTTCCCGGACGACCGCGATCGCGTCGCGGCCCTGGCCGACCAGTTGGAGGCCGAGGACGTCCGGCTCCCGGACGGCGACAGGCTGACCGTCCGCCGCTTCCAATCCCTGGGTATCGACCTGGGCATGCGACCGGGCTCCCTGCGCCTGCACTGGCTCGTCGACGAGGCGTGGGCAGGAGGCGAACCGGGAGGCCCGTTGACCGACACCTTCCGCGACCAGGTCATGACGCTGTCGTCCCTGCGCGACCGGCCTTTGTTCATGGTGTTGCAGGAGTCGATCTACGGCATGCCGGGGACGGCGACGCGGTGGGCGGCGCAAGCAGAGCGTGATCGTCACCCCCAGTTCGCCGAAGAGGCGCGGCCGCTGCTGTTCACGGGGGAGATGATGTTCCCCTGGATGCTCGACGAGGTCAGCGCGCTGCGGCCCTTCGCCCCCGCCGCGCGCGCTCTGGCCGAACACACCGACTGGACGTCCCTGTACGACCTGGATCGGCTACGTGACAACGAGGTGCCGGTGGCGGCGGCCGTCTATGCCGACGACATGTACGTCGATGTCGGGCTGTCGCTGGAGACGGCCGCACTCGTGGGGAACCTGCAGGCATGGGTCACCAACGAGTTCGAACACGACGGCCTGCACTCGGGCGGCGTGCTCCCACGATTGTTCCAATTGGTCGACAACGAAGGAGGCCCCCGCTGATGCATCTCCATGACCGTCCACTGCCCGCGCCCCAACCGCGCGAGATCCTGCCGAGGTTGGTCGACATCCCCGATTTCGTGAGGGACGTCGGGCAGGGTTGGGCTCCGGTCGACCGGTCGCCCGACCTGCCCGACGGGCTCGCGGAGTCGGTCGCCGGTCATCGGCGTGCGCTCGGGGAGGCGTTCCCCGGCGCGGTGATCGTGGTGTCGGCCGGAACGCCACCCGTCCGCAACGACGATGCCTACTACGCCTTTCGCCCCGACTCCGATTTCGTGTGGCTGACCGGGTGCGCGGCGAAGGACGCGGTGCTCGTGATGACTCCGGCTCCGGGCGGGCATGACGCGGTGCTGTATCTTCCCGAACCGGTCACCGCGTCCGATCGCGGGTATCTGTCGGAACGTGAGCGCTCCGAGCTGTGGGTCGGGCCGATCCCCTCGCTGGCCGAATGGTCGGCGGCCCTGCAGATCGAGGTGAAGCCCCTCGACGGTCTGCCGGTGCTGCCCGCATCGGGCGTGCTGGCCGCCGGGTCACCGGTGAACCCCGGTCCCGTGGACGGCCTGCCGATCTCGGCCGAACTGGGCACCGAGATCTCGCGCCTGCGCAGGATCAAGGACGCCTTCGAGATCGGGCAGCTACGGCAGGCCGTGGACGCGTCCGTGGTGGGATTCGGGGCGGTCGCCTCCGAGATGGGCACGGCGATCGAGAGCGGCGGCGAGCGCTGGTTGCAGGGAACCTTCGACCGGACGGCGCGCACCCTGGGCCACGGGCCCGGCTACGCCAGTATCGTCGCTGCGGGCCGGCACGGCCCGATTCTCCACTGGACGAGGTGTGACGGCGCGATCACCGCGGACGACCTGATCCTGCTGGACGCGGGCGTCGAGGCGGAGACCTTCTACACCGCCGACGTGACCCGCACCTTCCCGGCGGGCGGGACGTTCAGCCCGGCGCAGCGTCAGGTGCACGATCTCGTGGAGGCCTCCCAGCGCGCGGGCCTGGCGGCGGTGCATCCGGGGGCGGCGTGGACGGCGTTCCACCACGCCTGCATGGAGGTGCTGGCGAACGGGTTGCACGACTGGGGCCTGCTGCCGGTGTCGGTGGACGAGGCACTGTCGCCGTTGGGCCAGCATCACCGCCGGTGGCTGATCTGCGGCATCGGTCACCACCTCGGCCTGGACGTGCACGACTGCTCGAAGGCCGCCAGCCGGGACTACGTGGGATCGCTGATGGAGCCGGGAATGGTGCACACCGTGGAGCCGGGCCTGTACTTCCACGCACACGACCTGACGGTGCCGCCCGAGTTGCGCGGAATCGGTGTCCGCATCGAGGACGACGTCCTGGTGACCGACGCCGGTGCGGAGGTGCTGACCGCCGCGCTGCCGATCGATGCCGCGGGGTTGGAGCAGTGGGCGGCAGGGCATGCCTGAGCGGCGGCCGATCTCGCCGGTGGTGCCGAGCCCGGATGCGCTGGGTGGGCTGCGTCCCCTCGGGCTGGGCGAGGTCACCATCACCGGCGGCCTGCTGGCCGAACGCCAGCGGGCCAGTGCCCGCAACGGCATTCCCGCCGGACGACGCGAACTCGAGACCTCGGGTGTGCTCGACAACTTCCGCAGGGCCGCCGGCGCCCAGGGGCTCGTCCCCAGGGGACCGCGATTCGCGGATTCGGACGCGTACAAATGGCTGGAGGCCGCCGCGTGGGAGAGCCGCCGGTCGGGTCACCCGGTCGGGGATCAGTCGCGCATCGGGAGTCTGGTCGCGGCCGCGCAACACGCGGACGGATATCTCGACACGATGACCGACGACGCCTACGCCGACCTGACGTGGAGCCACGAGCACTACGTCGCCGGGCATCTGATCCAGGCGGCGATAGCGCAACACCGGGCAGGCGGCGCGGACGAACTGCTACCCGTGGCGGTGCGCCTCGCCGACCACCTCGGTGAGCGGTTCGGCCCCGGGCGCGACGAACGCCTGGACGGTCATCCGGAGGTAGAGACCGCCCTGGTGGAGCTCTACCGTGAGACCGGCCGGCGTCGGTACCTGGACCTGGCCCGGTGGATGGTCGACTCCCGTGGCTCGGGCCGGATCACCTTCCACGAGTTCGAGAGTTCGTACTTCTGCGATCGGGTGCCGGTCCGGGACCAGGAATCGATCGAAGGACACGCGGTCCGCGCGGTCTATCTTGCCGCCGGCGCGACCGATGTCGCGGTCGAGACCGGCGACACCGTTCTGCTCGATGTGCTGCGGTCGCAGTTCACCGCGATGTGGGCGAGCCGTACCTATCTCACGGGGGGAATAGGAGCCCGCTGGGAGCAGGAGGCGTTCGGGGACGCCTTCGAGCTGCCGTCCGACCGGGCGTACGCCGAGACGTGCGCGGCGATCGGGCTGGTGCAGTGGGCGTGGCGCCTGTTCCTCGCCACCGGGGAGGCGAGCTACGGCGACGCCATCGAACGGGTGCTGTACAACGCGGTGCTGAGCGGGGTCTCGGCGAGCGGCGATCGGTATCTCTACGTCAACCCCCTCGAACTGCGCTCCGGGGCGCTGGCCCACGACGGGCGGAGCCCGGCCAACGGGCGGCGGGCATGGTTCGACTGCGCCTGCTGCCCGCCGAACGTGATGCGGCTCCTGGCCAGCGCCGCCGCCTACCTGGCGGCTGCCGACGAGAGCGGGCTGTGGCTGGTGGGCTACGCGTCCTCGACCGTCGACACGGGTTGGGGGCACGTGCGGATCGACACCGACCACCCGCACGGCGGAGGGGTGCGCGCGGTCGTCACGGGCGGCGGCGTGGATGAGTGGACGCTACGGCTCCGGGTGCCCGGGTGGGCCTCGGGGGTCGAGGTCGAGGCGCCGGGCCGTCGCGTGTCGGTGGCCGACGGCTGGGCGCTCGTCGAGGGCGCCTGGCACGAGGGCGATGCCGTCGACCTCAGCTGGAGCGTCGCGCCACGGCTGATCGCGGCCGACTCCCGGCTGGACGCGGCCCGGGCGGCGGTCGCGGTCGAGGTCGGGCCGTTGGTCCAGGCGTTCGAGGAGATCGACAATCCGGGTCTGGAGGAATGTTTCGTCCTTCCCGGTGCCCGGCCGAGGCTGGACGGCACCCATCCCGACGGCTCGGCGAGGGTCAGGCTGGACGGGGTCCGGCGGCCTGCGTCCGGTGCGGAGTGGCCCTATCGGGAGATCGCGGCGGCCGGGGATCCGGGAGCCCGGCCGGTCGGTGAGGCCGTCGGGCTGACGAGCGTTCCCTATCACGCGTGGGGCGAACGAGCGGTCGGGCCGATGCGCGTCTGGCTACCGGTGGACCAGGTCTTCTCAGGTTAGGGGTTCTGCACGTGTGGGGGGCCGGGGAGAGGATCTATGATCCACCTACAAGCGGACCGTATCGATCGACCAAGGACGAGACCATGACCACACGAGGACCCTTCCACCTGGCGTGGAGACTCGGGTCCAGGTCAACCCCCGCGGTCGGTTCCACGCTGCCCGCCGGCCGCCTTCGGCAGGCACAGGCGATGCAGCGTCGCGATCGGCTCGCCCGGCTCGTGAAGGTCACCCAACTCGCCGAGGACGCCACGCTCGACTTCCTGGTGCTCGATCTGGACGACTTCGACCGGTCGGCTCTGACGGGATACCTGGGTGCCCAGTACCACCACGTCGGGTTCGCCTGCGATGCGCGGGCAGCCGGCTCGTCCGTACTGTTCACCGACAGGCTTGTGCCCCTGGCCGAGGGTGATGACGACGGGCCGGTGACCGCCACCGACGTGGTCGTCTGGGCAGATCCGGCCGCGGCCTCGCGCCAGGCGTCCAGGCCGCGGCCGCGCCTCGGGGCCTGGCGCTGGGGCAAGGTCTTCCTCGAACTCACGGTGTCGCGCTGGTCGGGTGCCGACGCCGGAGCCGACGCTGCTGACCTGCTCACGGAGATCGCGGTGGACACGGATGTGGACGGCTTCCTCCTTGGTCTCCCGCCGTCGTCGGACGCGCTCGACCTGGCTGCGAGTTTTGCCCAGCACACCGTTCCCGAGTTGCGTCGCAGGGGTCTGGTCCGGCAGGAGTACCGGCACCACCACGCCCTGGAGACCCTCAACGAGTTCTGACAGCGACAGGAAGCATCGCGATGACGACCATCGACAACATGCCCGGCAGCGCTGAGCTGTTCGGCGGCGCCCGGACGCTCGGTGTACTCGATCTCGACTGGATCGCGCGGGTGTGGGTCGGCCCAGACGACACGCCTGTACCGGCCGGCGCCGTCACGGAACGTGCGATCGCGCCGCTGACGAGCTTCTCCGCTCTCCAGCGAGGTGATCAGTGGGCCCGGGAGGCTGTCGCGGACGCGGCGGACGAACTCGGGGACCGCGGCGTCGATCTGGTGAGCGGCAGCTGCGGCTTCCTCGCCCAGTTCCAGCAGGAGATCGCCGAGCACAGTGGCGTTCCCACGCTGTCGTCCGCGCTGCTCGTCCTGCCGCTCGTCCGGCGCATCGTCCCTCCCGACCGGGAGATCGCCGTCCTCACGGCGTGCTCGTCCGACATCGATGAACGGATGCTCGCGCCCGTCGGCGCCTGGGGCCTTCCCGGGATCGTGGTCAAGGGCCTGGAGGACAAGGAGCACTTCCACAGCGTCATCCACAATCTTCAGACCGTGATGGATCAGAACCGGATCCGGGCCGAACTTCACGCCGCCGTCCGTGAGTTGCTCGACGACCACCCGGCTGTGGGCGCGCTGGTGTTCGAGTGCACCTGCTTCCCCGCGCATGCCCAGTACATACGCGAGACCTTCTCCCTGCCCGTGTTCGATCTTCCTCTGCTGATCGACTTCGTGCTGCGTGCTCTCGACGGCTTCCCGGGTGCGTCCGGCACGCAGGGGGAGAAGGCGTGACCCGCGGGCTGGGGCTCGTCCTCATCGGATGGTCCGACCGTCCGGACGTGATCGCGCGGATTCGGGAGGCACTGCTGCCCGTGAACGCCCGGATCGTGTGCCGCGGCGCTCTCGACGGCCTCGACGGGCCGGCCGTGGAGCGGCTCGCACCAAAGGACGACGCGGACACGCTCATCGCATTCGTTCCCCCGAGCGAGCGGGGGCACCTTCCCGACGAGTCCGGAAGGAAGATCTCCAAGACCTATGTCGAGGCCCGGGCGGCCGAGTTGATCGGCGGACTCCAGGCAGAGGGCTGCGACGTCACGACTCTCTTCTGCGCCGCGGACTTTCCCGGCGTCACCTCGCCAGGCCTGGTGGTCCTGCCCGCGCATCTGGTCGGGGCCACTGTCGACTCCGTCCTGCCGACGGGGCGCCTCGGTGTCCTCGTGCCTCTGGCGGAACAGCGCGAGCATTTCCGCGAACGCTGGTCGGCCCCGGGACGCGAAGTCGTCACGGTGCCGTTGCTGCCCAACGCGGACGAGTCTCACGTGGCCGCGGCCATCGCGGAGATGAGGTCGGCCGCTCCCACGTTGGTGCTCATGGATTGCCTCGACTACGACGAGGAGATCGCCGAACGAGTACGGGCAGATTGTGGGGTGCCCGTCCTGTGGTCTTTCTCGATCGTCGCGCAGATGCTCAGGGAACTCCTCCGTTAGGACACGCCGCCGGACGACCTGGGCCTCACGCGGGCCGCCCGCTCGGCTCGTTGTCTGTGCCCAGCGACCCCCGGGCCGTTACCCCTTGTAGGTCGCTACCCGCTCGAAGCTGACCGGGGGAACGTACTCGCCGGCCGTCACCCGGAAGGGGAGTCTGTTGCCCGCGGGCGTGACGGGGCACGCGACAAAGGTCGACAGGGAGCAGGGGAAGGACACCGCGCGATTGAAGTCGAGTTCGGTGATCTCGTCGAGCCTTTCAGGATCGAGCTCGATGAGCCGACCACCTCCGTACGTCTCTCTCCCGTTGGTCAGGTCGCCGATGTGGACGTAGACCGAATTGCTGAAATAGCCGGTGTCCAGGCTTCCTGCACGGTGGCCGAACACGCCGAGGTCGAACCTGCGACCGTTCAGGCGAAGCCCGATGCTGCCGATCGCGAAGTTCGTCTCGTAGATGCCGTCCTCCACGGTGGGCACGTCGTGCGAACGGATCTCGGCGGCCAGGAAAGTGGCGGGGACGATCCACTCCTCGCTCAACGGGAACGTCTCGATGTCGGCGAAGCCCTTCCGGGCCGCCTCGCGTGGATCCCTCACCCGAACCGCGTGGATCTTCTCGCCCTGGGCGTTCACCCGCGTGATCGTCTCGACCTCGAGGTCCTTGTAGAAGAGAGGGACGCTCGAGCCGGTGCCCGAGTTGCTGTTGTACCCGTGCGGAATGTGGATCGGGGTACGCGCCTCCTTGCCGTCGACGGTCAGGAGATCCCCGTGCGCCGTGCGCTCCTCGTCGGGATAGTAGTAGATGTCCTCGTCCCGGAGCAGCCACTGCCCGGGAACGAACTCGGAGGTGAAGGGCTCCGCCTCGGTCAGCCAGTCCTGGCTCACGACCGACAACCAGCCGTAGGGGCGATTCAGGTCCTTTATCCGGTTGTCGTGCCACTCCTGCCAGCCTGTGACATATCGCTGCGAAAGCGCCATTTCCTTGTCTCCGATCGCTGTGCTCCTGCTGTGATGTGCCTGTGCTTCCGGGGCGAGTGCCTCAGGGGACGAACGCCGCCGGGAATCGCGCCTCCCAGTGGTATTCGGCCTCCAGCGCCGACGCGAGGCGCATCAGTTCCCCGTCGGAACCGCGATCGCCGACCAGTTGGACGCCTATCGGCATCCCCTCGGAGTCGACGTGCGTCGGCAACGAGATGGCGGGCAGGCCCACGGTGTTCACCCAACCGGTGAAGGCGAGATAGGGGGAGAACGCCCGCACGTGGTCGAGCGAGTCGTTGGCAGCCCGCAACGTCTCGCCCACCTCGGGAGCTCTCGCGGCAAGGGTCGGGCTCACCAGCACATCGAAGTCCCTCCGCCAGTGGGAGGCGATCCGGCGCGAGGCGGCCTGTACCCGTTCGGACGCCCTGGCGTAGTCGACGAGCGTGTATTCCTCGTAGCTGTCCCACAGCGCTCGGAGGAACGGCTGGAGGCGGTCCGGCCAGGTCACCGGGGACATGCGTAACGACGTCGCGTCCAGGACGGCGCGTAGCCCGAGCACCTCGTCGTACTCCAGGAACGCCGGCCCCAACTCGTGCACGTCGGCGCCCAGTGCGGCGAGTGTCCGGGCGACGTCCCGGGCCGCGGCAGCGACCTGGGGATCGACGACGACCCCCGACAGGGGGGACCGGACCAGAAGGCCGACCCGCAGCCCCGCGAGAGGAGGATCCGGGGTGCCCGGGGAACCGGGATCGGCACCGTGCCGGGCAGGAGCGTCCCCGAAAGCCTCGAAGAGTGCCCGGGTGTCCCTGACGGTGCGCGTCAGGAACCCGGGGACCACGTTGACGACTCCCTGCCGTCCACCCGGCAGGCGTCCCGGTGTCGCAGTGAGCCCGACCAGGCCCGTGGCCGCCGCCGGCATCCTGATGGAACCACCCGAGTCCGTGCCGGTGGCCATGGGAACCAGCCCTGCGGCAACGGCGGCTGCCGAGCCCCCGCTGGATCCGGCGGGGCTGCGCTCGGGGTTCCAGGGGTTGCGGGTGATGCCGTGGAGCGGGCTCTCGGTGACCGGAGCGATACCGAGTTCGGGGGAGGCGGTGCGTCCCATGAAGACGAAGCCCTGGGCGCGCAGGCCGGCGGCAAAGGGATCGTCCCGTGTCGCCACACTCGACTCGACGGCCAGCGAGGCGCGCCGGGAGGGCTGGCCACGCACCTCGTGGAGGTCCTTCAGACCGATCGGCAGACCGGTGAACGGGGGGTACTCGCGTCCTCGTGTGCGAAGGCCTTCGGCGCGGCGCAACTCTCGCGCGGTCGCCTCCTCGTCCCGGTGGACGAAAGCGCCCAGGAGGGGGTCGTACCGGTCGATCCGGCTCGCGTAGAAGTCGTGAACCTCTCGGAGCGAGACCCGCCCGGAGTCCAGCAACCGGCCCAGCTCGACGAGCCCGACGCCCGGGACCAGACCGGCATCATCCACGCCCATGGTCAGGCCCTGCGGATCGCGACGAGATTGGAATGCTGGGGATTCCCCTTCGCCAGGGGAGTCGGCCTCTGGGTCGCGAGGGTGTTGATGTTTCCCCGCGTGTCGACGCCGCGGGCGTCCGGGCGGTACCAGGCACCCTGGGCGAGCCCGACGACGCCCCGCATGATGCGGGTGGTCACCATGACCCGCACGCGGATGGTCCCACGATCGTTGAACACCTCGGCCTCTTCCTCGTCGTGAACCCCGATCACCGCGGCATCGGCCGGGTGCATCCACAGCCTGTGCGGTTCGAGTCGTTCCAGCCGGGGGCTGGTGTCCAGCGTCGAATGCGTCCTGCGTTTCGTGTGCCAGCCGATGAGTTGGTAGGGGAACCGCTGGACGGCCTCGTCCTGGGGCCCTTCGAAACTGGGCACGTATTTGGGGATGGCGGGGATCTCCCGAGGGTTCCCGAGCGCTTGGAGTGCGGGTGAGAAGATCTCGATCTTGCCGCTCGGTGTCGGGAACCGGTGATGCTCGAAGTCCTCGATCTGTTCCCTGAAGGCGACGTACGACCTGGTGGAAGCGTGTTTGAACAGCCCCATCGTCCGGAAGGACGCGTAGTCGGGCAGGTCGGGCTCGCTCAGCCGAGCTTTCTCGTAGGAGTCCCGGAGTCGTTCGGGCAGCGTCTTGCCGCCGTCGGTGAACTCGTCATGGACGCCCAGTTCGCGAGCCACCTCGGCGAGCCAGTCGTACTCGAACCTCGACTCGAAGACCGGCTCGACGCACTTGGTGGAGGCGATGAGATAGTCGCCGGGACGCCACGGGGTTCCGATGTTGTCCGACTCGAAGATGGACGCTCCGGGCAGGACGATGTCGCTGAAGAGCGCGCTGGGGGTCATGAAGAGGTCGGAGGTGACGATCAGCTCGCATGCGCTGTCGTCCCGCAGGATTCTGGCGGTCTCGTTGATGTCGGCATGCTGGTTGATCAGCGTGTTGCCCGCGAGGTTGACGATGAGCTTGATCGGGGTCTCCAGCCGGTCGACCCCCTGGACGCCGTCGTGCGTGCTGGTCATGGCGGAGCCGTCGGTGATCGCGCGCGTCCACAGGAACACCGGGATCTTCCCGGGGTAGGGGTTCTGCTGTGCGCCGATCGGCGGCGGGGTGGCGTGGGTCCGGGTGCCACCGACACCCGCGGCCGTCCCGCCGGGTATGCCGATGTTGCCCGTCAGACAGGGCAGGACGAAGCTCGAGCGGACGGTCTGCTCCCCGTTGCCGTGGCGCTGCGGCCCCAGCCCCTGAAGGAGCGCGGCCGGCTTCGAGGTCGCATACAGCCGCGCCAGCCATTCGATCGTCGCCGCCGGGACGCCCGTGATGGGCTCGGCCCAGGCGGGGGTCTTGGCGATGCCGTCGCGCCTGCCGTACAGGTAGGACAGGTAGTCCTCCTCGCCCTCGTAGCCGGCCGGCATGTGAGCCGCGTCGAAGCCCATGCAGTACGTGTCCATGAACGCCTGGTCGTGGAGACCCTCGGAGACGATGGTGTGGGCCATGGCGTCGGCCAGGGCACTGTCGGTCGTCGGGCGCAGGGGGATCCAGTGGTCGGCGAGCTCTCGCGCCGAGTCGCTCATCCGGGGATCGACGGCGACGATGATCGTGCCGGCGTCGTGGGCTCGGCGCAGCCACTGGCTCGTTCCGGTGCCGTAGCCGGTCTCGACCGGATTGTGGCCCCACAGGATGATGAGTTTCGAGTTCGGATAGTCGTCGGGTGTGTTCCCGGACAGTCCCGTGCCGTAGGTGTATTTCGTCGCGAAGGCGGTGCATGCGGCGCTGTAGGAGTTGTAGGAGCCGAGATGACCCCCGTCGAGGGCGAGCAGCCCCTGGGCCATGAGGCTGCCCCTGGCCACCGCGCTCTGACCGGTGGCGTAGTTCACGTAGCGAGCCGCGGGACCGTACTCCTCCCTGATGCGCCGCGTCCCGGAGGCGATGAGCGAGACCGCCTCGTCCCATGAGATCCGCTCGAACCTTCCCTCCCCCCGCGCGCCCACTCGCCTGAGCGGGTAGCGCAGCCGTTGCCCGGACAGGAACGTGTTGTGGTAGTCGAAGTCGATCGCGATGTTCGGCAGCGCGGTCGGGTCGTCCGCCTGGTCGCCGGGCTCGACCCCGAGCACGCATCCGTGCCGGGTCAGCACTCTGATGGGATTGCGGAAGCCGCCGTTGTTCAGACCGCAGGCCATGGTGATGCGCACGGGCGCTTCCCACCCGCCCTCGGCCGCGACGAAACCGTCGGCGACCTCCGACCGGCCCGCACGGTCGTCGCCCGGGGAGTCACGGAGCGAGGCGGCAGCGTCGACGGCGAGAGCCATGGCCGTGGCCAGGGCCCGATACCGAGGCAGCACGGTGTGGTCGGTGAGTGCGCTCGTGAAGCGCCGGGTGAACGGCCGGAGATGGCCGGCCACGAAGTCATGGGCTCCGCCGTGCTCCAGCAGGTGCGCGGCGAACAGGGCCTCGATCCCCCAGTGGTCGCCCGGCTGTCCGAAGGCGGGATCGGGGACGAGCCCTCGGCGGTGATAAGCACCCAGAACCCTTTCGGTGCGGCGCCCCAGCAGCCTGGGTTCGTCACCCTCGTCGGTCAGGTAGCACGACTCCCACAGCTCCAGGCAGGGAAACCTGGTGCCGAAGAACAGGGCCTCGTGCTCGGCCGCCAGACAGTCGGCGTCCTCGGTCGTGACGCCGACGGCCGGATCGTTGTCGTCCACGACCAGACCGCCCGCGGTCAGTGCGGCCCAGCACCCGGCCCACGACGTCTGCTCGAACGGTGTCAGCACGAACCGTCCCAGTAGGCGCAACGCGCGTGCCACGCACGCGCGGCTGATCGTCGGCTCGCTCATCGTCCCGCGGCCAGGCCGAGCGCGGGAAGGTCGGGGGGTGCCGCGGCGAGCAGCTCCTTGGTGTAGGGCGTGCGAGGGTCGTCGAAGACCTCGGCGAGGCTACCGGATTCGACAAGGACCCCTTTGCTCATGACGGCGACCTCGTGGGCCAGCTGGGCGACGACGGCGAGGTCGTGGGAGACGAACAGGTACGCCACCCCGAGGTCGTCCTGCAGCTCCCGGAGCAGATCGAGGATCTGGGCCTGGACCGAGACGTCGAGAGCGGAGACCGGCTCGTCGAGGCAGACCAGATCGGGTTTGAGGACGAGGGCTCGTGCGATGGCGGCGCGCTGGAGCTGACCGCCGGACAGCTCGTGGGGATGCCTGTCGAGCACCGAGGTCGGCAGGGCGACGCGATCGAGGAACTCCAGGACGATCGCGCGCTGCGTCCGCCGGTCACCGACGTCGTGGCACACGAGTGGCTCGCAGATCGATTCCATGATCGTGAACTTGGGATCCATCGCCGAGTGCGGGTTCTGCTGGATGAGCTGGAAGCGTGTTCGCAGCGGTCGCAGGTGCTTCTCCGGCAACGAGGTGATGTCGGTGCCCGCGAACGTCACCGAGCCCGAGTCCGCTCGTTCCAGGCCGGCCGCGATCCGCAGCGTGGTGCTCTTGCCCGAGCCCGACTCTCCCACCAGCCCGAAAGTGCGCCCCGCGTCGACGCGCAACGACACGTCGTCCAGTGCGTGGATCACGTTCTGCGAGTGCCCGGGGGGCGTGCGCCGGAACTTGTCGCGCAGACCGGCCGTCCATCCGGTGCCGCTCGTCCGGAACACCTTCGAGACGTTGTCGAACCGGAGGAGCGGGGACCCGACCGGTTCGGTCCCCCGGGACGCGGCATCCCGGGGACGGACGCGGTCGGCGATGGCGAGCCTCGGAACCGACGAGATCAGCTGCCTGGTGTACGCCTCCCGCGGCGCGGACAGGATCTGATCGGACGGACCCTCCTCCACCACCCGGCCGTCCTGCATGACGAGGATCCGGCTGGCGCGTTCGGCGGCGACCCCGAGGTCGTGGGTGACCAGGAGCAGGGTGAACTCACCGTCGCGCACCAGGGTGTCCAGGTGGTCGAGAATCCGCTTCTGCACGGTGACGTCCAACGCGCTGGTCGGCTCGTCCGCGAGGATCAGCCGGGGCCCTCCCGCCAGCGCGAGTGCGATCAGGACTCGTTGGCGCAAGCCACCCGACAACTGGTGGGGGTACTGGCGGATGCGCAGCTCGGGATTGTCGATGGCCGCGCTGCGCATCAGGGCGAGGGACGCCTCGGCCACGCGCGGGGAGTCACGGGTTCCGTGGAGGCGCACGGCCTCGTTCAGCTGGGCGCCCACCGTGAGCGTCGGGTCGAGTCCGAGCGCGGGATCCTGCGGGATGAATCCGACCACCGATCCGCGGAGCCTGCACCACTGGCGGTCGGAGGCCATGGTGACCTCCTCGTCCTCGATGAGGATGTGCCCGCTCTCCAGCGTCGCGTTCGCCGGGAGCAGGCCGAGCAGGGCGTTGACGAGCGTCGACTTGCCGGACCCCGATTCCCCGACGACGGCAAGAGTTTCCCCTCGTCGCAGCCGGAAGGACACGCCGCGGGTCGCCGGAATGCGTCGTCTCGACCGGGTCTGGTACGAGATCCCCAGATTCCGGACCTCCAGCAGGACGTCGTCGGCGAGGTTCTCGGCGGTCATCGGCTGCTCCGTTCGAAGAACTTTCCGAGTGTGTGGGTGGACAGCACCACCAGGACGACGAAGAATCCCGGCAGTAGCGAGACCCATGGGGCGGTCATCAGGTATTCACGCCCCTCCGAGATCAGCGTCCCCCATTCGGCCAGCGGCGGCTGGGCGCCGAACCCGAGGAAGCTCAGCGCCGCCACGGCCATGATCGACTTGCCGAACTCGAGGACGGCGAGGCTGGCGACGGGTTCCCAGGAGTTGGGGAGGATGTGCCTGAACAGGACGCGACCCCATGAGGCCCCCGACGTCCTCGCGGCATCGATGTAGGGCAGCGTCCGGACGCGCAGCACCTCGGCCCGCGTCGTGCGGGCGAAGATGGGGACCATCGACACGCCGATGGCGGTCGCGATCGGCAGCGTCCCGAACCCCAGCGTCGTGATGATCACCAGCGACAGCAACAGGCCCGGAATCGCGAGGAAGACGTCGATCGCGCGCATGAGGATGCTGTCGAGCAGACCGCCCGCGAAACCTGCCAGGACGCCGGTCAGCAGGCCGACCACGAGCGCGATGCCGACCGCCAGGAGCGCGGCCTTGAGGGTGAGGCTCGAGGCGTGGATGACGCGCGAGTAGAGGTCGCGTCCGAGGGCGTCCGTGCCGAACCAGTGCTCCGCGCCGGGTGGCCGGAGCCGATCGATCGGGGCGGTCAGATACGGGTCCTGGGTCGCGAACAGTTGCGGTGCGACCGCTGTCAGGAGGACGAGGGCGAGGAACGTCCCGGCGACGATGATGTCCAGATGCCTGACCACGCGGCGGGCACCGGCGGGACGCCTGGCCACCTCGCCGGCGACGGGGCTGCCCGCGCCGTCGGGGCTCCCGCCCACGGCCCCGGGTTCCGGGCTCGCCACTTCGTCGCCCGGCGCGTCACCGAGAGTTCGAACCGACATCAGGCGCTCCTCGTCTCGACCGAGATCCTCTTGTCCAGCAGGGGATAGAGAAGGTCCACCAACAGGTTGATCAGCACGAACACCGCGGACGCCAGCACCACGATGCCCTGCACGACCGGCACGTCCTGGTTGAGGACGGCCTGCTGCACGAGTTGCCCGATGCCGTTGCGGGTGAAGACCGTCTCGACCACGATCGAGGCGGTCACGGTCTCGCCGAAGAGCAGGCCCAACGTGGTGAGTGCCGGTAGGCAGGCGTTGCGCAGCGCGTGCCTGAACTGGGCCTGCCCCCTGGACAGCCCGATGGCCCGGGCGGTCACCATGTGCGGCTGTGCGAGCACGTTCTGCAGCCCCTTGTCGAGCACCTGTGCCAGCACGGCGCTGGGGCCCACGGACATCGTCAACGCGGGGAGCGCGAGCGTCCGCCACGTCCGGTCGTCCCCCATCGAGGGAAACCATCCGAGGTCGAAGGAGAACACCTGGATGAGCAACAGGCCGACCCAGAAGGAGGGAACGGAAACGCCGAGAGCCGGTAGGCGGCGCAGCACCCATTTGAGGGGCGGCCATTGGACGACGTTCGCCAGGTAGGCGATCGACACCCCGAAGACGACGACCAGCACGAGGGCGAAGAGGCTGAGCTGGATGGTCCCGGTGGCCTTCTCCGCGATCAGCGGGAGGACGGGCACCTGGCGGACGAACGACGTGCCGAAGTCGCCCCGGAGGCTACCCAGGAGGAGCGAGAAGTAGAGCCCGACCGGGCCTCGGTCGAGGCCGTACCGCTGTTTCAGCACGGCGATCTCGTCGGGCGAGAGGGACGCGATGTCCATGTCCTGCTTGGCGACGATGATCTCCAGGGGATCGCCCGGGATCACCCACAGGATCGCGAAGACGAGCGTGTAGGCGGCCCAGACGACGAGGAACATCTGGAGCACTCTCTTCAGTACGTACTGTGCCGACAAGCTGACATCAGTCCTTCCCAGGTTGTGGTAGGCCCGTGGCACGCGCCACGGGCCCACCCTTGTCACATGTCCGACGACCGTCCGGTCACTCGTCCAGCCAGACGTTGTAGAAGTTGCCGAGGGTGTCGATGTTCAGTTCCAGCCCGTGGACGTTCGAGGCCACCGCGATGTCCTGGTCACGGTCGTAGAGCGGGATGACGAACAGGTTGTCGACGATGTAGTCCTGCAACTCGGCGTAGATCTCCTCGCGCTTGGTCTCGTCGAGTTCCGCGATGCCTTCGGCGAAGTACTGCGACAGCTGCGCCTGCTCGTCGTCGGTGGTGGCGTACTCGCCGAACTTCCCGTACGGGCCGGAGGGGTCGAGTGCGCGGATCAGCGAGCCCGCGTCGCCGCTGCCGCCGTGGAACGACTGGTAGAGGTCGAAGTCACCCGACGCGAGGGTGCTGAGCGTCTCGCTCACCTGCCGTACGTCGATGACCAGGTCGATGCCGACCTCCTTGAGCTGCGCCTGCAACAGCGAGGGAGCCGTCACGTTGTCGCTCCACACCGGGAGGACGAGCGAGAGTTTCTGGCCGTCCTTGTAGCGGTAGCCGTCGTCTCCCAGCGCCCAGCCGGCCTCGTCGAGGAGGCTGTTGGCCTCGTCGAGATTCTGGGTGAAGGCGTCGGGGTAGTGCTTGACGAATTTCGTGCTGCTCGTGTAGATGCTGTCGGCCACCGGGTAGTCGTCCCCGAACAGGGTGTGTGCGTAGGACTCGCGGTCGATCGCCCGGTTGACGGCCTCCCTCACCTTGATGTCCGACAGGGGCCGTCCCTCGCTCGCGTTGGGGTGCAGGATGAACACCGACGACCGGATGGGCGTGCGGATGATCGATCCCCCGGAGGCCTCGACCACGTCGATGTTCTCCTGGGACAACGGCGTCTGGGTCTGCCACGAGACGTCGAGCTGACCACTCGTCAGAGCGCCGATGCGGACGGAGTCCTCGGGCACGTAGGTGACCTCGATGGCGTCCAGGTAGGCGTCCCCGGTGTTCGAGTTGACCGCCGAACCCCCGGCGTACCCGTCACGCCGGACGAGCCTGGCCGACTCGCTGCCCACGTATTCCTCGAGCACGAACGGCCCGGTGCCGTAGTTCGCCTCGCCCGTGCACAACTGTTCGTCGGTGGCCTGGTACGACTCCGGGGCGAGGATCGCGAGCAGGGTGGTCGAGGTCGACTGCAGGAACTGCGCGTCCTTCTTCGAGAGGGTCAGTTCGACGGTGTACTCGTCGACGACCTCGACGCTCTGCAGGCTCGTGATGAAGGAGTTGCCCCAGTTGGAGGGGTTGCGTTGCGCGTAGTCGAGATCCCAGTCGAAGGCGGTCTTGACGGCGGCGGCGTCGAATTTCTCCCCGTTGGAGAACGTCACGTCGTCGCGCAGGGCGAAGGTGTACTGGAGCCCGTCGTCGCTGAGTTCCCAGCTCTTCGCGAGGAGCGGGATGATCTCGCCGGTGTCGGGGTCCTCCTCGGTCAGGGATTCCGCGTATGCGCGGATGGTCCCGCGAGTATGGGTGTCGCGGCCCTGGAAGGGATCGACGCACGCGGAGTCGACGATGGACGCGGCGTACGAGATCCTCAGTGTGCCGCCCTGCCGGGGCGTACCATCGGAACTCGCCGTGGAGCTGTCGCTCGAGCCTCCCGTGCCACACGCGGTGAGCGCCAGGGACAGCCCGAGTGCGGCGCTTATCGCGAACTTGGCTCGGGGGATTCGGTGGTTCATTCTTTCCTCACTTCGACGGTTGCTTGGAATAGGTCTGGATCCGGTCGACCCGGGTGCGTGGAGCCTTCTCGCCTGCGGTGACCCGCAGGGCAAGCCGGTTCGTCGCCGGGGGGAGGGGGCAGGTGACGTAGTTGGTGAAGGCGCACGGGAAACTGACCGCACGATTGAGGTCGAGCGCCGTGAGGTGGTCGAGGTCGCCCGCGGCGAACGTGACGATCCGGCCGGCGCCGTAGGTCTCGGTGCCGTTGGTCTGGTCGGTGAAGTGCACATAGCCGACGAGCGCGCCGGCGGCGTCACGCCTGCCGGAGACGGTGAGCTCGTGGTCGGCACCGGCGATACGCACCCGCAGGGTGCCGACGACGCTGCTCGCCTCGTACACGCCGTCCTCGACCGTCGGGGCGTCGAAGGGCACCAGTCCCGACGGTTCGAAGGACGCCGGGACGATCCACTCCTCGTCCGGCGGGAACGCGTCCAGGTCGTCCAGGCGCCGCCGGGCGGCCTCCTGCGGGTCGCGCACCCGCACGGCGTAGATGGTCCGGCCCAGGGAGTTCTTGCGGACGATGACCTCGATGGCCAGCTCGCCGTAGGCGATCGGGACGCTCGAGCCGTGCCCGGCGTTCTTGTTGCGGCCGAGGGGAATCGGGATGCGTTCGAGTGCGGGCACACCGTCCACCAGCACGTGGGGGTCGAGGGCCGTCTCGGGGGGCAGATACCAGATCGTCCCGTCCGACAGCAGCCACTGCCCGGGCACCCCTGGAGCTGACAAGGGGATACCTTCCTCAAGCCAGTCCTGGCTCACCAGCGACAGCCAGCCATGACGGCTGTTGAGGTCGTCCTTCCTGGCTGTGTGCCATTGTTCCCAGGTCTGTGCGTAGCCTTCCTGGCCCATGTGTCTCCTCGAGAAGATGCGGTTGATCGGGGGAGGGACGAAGGGGTGCGTCCCGTGGTCTCAGGCCTGACGGCCGAGCGCGGCGCCACGGTCGAAGACCCAGTCGGCGGCGCCGCGAATCCTGGCCAAGTCCTGTCGGGTCGCGGCTGTCGCATCGGCGTCCACCGCTCCGTCGTCGTCGAGGACCACGCCGTAGCTGGACCGCGCCGCCTCGCGGCTGACCTTGCGATCGTGGACGTCGCGGGCCACGGCCTCGGGATCACGTTCCAGAGGGTCGCCGTAGCCTCCGCCGCCGGCCGTGGAACACTCCATCCGGTCGCCCTTCTTCAGCATGAAGCGCTTCCTGGAGGGGATCCGTGTGACCTGTCCCTCGGCCGTGGTGACGATCGTCTCCCAGCTGGCGCCCGGTTCGCCGCCGTAGAGTCCCCAGGGTTGGGTGGCGAACCGATCACCGCGGTGCGAGATCTCCGTGGTGTCGTCGAGCACCTCGAACTCCTTGACGAGCCCGGTCCCGCCGCGGTACTTGCCGGCGCCGCCACCGTCGGTGCGCAGCTCAAGCCGGTGGACCCTGACGGGATAGTTGAGCTCGAGGGCCTCCACGGGAGTGTTCAGCATGTTGGTCGTGTCGCATTCGACGTAGTCGACGCCATCTTTGGTCGGTCGGGCGCCCATTCCTGCGGCGAACAACTCCAGGTACACGTAGGCACCGCCGTCCGGGCGGCGGCCGGCGAAGGTCACGCCTTCCATGCCGCCCGAGGACGCGCGGAGGCGCTCCGGGATGACGCGCATGAGTGAGCCGAAGGCGGTGTCGACGGCTCGCAGCACGGTCATCGTCCGTGAGTTGAGGGCGGCGGGGTGCTCGGGATTGAGGATGGTTCCCTTGGGTACCTTGACGGTGAGTGGCCGGTAGCAGCCCGCGTTGTTGGGAACCCCTTCCCCGTAGAGGCAGTGGGCCACGTAGTAGCAGCAGGAGATCGCCCCCGAGATCGCACTGTTCGCCGCTCCCCGGAGCTGGGGGTCGGTGCCCTCGAAGTCGAAGGTCATCTCCGACCCCGCCACGGTGACCGTGCAGGCGATCTTCCGCCTGATGTCGAGATCGATCCCGTCACTGTCGAGGAAGTCCTCGAAGCTGTACACACCGTCGGGAATCTCGCTGATGCGTGCGCGAGCCTGGGTCTCGGCCCGGTCGTTCAGTTCGGCGAGATACGACTGGACGGTCTCCAGACCGTAGTCACGGACGGTTTCGAGGAAGCGGCGCCGTCCGACGTCACCGGCGGCGAGTTCGGCGCGGAAGTCGCCCATGGTCTTGTCGGGGAGGCGGATGTTCTTCAGGATGATGTTGAGGATCTCCCGGTTCCACTCACCACGATGGATGAGCCGGGTGGGCGGCAGGATGAGCCCCTCCTGGAAGATCTCGGTGGAGTCCGGGGGCAGGCTCCCGAGGGTCATCCCGCCGAAGTCCTGCTGGTGGGCGATGACCGCGGACAGCGCGACGGTGCGTCCCTCGTGGATGATCGGGACGACGATCGCCACGTCGGGGATGTGGGTGCCGCCCTCGTACGGGTCGTTGAAGCAGTAGGCGTCGCCCTCGTCCATGGTGTCGGCGGGGAAGTCGCGCAGGATGCGCGCGACCGAGGAGTTCAGGATCCCGAGGTTGGCGGGCAGGGCGTTGGCGTGGGCGATGAGGCCGCCGTCGGCGTCGAAGATCGCCACACCGCAGTCACCGCCCTCCTTGATGATCGTGGAGAAGGCGGAGCGGATCATCGCGGCCTGCATCTCGTCGGCGATGATCTCCATGCGGTTCCGCAGCACTTCGAGGGTGATCGGGTCGAAACGCGTGGCTGTGGTGACCGTGCTCATCTCACCAGCTCCTTCTGGGTCTCGTCGAGGAGGTTCCTGACCGGGACGCCGGGTGTCTCTGCGGTCATGATGATCGTTCCGTCCGGATGGACGCGGGCGAGGAAGCCCGGGTAGACGACGGTGGTGGTGTCGAGTTGGTCGATGATCGCGGGGCCGTACAGGGCGACGTCCACCGGGGCCTTGAGGCGGTCGAAGACCGGGGTGCGCACACCGTCGGGGTACTCCGGGTAGAAGCGGGCGATGCGGTGGTGTTTGAGTGCTTCGTCCCAGGAGCCCGTCCCCTCGTGGGGAGAGGTCGCCGGTTTGGGCAGAGGACTCCAGTGCACCGTGCGGACGCTCACGATCTCGGTGGGCGCGTCCTCGGCGGCCTGGCCGTAGACCTGGCGATGGCGGGCGTGGAAGTCCTCGACGAGTTGCCCGACGGTGGACCCGTCGATCGGCCCGCGCAGGTCGACGTTGAGCTCGTAGGACTGGCCGACGTAGCGCAGGTCGGCGGTGCGCGTGATGCGTACCTGGTCAGCGGCGACGCGTTCCTCGGCGAGTTGGCGTGAGCCCAGTTCGTCGAGGTGGTCGTAGGCCGCACGCAGGTCGTCCGGTGCGGTGTCGGCCGCTGTGCGATTGAAGGACAGGGCGTTGTCGTGCTCGATGTTGGCCACCAGGATGCCGAGCGCGGACAGGACGCCCGGGGTCGGCGGGACGATGACGGTCTGGATGGACAGCAGCCGGGCCACCAGGCCACCGTGTACGGCACCACCTCCGCCGGCGACCACGAGGGCGAACTCCCGTGGGTCGTAGCCCCGGTTGACCGTCCAGAGCCGGATCTCCTCGGCCATGTTCGCGTTGGTGATGGCATGGATGGCCCAGGCGACCTCCTCGGCGGGCAGACCGAGGGAGGCCCCGAGCGTGTCGAGGGCACGGTGCGAGGCCTCCACGTCGATGGGCACCTGCCCGTCACCGAAGTTGGACGCGTCGAGCCAGCCCAGGACGAGACTCGCGTCGGTGACGGTGGGCTCGGTGCCGCCCCGGCCGTAGGCGACGGGTCCGGGCTGGGCGCCCGCCGATTGTGGGCCGACGTGGAGCCCGTTGGTCGGGTCGAGCCAGGCGATCGAGCCGCCGCCGGCGCCGATCGAACTGCAGTCGATCATGGGGAGCCGCACGGGATAGTCGGCGATCTTGCCTTCCGTCGTGGTCGGGATCCTGCTGTTCCGGACGACGGCGATGTCCGCCGATGTGCCGCCCACATCGAGGCTGATGATGTTGGGATGCCCGACGCGGCTCGCGACCCAGTGGGCGCCGCGGACGCCGCCCGCCGGCCCGGACACGAGCGTGCGAGCCGGGGTGTGCACGATCGACCGGAATCCGGCGATGCCGCCGCGGGATTGCATGATGTCGAGGTCGACGCGCAGGCCGGCGTCCCTCAGGCCGGCGTTCACCTGCTCGACGTGGCGTTGCATCACGGGCTTCAGGTACGCGTCGAGGGCGGTCACGCACAGCCGCTCGTACTCGCGGAAGACCGGGTCGACGTCGGACGAGATGGACACCGCCAGGCCCGGGTATTCCTCGTTGACGATCTCGCGGATCCGCTGCTCGTGGGAAGGGTTCAGGAAGCTGAACAGGCAGCACACCGCGATGGCCTCGACGTGCTCGTTGTCCACGAGGTCGCGTACGGTCCGGCGAACCTGCTCCTCGTCCAAGGCGACGAGTTCCTCACCGGTGGCCGAGATCCGCTCGACGATGCCGCGCCTGCGATGCCGGGGGGCGATGAACACCGGGGTGGGGGTGTCGATGAAGAGGTCGTAGAGACGGGGGCGCTTCTGGCGCCCGATCTCGAGGACGTCCTCGAAGCCCTTGGTCGCCAGGACGGCGGTGATGGCACCGCGGTGCTCGATGACCGCATTGAGCCCGACGGTCGTCCCGAGGGCGACGCGCGTGATCTGCTCGGGGGATACCTGGGCCTTGCGCAGGACGGTCTCGACCGCGTTGACGATGTCGGCCGTGTAGTCGTCCGGACGCGAGACGACCTTTGATATCGTCAGGCCCCGCTCCGGGTCGGCCAGAACGATGTCCGTGAAGGTCCCACCCACGTCGACGCTTATGATCATCTGGTTCCGTGTCCTCGCTCATTGCCCGTCGCACGGTGTTTCTGCCCTATGGCTCGTCGCATGCGGACGCTGCGCGTTTCGCGATGGCCATCTGTTTTTCTAATGAGAGAGCACCGTAGTTATTAATTGTGCTTGCGAGTATATGCATCCCATGCGATATGGGCTAGCTCCATTACCACTACGCGGGAACTTGCGCCGGTGCTTCGGATATCTCGCACGGTCGGACCGGCTCGCTTGGCGCTCCGGTCCGACGGGGAAAGGACTCGGATCTCCCGTTCGCGCGGTGTCAGGCGTTGTCACAGGCTCTCGTCGTGGTAGCGACCGCTGCCCGCCGTGACATGGCATCATGGAGCGCAAGTGAATCGGGGCTCCCATCCGCACCACGAGGGAACCCGCGAGCGCATTGCGACCGAAGTGGGACGGGTGGGCAGTGACCAGCAGCCAGGACGACGAACCGGAGCCGACCTCACAACGGCATGAGATCGCGCCCGACAAGCGGCTCAGCTATTTCGTCACACTGGTGGAGGAACGGAGTTTCAGCGCGGCCGCCCAGCGATGTGGCATTTCCCAGTCGGCGCTCAGTCAACAGATTCGTAAGCTCGAGCACGAGCTCGGGGCGGAGTTCATCGACCGCAGCGTGCAGCCGTTCGAGTTGACCGCGACGGGTCACGGTGTCTATGTGCGCGCCCGGGAGATCCTCGAGGGGTATCGGTCGATCACATCGTTCGTCAGCGAAGCCGCGGCGGGAACCGTCGGGGAAGTACGGGTGGGGCTCGTGCCCTCCCTGCTGCACCTCGGGACGGTCCCTGTGAAGCTGCACCGTTATCGTAGGCATTTCCCGGGCGTCCGAGTGACGATGCATCGCCTTGACCATGGCGACGGCGTCCGGGCACTTCTGGACAGGCGCCTCGATGTTCTGTTCACCTACTCGCAGGTACCGGTGAACCGGTTGAAGGGAACCGTCGTCTGTCACGAGCCCTACGTGATAGCGCTGCAGTCCGGTGATCCTCGCGCCGACGCCGACACGATCGCCTTGCGGGAACTCAAGGATCAAACCTTCATCACCTTCACGCGCGAGACCTACTCCGACAGCCAGGACGACCTCATCCTCGCTGCGCGACGCGTCGGCTTCTCTCCTCTCGTCGACGATGTCTACGCGTCGTTTGTCGAGCACACCGGTTTCGTGGCCGCTGGGCTCGGCGTGGCGCTCGTCCCCCGGTCGCTGTCGAGATATCCGGTCGAGGGTGTGTCGTTCGTGCCGCTTGCGGACGAGTCGCTCGAACTCTCGACTCGTATGTACTGGCGCCCCGACGCCAACGAGCCGTCGGTGCTGTCCTTCCTCAGGCAGATGGTGGAACTCTTCGAGGCCGATTGAGGTGAATGGCACCCTGGGCGCGTGTCGTGCCCGGGGCCGAGGGGTAGGTGGCCCGCCTGGCGACCCGCCGGCCGGGATTGGAGTCCGTGGACGTGCTGAACGGACTCGTTTCACGTGAAACGGCGGCTCGTCCGACGCCTCGAGGCCGCCGACCTGGCGTGACATCGCGCATGATGAGGGCCCGTACCGACCTATCCGGATCGGGCAGGCATGGCGTACGCCTCGGTGTGGAGTGATCGACTAACGTCGGTGTTCGAAGCGGGCGTGATGACGTGCGAATCCGATTGCGCGCTGGTGAACGACGACGGTGACAGACGAGAGGGATACGACCCGATGCAGGTGGGCGAACAGGTTGCGGTCGTTTCACGTGAAACGACCGTCGAGGAACTCCCCGGCCCGGTGGCGACGAGGGTCATCGTCATCGCGAACCAGAAGGGGGGCGTCGGCAAGACCACCACGGCGGTGAACATAGCCGCGGCGCTCGCGTTGGGAGGGTTGAGCGTCCTGCTCGTCGACCTCGACCCGCAGGGGAACGCGAGCACGGCGCTGGGCGTCGAGCACCGCACAGGCGTCCGGGGCACCTACGAGGTGCTTCTCCAGCAGCTCCCGATCGCCGAGGTCGTCCAGCCCTCGCCGGAGTCGGAGAACCTGCGCGTGGTGCCGGCCACCATCGACCTGGCGGGTGCCGAGATCGAGTTGGTCCCGCTCGTGGCGCGCGAGCAGCGTCTGAAGAAGGCCATCCGCAAGTACCTCGCCGATCACCCCACGGACTACGTGATCTTCGACTGCCCGCCGTCCCTCGGGCTCTTGACTCTCAACGCGCTGGTCGCTGCGTCCGAGATCCTGATCCCGATCCAGTGCGAGTACTACGCGCTCGAAGGGGTGACCCAGCTCATGCGGACGATCTCCCTTGTCCGGGAGGAGTTGAACCGCGACCTGGAACTGAGCACCGTGCTGCTCACGATGTACGACGCGCGGACGAAGCTGTCGTCCCAGGTCGGAGAGGAAGTTCGCGCCCACTTCCCGGACCAGACACTGGTCACGCTCATCCCGCGTTCCGTGAGGCTCAGTGAGGCGCCGAGCTACGGATGCACCGCGCTGACCTACGATCCGATGTCGGTAGGTTCTCGCGCCTACGTCAAGGCGGCGGTCGAGATCGCGCGCAGGGGGGCGCAGATCGACCCGAATGACGAATACCTGCCGCGGAGAGGGGAGTCCGAATGAGCCCGCAACGACCCGGCGGTCTGGGGAGAGGCCTCGGTGAGCTCTTTCAGCGCACCGACCTGGAAGCTGTGGAAACCTCCCAGCGCCAGGTTCCTTCCGATCAGCAGGCGTCCGCCCCGATGGAGGACGGTTCGTGGTTCGCCGAGATTCCGGTCGCCGACATCGTCCCCAATCCGGACCAGCCGCGGAAGACCTTCGACGAGGACGCGCTGCAGGAGCTGGCCGACAGCGTGCGGGACGTCGGCCTGCTGCAGCCCGTCGTGGTGCGCCGGCGGGGAGACGGATACGAACTCATCATGGGCGAGCGGCGTTGGCGCGCGCACCAGCTGGCCGGGCTGGAGAAGATCCCGGCGATCGTCCGTGCGACCGATGACGGCGACATGCTGCGGGACGCGCTGCTGGAGAACCTGCACCGTTCACAGCTGAACCCGCTGGAAGAGGCGGCCGCCTATCGGCAGCTCCTCGACGACTTCGGATGCACCAAGGAGGAGCTGGCCACACGCGTCCAGCGGTCGCGTCCGCACATCTCCAACACGCTGCGCCTGCTCAACCTGCCCTCGCCGGTGCAACGCCGCGTGGCGGCCGGCGTGCTGTCGGCGGGACACGCGCGTGCGATCCTCATGCTGGACGATCCGCTCGACCAGGAGAGGCTGGCCCAGCGGATCGTCGCCGAGGGCATGTCGGTACGCGCCGCCGAGGAAGCCGTGACGCTGATGGTCCGGGCATCCGAATCGGGTCGCCCGGATCGCGCCGGAGGCTCCGGTGACCGGCGGAAGCGTGAGGTTCCTGAGGACGTCCGGGTGGCGGCGACGACACTGGCCGACCGGCTCGACACCCGGGTGCAGGTGAGCGTCGGTTCCCGTAAGGGAAAGCTGACCATCGAGTTCGCCGACAGACATGATCTCGAACGGATCCTGGCGATCCTGAGTCCCGAGGACGCCGCAAGACTCTGAGACGAGCGTCCGGACGCATGGCGTGTGGACGAACGAACGCCGGGCCCGGTGCGATGACCGGACCCGGCGTTCGTTTGCCGTGCTCAGAGAACCGATTCGATGGCTTTCACCAGGGCAGCCTTGGTCTTGCCGCCCTGGAGTGCGCTGACGACCTCGCCGTTCACGAAGAACTGTAGGGTCGGCAGCGCCATCACGCCCTGTTTCATCGGGACGTCGGGATTCGTGTTGGTGTCGAGCTTCGCGAAGACCATGCGGTCGCCGTAGGTCTCGGAGAGCTCGTCCACGATCGGGCTGAGCTGCTTGCACGGGGAACACCAGTCGGCCCAGTAGTCGACGAGCACTGGTTTGGTGGCCTTCAGAACTTCCTGCTCGAAGGTCGTGTCGGTGACCTCGATCACAGCCATGGGGTTCTCCTCTCTCATCTGCCCCATACGACGGGTGTGGGACAACGCCGCACTATGCTACGGCTCCGGTGTGACAATCCTGCGGATCAGGACGCGGTGGCGGCGGTCTTGAGGCGCCCGATGACGGGCACCTCCACCGCGGGGGCCGCGTCGTCCAGTTCGGCGAGGTAGCGCTCGGCGTCCAGGGCCGCCTTGCACCCCGAGCCGGCCGCGGTGACGGCCTGCCGGTAGGTGTGGTCGACGAGATCGCCGGCGGCGAAGACGCCGGGAAGGTTCGTCCGGGTGGTGTCGGGTTGCACCAGCACGTAGCCGGCCTCGTCGACGTCCACCTGGCCGACGACCAGCTCGGAACGCGGCACGTGCCCGATTGCCTCGAACAGGCCGTCGACCGGGATCGTCCGGGTCTGTCCCGTCGTGGTGTCGCGGAGCGTGAGCTCCTTCAGCGTGGGATCGCCGTCCATGTCGACGATCTCGCTGTTCCATGCGAGCTTGATCTTGGGGTTGCTGCGAACCCTGTCGACCATGATCTTCGAGGCCCTCAGCTCATCGCGCCGATGGATGAGGGTCACCTCGGAGGCGAAGCGGGTGAGGAAGGTGGCCTCCTCGGCGGCGGAGTCGCCGCCCCCGACGACGGCGATCGGCTTGTTGCGGTAGAAGAAGCCGTCGCAGGTCGCGCACCAGCTCACGCCCTTGCCCGAGTACCTCTCCTCGTCCGCGATGCCGAGCCTGCGGTAGCCGGAGCCCATCGCGAGGATCACGGTCCGGGCACGGTAGATGTTGCCGGACGAGTCCTCGACGGTCTTGATGTCGCCGGTGAGGTCGAGCCGCACCGCGTCGTCCGCGATGAGCTCCGCCCCGAAACGCTCGGCCTGCTCGCGCATCTTGGCCATCAGATCGGGCCCGAGCACCGACTCGGGGAAGCCCGGGAAGTTCTCGACGTCGGTCGTGGTCATCAGGGCTCCGCCCGCGGTCACCGACCCCTCCAGGACGATCGGCCGCAGTTCGGCGCGGCCGGTGTAGATGGCCGCGGTGTACCCGGTGGGTCCACTGCCCACGATGATGACCTCGCGGACCTCCCCGGCCTCGTCGGACGCCGATTCGGCCACAGGCACGTGATCTGCGCCGGTGGACGGCACCGACAGGCCGGCCAGGTTGCCGCCGGCGGTGGCGAACGGGTTGGTCGTCATGACGTGACCTCTCTGGAGAAGACGTGCGGTCGACTGTGCGACCGTTGCGGACGAACAACGCCGCAGCTGTGCCTGCTATTCCATCATGCCGCCCGCGGCGGCGGGTCTTCGACCCGGCAGCGGCGTCCGTATTCGACCGGTTTCTAAATGAATCTTGCAGAATTACTAGAGATGGGAATACTACGCGATCGAACCCCGGCCTGCCCACTCGCCCAGGGTTTCGTCCCGCAGGTTCGCCCCGGCTCTCGTGCCGGTACCGAACTCGACGAGGCGACCGGCGACCTCAGCTGGAGATCTCGTCCGGTGCCAGGTGGCGGCAGTTGTTGTGCCACTCCAGCACCCGTTCCACCGAACCGCCGTTGTGGGCGACCTCGGTGACCGGCACGGGCTGCTCGAAGTCGATGAGCACCGTTCCGGTGTTGTTGAGGCTGAACCAGGGCTCGGCGAGCCCTCCCGGGGCGTCGAAGCCGATCGCGGCGCGAATCAGGTGCTGGCTGATCCACTCGTGGCACACGAGGCCCACCAAGACGTCCTGACCGAGGTGCCTGTGCTTGAGGTCATCGATGACGCGGGCCCCACGCCGCGCGCGGGCGGCGTCGTCCTCCCCGTCGCCGCGGTACCAGCCCTGCTCGCCGGCTCCTTCGGGCAGGTTCAGCCGCGAGGTGATGCCGTGTAGCACGCTCGCGGGCGATCCTGGATGCGGCTTCGGATGCAGCGGCGAGCCCTCGTAGGGGCCGCCGCACTCGTAGGCCTCCAGATGGCCCGCCACCGGGACGTCGAGAGCCTCGGCCAGCACAGCAGCGGTCTGCACCGCCCGAACCATCAGCGACGAGTACAGCACCGCGGGAGCGGGCTGCACGCCGGTCCTCATCGCCTCCGCCAGGCGTGCCGCCTGCCGCTGTCCCAGATCGGTCAGCACAGGATCGGGGGATCGTCCGACGAAAGAGCCTGTGGTCTCCTGCAGAAGGTTGTTGGAGGACTGTCCGTGGCGGATGATCAGCAGCTTCACGGGCCCCATCTTGGCATGCCCGGCCAATGCCGCTCGCACCCGACGGCGGAGCGGAAGACTCGTTCGATAGTGCCTCTGAGAGCCCCGCGCCTAGAGTGGGGGCAACATCTGCCGGATGGTCGCGGGGGGATCAGGCTTCATGGGTAACAGATTGAATCCCGAGCAGCGTCAGCAGCATCTCGCGGCGCTCGCCGAGGAGGAGTTCGACGTCGTGGTCATCGGGGGCGGCGTGACCGGGGCCGGTATCGCCCTCGACGCGGCGTCGCGCGGGCTGAGAACGGCGATCGTCGAGGCGCAGGACTGGGCGTCCGGCACGTCGAGCCGGTCGAGCCGGCTGGTTCACGGTGGTCTGCGCTACCTCTACCAGCTCGATTTCAGACTCGTGGCCGAGGCGCTGCACGAACGCGGGCTGCTGCTCAACACGCTGGCCCCGCATCTGGTCAAGGCCCAGCCCTTCCTGTGGCCGCTCAAGACCCCGGTGGTCGAGCGCACGTACTCCGCGGTGGGCGTCGGCATGTACGACGCCCTGTCGTTCGTCCAGACCGGGCGCAGCGTCCCACCACAGCGGCACCGCACCCGCGAAGGCGCCGTCGAGCGGTTCCCGGACATAAAGGCCGACTCCCTCGTGGGAGCGATCGAGTTCTACGACGCACGCGTGGACGACGCGCGCCTGGTGCTCACGCTGGTGCGCACGGCCCTCGAGTACGGGGCGCGGGCGGTCAGCCGCACCAAGGTGGTGTCGATCACGCGCGGGCCGAGCACCCGGGTCACCGGACTGGTCGTGCGAGACCTCGAGACCGGCGATGAGACCGCGGTGCGCACGAAGGGGATCATCAACGCCACCGGCGTGTGGACCGAGCAGACGCAGGCACTGGCCGCCCCCGAGGCCGGGCTCCAGGTGCTGGCGTCCAAGGGCATTCACATCGTCGTGCCGCGCGATCGCATCCGCGCGCAGACCGGCATCTTCCTGCGCACGGAGAAATCGGTGCTGTTCATCATTCCCTGGCAGTACTACTGGGTGATCGGCACCACCGACACCGCCTGGCACGAGCAGCGCGAACATCCCGTGGCCACCAGTGAGGACATCGACTACGTGCTGGAGCAGGCCAACCAGGTGCTCGCCAAGCCGCTGACGAGGGACGATATCCGCGGCACCTACGCCGGCCTGCGGCCGCTGCTGCAACCGCACCGCAGTTCCGGCGCGAAGACGACCAAGGTGAGTCGCGAGCACAGCGTCACCAGGGTCGCGCCGGGCATGGTCGCGATCGCCGGTGGCAAGCTGACCACCTACCGGGTGATGGCACGCGACGCGGTGGACTTCCTGCTCGGCAAGCACGAGGCGCGCAAGCGCCCCAGCATCACCGACCACACCCCGCTGCTGGGTGCGCAGGGGTTGGAGGCGATGGCGAACCAGTCCGACCGCATCGGAGGCATCTACGGCTGGAACAGGACCGTCATGACTCACCTGCTCGACCGCTACGGCAGCGAGTTGCCCGAGCTTCTGGAACTCGTGGACGACGACCCGGGCCTCGCGGCGCCGCTGGGAGCCGCTCCCGAGTACCTCCGCGTCGAGGTGGCCCGTGCTTGCGTGGCCGAGGGTGCCCAGCACCTGGAGGACATCCTGGTGCAGCGGGTACGGCTCAACTCGGAATACCGCGATCGCGGCGCCGAGGCCGTCGACGAGGTGCTCGAGATCGCGGCGCCGTTGCTCGACTGGGACGCCGAGCGATGTACACACGAGCGGGAGAACTACCTGGCGCGGGTGGCCGCCGAACTCGCGGCGGAAGAGGAGCCGGACGACCGGTCGGCCTCGCAGGCACGCATGCAGGCGTCCGACATCGTTCCCACCGACCTGGCAGGGCCGATCGAGGGCTGAAGCTGGGCGGTTGGTGGTGGTCGTTTCGACGGGCTCAACGACCGTGATCCGCGCCGCCTCCGGTCCCTGAGCCTGTCTCCCGGTCCCTGAGCCTGTCGAAGGGACTCGAACCAACCAGCAGATCCGGCTGGACGCACCGGCTCAGTCGTTCACGGTGACCTCGGCGATGCCCGACCGGTACTGGGCGCTGGCCACCGCGGGCAGCCCGGTGAAGTAGACCATCACCCAGCGGGTCTCGACGGGTGAGTCGGGCGTGAGCGTCGTGTCGGTGCCGGCGGCGGCATCGGAGGCGATCACCTCCCACTGATCCACGGTGTCCATCGGAGGCTGGTCGGCGTCGGCCTCAGCGGGCACCATCAGCTGCAACTGGCTGGGCTCGTTGGCGAGCACGAGCGAGACGTGGGACACCAGGGTCGGCTCGCCCAGGTCGAGGACGATCCCCGCGCCGGGCTTGAGCCCGCCGAAGGCCGGGTTGTTGTAGTAGGTCAGTGTGTGCCAGACCGTCGACGGGTCGCCGTCGACCGCCAGCGGCACGTCCTCGGCGTTCTCGTTGGCGTCCCCGCCGTCGGCGGTCGGATCGAAGTCGAACGCGTCCACGATGGCGACATCGGTCGGCACGGTGGTGCTCGAGGCCTGCTCGGTGGGGGCGACCGATGAGTCGTCCTGCTGCGCACAGCCGCGTACCTGGAGGACGACCAGCGAGATCACGACGAAAGCGGCCAGGACGAGCAGCCAGCGCCGACCCAGCGTCCCGGCACTCACCTTCTGGGGGCGCTGCCGAGGGGGAGCGGGCACGGGTGTGGGTCGGTCCGCGTAGGGATCGGCCGCGGGGCGGCTCGCGTACGGGTCGGTGCCGGGGCGGTTCGTGTAGGGGTTCGACGCGGACGCGGGCATCGCGCCGTATCTGCCCTGCCCCGGGGTGCCGGGGCCTGCGTCGTCCGGCGGCACCGCCGCCATGGCCGCGGTCGGAATGTCGTCCATCGACACCACGTGGGTGTTCTGGAGGTTCTGCGTGGGACGGTCGTCCTCGTCCGCGCCGGGGAGGACGGCCGGTGGCAGAGGTGAGGGCACCTCGCCGTTGTGGGTGAGAACCAGATGCTCGAGCGACTCCTCGGCGTCCAACCGGTCGACGACGCTGTCGAGCGCGTCCACCAGGTCGTCCGCCGTGCGCAGACTCGGCCCGGCGATGCCCAGGCCCGGACGGAGGGCCGCCATGGCCACCGACGAGACCTGTGGGTCGACCGAGCGTTCCAGTTCGTTCGGAGCGGGCCACATCTGTTCGTTCGGCCCGCCGGGCATGGGGGGAAGGCCCAGCAGCGGTGCCGGTGGCAGCCCCCAGTGGACGCGCTGAGGTTCGGTCGGCGGCACCGGCCAGCGAGCCGTGAGACACGCGTACAACAGTGCCCCGAGCCCGCGCATGTCGATCGCCTCGCGCTTCACCCAGTCCAGTTCGCTCTCCCCGGCCTCGGGACGCAGCGCCGCGTCCACGAGGAGGCCGACGATCTTGACGTTGCCGTTGCCGGTGATGATCACCGAATCGGGGCTGATGCGTAGGTGGAACAGGCCGCGAGCGTGCAGCGGCGCCAATGCCTGGGCGACCTGCGAGACGATGAACGCCGCCTGAGGCGTGCTCAGGTGGCCGTCCGTCAGGAGTTGCTGCACGGAATCACCGATCGCGTACTCGCAGACGACGAACGACCAGGGTTCCTGTCCGTGGGCCTCCAGGGCGTCCAGCACGCGCAGGAACCGGGAGTCGGTCACCGTGGCGGCCTCGCGGGCGGCCTGGAACACCGTCCCCAGCCGGGGATCCTCGGGTTCCAGGAGGTGGATGAGCACGGGCCGGGACAGCACCTGGTCGATGGCGCGCCAGGTCATGACGTTTCGGCTGTGGGCGAGCAGGGCGTCCAACCGGTATCGACCACTGAGGATCAATCCCGCCGACACCTGCGATAGTTCGAGCCGACCAGTGGGATCGGTGGCGTACGAATCGCCCAAGTCCCCGCTCCCTTCTGCTGTTTCCGCTGCTCAAGTCTGCCGTACGACGCTGTGCGATGTGCCCGGGGGTCAGGCCTGCCTGCGTTCGCGGCGGACCTGGCGGATACGCAGAGCCGTCGCGATGAGCAGCACCGCACCCGACCCCACGATAATGAGCCAGGCAACCCGCCCGGCCTCGGTGCCGGTGATCACGAAGGCCGCCTGCGAGCCGACGGGGTGACCGCCCTCGGTGACCAGTTGGGCCGTGATCGCGACCTTACCGTTGCCCGAGGTGCGGGGGCTGACACGCACGGTGGCGGATTCCCCGGGCTCCACCTCGACCAGGTCGGAATCGGCCACCGAGATCCGCAACGGGTTCTCCGACTCGAAGTGCACCTTGACGGTCACCGGTTCGTCGGTGGTGTTGATCACGGTGACCGGAAGCTGGTTGTCGTCCTCGGAGGTGGTGACCCAGTCGCTGACGTGCACCTGGATCGCGTCCGACCGCAGGACGGTGGTGGGGCCCGCCATGCGATCCAGCCAGGCGACCTGGGCGTCCTCGTCGCGGCCGAACACACCCGACCACGCGGTCGCCGTCATGACGTTCAGCCGGTGCTCGGAGTCGTCGTCGGCCCGCAGTTCGCCCCAGGCGGCGACCGCCTCGGCGACCGCGTCCGTGCGCGAGGCCAGGGTCCCGGTCTCCGGCACGGTGCTGACGGGCTCGAGTTCGAGGTCGGTGGTCACGGCATCGGAGCCGGTCAGCTCGGCGAGCCCGACGCGGTTGCGCCACGACACGGTCTCGGCTTCGAGCGCCGCCTGTGCGCTCGTGGTCACCACGGACACGGCCACCGAGCCCTCTTTCGCGGTGACGAGTTGTTGCGCGAGCAGACGTCCTCGCACCTGAGCGGGGGTCGTCGCGTCGTCACCGGGTCCGCCGTCGGCGATGTCAGCGGCCACCGAGACCACCCGGAGACCGTCGCGGGTGTGGAGGACGCCGTCGTCCCCGGTGGCGTTGCCCGCCAGCACCAGCGTGGGATCGAGCTGTTTCAGCGCGTCGAGCGTGGCGGTGTCGACTTCGTAGTCGGTGGGGACGACGACGAGCGGCAACCCGGCCAGGGGATGATCGGCGGTGAGAGCGGCGGCGGCACGGAGGAGGACGTCGGTGCGGCCCGCGCTCACGGCTGCGGTCACGTCGGGCGAGCCGTAGAGGCCGCGGTAGAGGGTGCCGTCGTCCTGCAGAGCCTGGAGCCGGGCGAGCCAGGCGGCCGCGAGCGCGGATTCCTGCGGAGTCCCGTCACGTAGCGTCCCGTCGGGCAACTGGACGCGGAAGCCCGCGGCGAGCGCCGTGACCTCGTCGAAGAGCGCGGGATCGATCACAGTGGTGACTCCCGGCTGCTCGGCAAGGCGCATCAGGTCGGAGAGCCGATTGGCCAGTTCGCCGAGCAGCGAGGCGTCCACGAAGGTGGCCGGTTCGCTGCCGGTGCTGTCCAGCGGGAGCAGGGTGGGGCGGCTCGCCAGCACGACGACGGTGGACACCGACACGGTCGTGTCGTCCGGATAGGCCATGAGGGCCGCGGAACGGCCCAGCAGTTGGTACCCGCCGACCGATGCCGTCCCGAAGACCTCGACGCCCACCTGGTAGGCCGCCCCCGAGGGTGTGAGCCAGAGCGACTCGTCCGCGTTCGGATCGAGCGAAGCCTGCACGGTGAAGTCCGCGGACTCCCCGTCGGCGAGCGTCCCGCCGTCGGCGACCAGCACGCGGGCGCCGTCCGACTCCATCGTGGCGCCGAGCGGCTGGGTGTCGCTGAGCGCCCGGTCGAGGCTCGCCTCGTCGTCGATGGGCGTGGCATCGCGCCACAGTCGCACCTCTGCGCCGGTGATCGGGGCTCCGGAGGTGTTGGTGATGCGCCCCTCGACCACGAGATCACCGCTGGAGGTCAGCACGGTCGGAGTGACCGACGTCAACTCGACGCGGAGGTAGGTGGACTCGTCCGCGCTCGCGGCAGGCGTCCCATACGGTATGACAAGGCATAACAGCGCCATGACGAGACCGGCGAGCAGCGGGCGCCGGGCTCGGCGGGCCAGGGGACGCCCTCGCCGCCGCGTCGCGTGCATCCCGGTCCTGTCCACCGGACAATGGTAGGGCTTCGCCGCCCGTTCGCTCATCCGGTCGTCATGCCGCTTCGGGAGGCGGCCCTGGATCACCCAGGGTTCGCAGGTCGAACAGCGCCCACCCGAAGGCCAGGACGAGGACGACGGCGATGACGGCGAAGGCCCCCATGAACCCCTGGGACCAGCTGACGGCGGTGAGGCTGAAGAACACGGCGGTGATCATCGCGTTGCCCAGCGCGGTGCCGATGCGCTCGGCCACCTGCTTGACGGCTCCAGCCGTTCCCGCGATGGGGGCAGGGATGTGCTGCTGGCTCAAGGTCTGGGTGCTGGAGTTGACCGTGCCCACGCCCCAGCCGCACAGCACCAGGGGCAACGTGAGCCAGCGATAGTCGAGACCACCGTGTGCGGGATCGGTGAACCAGCCCATGACGATGCAGGCGAGGATTCCGACGATGTAGATGACGAAGGCGGTGACCACGGTGCGGCGCCCGTTGTACAGCACTCGTTCGCCGCTCCACATCGACGACAGCGCCGATGCGATGGCGTTGGGCACACCCAGCAGGCCCACGCCGAGCGCGGAGGCTCCGATCCCCGACTGCAGGTAGAGGGCGAGGATGACGAAGATCGACGTGCCCCCGATGAACTGGGTGCCGGACACGGCCATGCCGTGGGTGAACGAGCGGTACTCGAAGAGGGACAGATCGACCATGGGCTCGCGGCCGATCCGGGCGTAGCGGCGCTCCCAGGCCGCCCATGCCGCCAGCAGCCCGATACCGGCCGGGATGAGCAGGAACGAGATCGCCTGCTTGAGCATGAAGGGCGCCATGACGCACAACACGGCCAGCGACAGCAGTGCCATACCCACGGGGTCGAGGTCGATGTGGGTGGACACCTTCCTGCCCTCGGCCCGGGCGATCCGTCGCTCCCGCTCCTGCCCGAAGGGGAGCCAGCGGAAGGCGAGCACCACCGCGGCGATACCGAACGGCACGTTCCAGAAGAACGAGACCCGCCAGCCGAGATCGGGGCCGAAGGCACCGATGGACAGGCCGGTGAGCAGCGGGGCCACGGCTACGGACACCGAGACCGTCATGCCGAACATGGCGAACGCACGCGCACGACGGTGCCCGTCGAAGTACTGCACGATCATGCCGTTGACCTGCGGCGACGCGATGCCCGCGCCCACCCCTTGCACGACGCGGGCCGCGTTGAGCGTCATCGGGTCGTGGGAGAGCGCACATGCCAGTGAGGCGAGGGTGAAGACCGAGACCCCGATGACGAAGCAGGTGCTGCGTCCCATCACGTCGCCGACGCGCCCGGCGGCCACCAGGACGATGCCGAAGGCGAGCGCGTAGCCCGACAGCATCCACTGCAGGTCGGCCGGGCTGGCGCCGATGGTCTCCTCGATGGTCGGCAGGGCCACGTTGATGGCCGAGATGGCCATCAACGTCATGGCCAACAGGCTCAACAGGACGATGAGGATGAGCCGGCGGTAGTACACCCGGTCGGTTCCGGGCACGCGGATGGGGCCGCTCTGGGGGAGTTCGTCGGTCATCGGGGTCCTAGTCGTGCGGGTCGGGGTCGGTGGTCACTCGGTGCGATGCTCCGAGGCCCACCAACTGAGCAACTCGTCCCTGGCACGATCGGGGCCGAGGGGTCCGGCGTCCATACGGCGGTCGAGCAGGAACTGGTAGGCACGGCCGACGTCCCTGCCGGGGCCGATGCCGAGGATCCGCATGATCTCGTTGCCGTCGAGGTCGGGCCGGATAGCGTCCAGTTCCTCCTGCTTGGCAAGCTCGTCGATGCGGAACTCCAGCTCATCGTAGGCGCGGCGCAGTCGTTCGGCCTTGCGGATGTTCCGTGTCGTGCAGTCGCTCCTGGTGAGGATGTGGAGATGTTCGAGTTGGTCGCCGGCGTCCTTCACGTACCGGCGGACGGCCGAGTCGGTCCATCCGCTGGACAGACCGCCGGAGGAACCCTCCGCGTAGCCGTGGAAACGCAGGTGCAGGGCGATCAACTGCGTGACCGCCGAGATGACGTCCTTCGGATACCGCAGGGCGGTCAGGCGCTTGCGAGCGAGCCTGGCACCGACGACATCGTGGTGGTGGAACGTCACCTTGCCGTTCTCCAGGGCCCGGGTGGCGGGCTTGCCGATGTCGTGCAGCAGCGCCGCTAGACGGACGACGAGGTCCGACCGATGGTGGGGGTTGGGCTTGCCGTCGACGAGGTCCCGTCGCTTCTCGAGCTCGATGGCCTGCTCCAGCACGGTCAGCGAATGCTCGTAGACGTCCTTGTGACGCATGTGTTCGTCTCGTTCCAACCGCATGGCGGGCAGTTCGGGCAGGACGAAGTCGGCCAGGGTGGAGTCGACCAGGATGTTGAGCCCGGCGCGCGGGGAGTCGGTGAGCAGCAGCTTGCTCAGTTCGTCGCGGACGCGTTCGGCGCTGATGATCTGTATGCGCTGGGCCATCGCCGGCAGTGCCGCAGCGGTCTGCGGGGCCAGCTCGAAACCGAGCTGGGACGCGAAGCGTGCGGCCCGCATCATGCGCAGCGGGTCGTCACCGAAGCTCACCTCCGGGGACGAGGGCGTGCGCAGCAGCCGGGCGTCGAGATCGTCCAGCCCGCCGTGCGGATCGACGAACCGCCAGGTGCCGGGGTCGCCGCCGCTGACGTCGAGGGCCATCGCGTTGACCGTGAAGTCGCGCCGGATCAGGTCGTCGGTCACGGTGTCGCCGAACGCCACGTCGGGTTTGCGTGAGTCGGAGCGGTAACTGTCGGCACGGAAGGTGGTGATCTCGATCAGCCACGAGCGCCCGGACGCGTCGTCCGCCTTCGCGCTGATGGTCCCGAAGTCCTTGCCCACGTCCCACACGTTGTCGGTGAGGCGGCGCAGCAGCCGTTCGGTCTCGTCGGGGCGGGCCGAGGTGGTGAAGTCGAGGTCGTTGCCCAGGCGGCCCAGCAACGCGTCGCGCACGGAGCCCCCGACGAGATAGAGCTCGTGGCCGGCGTTGGCGAAGCCTCGCCCCAGCCGTCCGACGACCTCGCTGGCCGGCAGCAGGGTCGCGAGCACGGTCGATCGGTCGTGGCTGACGTTTGGCACAGCGAACAAGTCTACAAGTGAACGCGGCCCGGACGATCGAACCATCGCCCGGGGCCGCCGGGCGGAGGCCCACCAGGACGGTCGCCGGACCGGGCGAGGCGGGGAGCATGTCTTGGGCTCAAGGGCGATCGGCGTGCGCGGACGTCACCTTGTCGCCCTGCGAGGAGGCCCTGGCACCCTGTTAGGCACAAGAGAATCTGACGCCCGTTGCCGGTATGGATGCCGTGATGGGCAAATTATCGAACTGGCGTCAGATTCTCTTGTGCCGGATGCAGTAACAAGCCGAACTGGCGGTCGATCAGCCGAAGGCCGCACGCCGCGAGGCACGGCGCAGCACACGCAGCACGGGTGACCCGAGCACCACGACGAGCACGATGTTGGTGATCGCTCGCCCGGCGTTCCAGCCCATGCCCGTGACGAGGTTGACGACGAAGAACCGACGCAGGTTCTCCAGCGGGCCGGCCGCCGGATCGAACCCGGCGCCGCCCTGGCCCACGGCGAACGGCCAGTAGGCGAAGTCCATGGCGATGCCGAAGACGAACGACCAGACGGCGCCGTGCACCGCCAGCAGGGCGATCTCCCCGGCCCCGCGCGGGCGCCGGGGGAGCAGCCCCGAGCCCAGCCCGACGAACCCGGTGGCGAGCATCTGATAGGGCAGCCATGGCCCGACGTACCCGGTGATGAGCGCCGACGCGAACAGCGTCGTGTTGCCCAGGACGAACCCGAATCCGGGCCCGAAAACGCGCCCGGCGAGGATGACGAGGAAGAACACGGTCTCCACGCCCGCGGTCCCCGCTCCGAGGGGGCGGGCGAACGCGCCCAGGGCGGTGAGGACGCCCAGCATGGCGAGGGCCTTGATGTCCAACTGCCCGTTGGAGATCTGGACGAGCACGAGCGCGATCAGCAGCGGCAGGATCGCGCCGATGACGATCGGGGCGAGCGAGGTGTAGGACAGGGCGGCGTCCGGGCGCAGGAACAGCGGCCAGGTGAACGCGACGACACCGGCGACCGCGGCCGTGACGAGCATGATCGCCGAAGCGGCCCCGAGGGGGACGACGGCGGCCGCCGCCCGGGGCCGGATCGTCCCGGGGTGGGACGGTGGAGGAGCGCCGGGCTCGGGGCGATCCGGCCGTCCGGAACCGGTGCCGTGGGGTGCGACAGCTGTGGCACTCATCGCAGCGTCCCTTCGGTCGTTCGCCGAACCTCGCTCGCGGAGGCGGGACTCCCGCCGGAGGCCTGGCCGTCGGTGCGTTCCACCTCGTCGGGTGTCAGCAGCGAGCGCGGATGGAAGATCTTGGCCATCTGTGGCGAAAAGCTCGGCGACGAGGTGAGCACCGCGCGCGTCGGCCCGTCGGCCACCACGTCCGCGTCGGCCATCACGATCGTCCGCTGGGTGGAGGCGGCGGCGAACTCGACGTCGTGGGTGCTGATGACCACGCAGGTGCCATCGGCCGCCACACCTGTGATCAGGCGCGTGAGCTCGGCCTTCATCGCGTAGTCGAGGCCGCGGGTGGGCTCGTCCAGTAGCAGGGCCGCGGGGTGGCTCGCCAACTGGATCGCCAGGACGAGTGCCAGGCGCTGTCCCTCGGACAGGTCGCGCGGGTGACGGTCGCCGGGCAGATCGGCGCCGAGTCGGGTCAGGATCGCGCGCGTCGTGCCGTGCGGAGCCCCGGACTCGAGGTCGGCCTGTGCGCACTCGGCGTCCACCGTGGGCAGGTAGAGCAGGTCGGAGGCCGTCTGGGGGACGAGCGTCACCAGGCGTCCCACCTCGTCGGCGGGCAATGTACGGGGGTCGACGCCGCCGATCTCGACGGTTCCGGAGCTGGCGACCGCGCCCTGGATCGCCCACAGCAGGGACGACTTGCCCGCGCCGTTGCGTCCCATGAGGGCGGTGACGGTTCCGCCCACGAGGGCGAGTGAGACCGAGTCGACGGCCACCACCTCGCCGTAGCGGACGCGCAACCGGTCGGTTCGCACGACCGTCGGGGTGTCGGGCAGGGGCGGATCCGGAGGGGCCGGGGCCACCACGATGCGCTCGGCCTGCACACGGCGGCGCGCGTCGCGGACGCTGCCGGGCACCCGATCCCAGCCGAGACGGCGGGCGAGCGCCGACAGGGGTGGGACGACGTCGCAGCGCGCCAGCACCTCGGCGGTCGGCCCGACGTCGACCGTGCCGTCGCCGGGCAGCCAGGCGACCTGGTCGGCCACCTGGGTGACGCGTTCGAGGCGGTGCTCGGCCAGGACGACGGTCAGGCCGACCTCGTGCACGAGCGTGGTGATCGCCGAGAGCACATCCTGCGCGGCCGTCGGGTCGAGGGCGGAGGTGGGCTCGTCGAGGACGACGACCCGTGGCTGCGCGGCGAGGACGGCCGCGATGGCTACTCGCTGCTGCTGCCCGCCGGACAGGTCGAGCAGGGGCCGCCGCCGGAGGTCGGCGATGCCCATGAGGTCGAGGGTCTCCTCGACACGCTTGCGCATGGCCTGCGGGCTCAGGCCGAGTTGCTCCATGCCGTAGGCGATCTCGTCCTCCACCTGGTCGGTGACGAAACCCAGCAACGGGTTCTGCCCGACGGAACCGACGACGTCGGCGAGGTCGCGGGGCCTGTTGAGCCTGGTGGGGCGGCCCGCCACGCGCACCTCGCCGGTGAGCCGCCCCCCGGTGAAATGCGGCACGAGTCCGTTGATCGCACCGAGCAACGTCGACTTTCCCGTGCCGGTGCGTCCCACGACAAGCACGAGGTCGCCCTCGGGGATTCTCAGGCTCACGTTCCGCAGCACGGGCGGCGCGTAGGAGTTCGGGTCCTCCCCCGAGGCGTAGCTGATGGTCACGTCGTCGAAGTCGATCATCGGGAGACCTCCGGGGTCCGTGGCGTGGGCATCAGGCATCCTGCGGGGGACGAGGCGTCGCCACACCGGGTAGCGCCGCGACGACGGCCGTGAGCACCATGAGGGGGGTCAGCCGGGGCCATACCAGCGGGTAGGCGGCCATCGTCATGGCAGGCTCGGAGTTGACCAGCCACACGGCCAGAGCGGCAGCGGCCAGACCGCAGACCGCGACGAGCGAGTCGGGGGCCTGCCAGGGGTCGGGACGATAGCGCGTGACGGCAAGGTAGCGCCCACTACGCCAGACGGCCACGACTCCCAGCACCAGGCCGGCGAACAGCACGGGCAGCGCCCACCGGAGGCTGTCACTGGGCAGCCCCAGCAGGGCGAACATACCGAAGACGAGCAGGATCATGGCTCCGACGAGCGCGGCCGCGTCGAGGACGCCGAGGCGTCGTCCGGCCCGGGTGCGACCGAAGCCGCGCGACTCCATCCCCGCCGCCAACGCCAACGACCGGTCGACGGCGTCCTCCAGCACGGGGACGATGATCGAGACCAGGCCACCGATGCCCTTGCGGATGCCCCCGCGCAACCGCCGAGCGCGCCGGACGCGCAGCACCGACTCCACCAGTTGGGGGGCCACGGTGATCGCGATCACCAGCGAGGTCGCGATCTGGTGGAAGGCTGGGGGGACGCTGCGTAACGCCCGCTTGGGATTGGCCAGGGCGTTCGCGGCGCCGATGCAGATGATCAGGCCGGCCAGCCGTCCGGCGTCGAAGACCGTGTACACAAGGCCCTCGATCGTGACCGGCCCGCCGACGCGGATGCCCGCGGCCCAGCTGGGCAGGGTCAGTTCGGGCAGGGTGAACACCACGGTGCCCTCGCGGAGACCCCCGATCAGCACCTGGAAGACGAGACGGACGGCGATGATGATGCCGGCCAGCACGAAGTACAGGCCGAGCGAGCGCGCCCACGGAGCGGTCGTCCGCCGTTGCAGGACGACGAACGTCACCGCGGCGATCAGCAGGACGAGCAGGAGCGGGTTGTGGGCCAGGCTCACGGCGATGCCGGTGCCGATGGCCCACGACCACCACGCCCAGGGGTGGATGACACGGCCGACCATGCGGGCGCCCGGGCTGGGCGGCGCCTGCAGGACGCCCACCGCCGGGCGTGGCAGCACCCTGCTCACCGGGTCACTCCGGCTCGGGCAGGGTCGGCGGGTCGAAGGTGGTCGTCGGGTCGGGGGAGATCATCGGGTCGCCCGGACGCCTGTGCTTGCGCCAGGTCCACAGGCCGTAGCCGGCACCGCCGACGGCCAGCGCCGACAGCGTCCCGACGGTGGCCCAGGGGCCGCCACCACCTGTTGTCGGCTGTGAGACGGGCGTGGACGAAACCGACGCGTTCGACGAGGCGGAGGACGATGCGTCCGCCGAGCCCTGCGCCGACGGCGTCCCGCTCGACGAGGAGGATTCGGGCGACTGCGATGCGGACGACGGGTCGGTGCTCGCCGTGGTCTGGCCACCACTGGTCGTGGCGCCCGCTGCCGTGGGGCCGGACCCCTGCGAGGTGGTGGTGCCCGCGGCCTGGCCGCCTGCTTGGCCCGAGTCCTGGCCGGAGCCGCTGTCGGGCTGGGCCGCTGCGGGCTGTTCGGTCGCGGGGGCAGGCTCGGGCTGGGCCACGGCAGGATCGGGCGGGCTCACCGGGGGCGCCTGGCCGGTGGAGTAGTTCCATGCCTCGGCCGTGCCGGCGACACCCGCGTAGCCACCTCCGGCCGTGGCATAGGTCCAGCTGCCGTTCCGCCACCACCAGAAGCTCCAGTACACCTGGGTGCTCGAATCGACCTCGCAGGCGCCGTCCGGAACGCCACCGATCTTGCAGATGAATCCGCTTGATGTGGCTTGCGTCCCACCGGCAACCGAGCTGACTCTCTGATAGGCGTTGCTGCCCGAGGAGCATCCTTCAGCGATCTCGCTGCCCTGGTTGAAGACGTAGACGTAGATGCCGCCGTTGCCCATGCAGGTGGCCGCACCGGAATCCGCGGCGGCCGGCCGGGCCGACCCCACGGCCCCCGCGAGGACGAGGAGCGTCAGGAGCACGCCGGCCAGCACGCCGCGAGGGCGGAGAAGACGGCGCAGGGCTGCGGTCACTTCCGGATCCGCGATGCCGCGACCACCCCGGCCGCGAGGGTGATCAGAGCGAGACCGATCATGCCGGAGCCGTCACTCCCGGTCTGCGGGAGCTTCTGGGGCTTGTCGGCCGAGGCCGTCGGCGCCGGGCTGGTGCTGCTCGCCGAGGTCGTCGGGGTGGTCTCCTCCGGCACCGGCGTCGGTGCGACGCTGGTCGGAACGGGGGTCTGGGTCGGCTCGGTGTACTCGAACATCTCGACCGTTGCGAGGGAACTACCGGTGATGGCGATGAGTGCCTGTGAGGTGGCGTAGATGTCGCTGGCTCCGTTGTAGGCGAAGCCGCCGTCGCCTGTCTGCTGGGTCAGCAGCCAGGCGACCTCATCGGTCTCGTCGTATCCCGCGGTGGCCAGAGCCGGGATGACCAGGCCCGAGGTGTTGGCGGGCGAGTAACTGCCCCAATAGGCGCCGACGCTGGTGCACTGGCCGACGACCGTTGTGCACTGGTTGTCAAGCAGCCACTGGACGGCGGCATCCGCGGCGTCCTGAGCGTCCGGGTCTTCTGTGAGGAGGGAAAGCGCGAGCGCGGCTAGGCCGGTGGAGTCGATATCGATGCCTGAGGGAAAGGCGAACGCTCCTGAAGCTTCCTGCGTGGCTGACAGTGCGTTGACGATCCCGTCCGGCACGGTGGCACCGGATCGTGACAGAGCGAGCACCTGAAGAGCCAGTCCGTAGGGATTGCCGGCCTGGCTGCTGCCGTCGTCAGCAACCTTGCTGACCAGGTCGACGCCCCCGAAGTCTGTCGGGTCGATGCCCATGGCGTCCGCGACCAGCAGGAAACGAGCGGAATTGCCCGCGTTCGTGGCTGCCGTCGGTGCTTGGGACTGTAGCCATTCAACGGCCTTGGTGATGGTCTCGGGATGCGCCTGCGAGGCCACCAGGGCCAAGACTGCGTCCGCGGTGTTGGAGGGGTCCCCCTCGCCGGTGAAACCGGTCAGATACGTGCTATCGACGAACTGGCTGTTCAGCCAGTCGGCCGCGCGGGTGGCGGCGTCCTGGTTCTGCACCTGTGAGACGACGGGTCCCGCATGCGATTGGCTGGCGAGCGCCGTTGATGCGACGGGCGTCAGAACGAGGCCGGCCGCGATCCCGACGGCCAGCAGCTTGTTTCGGAGATTCATCCCCGGTCCTTTCCTGGTCCGGGGGAGGTGCGACGAGCGCCTGACCCACCCGTGGACCGCGACGAGCGTTACTGGTCGGCTCCGCACGGGCATTCCGGCTGGGACGCATCGGCGTCCATCACGGCTGCGGGTCAGCTCTGGGTTTGCACCAGATTCCCCCGATCGGATCCTCCTATGAGGCTAACCCAGCCCGTCCCCGGATGCCACCCGGGACCATTTCGGGAGATGCCGGGAGTAGCCGCGTCCTTTCGACAAGCTCAAGGACCACTTGCGGAACGCTCGTTGAGCTTGTCGAAACGAGCTCTCGGTCCAGCTCAAGGACCGCCTGCAGAATGCTCGTTGAGCTTGTCGAAACGAGTTCTTCCTTAGGCTCGAGGACCACTTGCGGAACGCTCGTTGAGCTTGTCGAAATGAGCTCTTCGGCAGGCTTAAGGATCACCCTTCGACCGGATCCTTGTCGTTGCCGCCCGGGTCGCGCGGCAACAGCGACGAGCCGGTGGGTGCCGCGCGGATCACCGACGCGGCCGATGGAGGATCAGCCTGACCGGTGACGGACTGCACGATCTGGCTGGGAGACTTCACACCCGCCTGCCGGAACAGGACGACCGCCCGCGCGCGCACCTCGCGTTCAGAGTCCCACTGCTTGTTGGCCGGGCACTTGATCATGACGGTGTACGTGGCCTGGGTGGCGTCGAAGCCCGTCAGGCCGAGCACCTTCGGCGTCTCCAGCATCTGGTCGCGCCAGGTCGGGTCCTCGTCCAGGGCCGCGCACAGCTCTTCCAGCAGGCCGATCACCCGGAACGGGTCCTCGGTGATGTTGGCGGGGATGGCGATGTACGAGGTCGACCATCCCTGCGACTTGTTCCCCAGGGTCACGATCTCGCCGTTGCGCACGTACCACATCTCACCGTTGGGGTCCTGCACGCGGGTGACGCGCAGCCCGACGCTCTGGACGGTGCCCTCGAGGTCCCCGACATTGATGTAGTCGCCGACGCCGAACTGGTCTTCCAGGATGACGAAGATGCCGGCGAGCACATCTTTGATCAGGCTCTGCGCACCGAAGCCGATGGCGATGCCGCCGATGCCCGCGGACGCGAGTGCCGGCATGATGTTCACGTTCAGCGCCTGGAGCACGGTGAACCCGACGATGATGACGATCAGCGTGTCCAGCAGGGAGTTCAGCATCGTGCCGAGCGTCCGGGTGCGGTGTACCTGGCGCTCGGTGTCGAGGCCACCGGCGCGGATCAGCACCTCCGCCGCCCTCTCCCCGAGAGTGGCCTTCTGCTCCTCGGCGCGCTTGGCGGCGTGCGCGATGGTGCGATTGATGAGGCGCTTGAGCAGGCCGCGGACGAGCACGGCGAGTACCAGGATGACCGTGATCTCGATCAGGGTGTCCGGCCAGGTGAATCGCATGGGGTCTCCAGTGTCCGTCAGGAAAGCAGTGCCGTGACGACGTCCTGCGGGATGCTGCCGCCGTTGTTGGTGTACTGCATCACGCTCACCGCGTAGCGGTCGTCGTAGCCGACCACCCAGCTGTGCGTCTTCGGGGGATCGTCGTTGGTGTATTCGGCCGTGCCCGACTTGGCCCCGTCGAGGACACCGGCCATCTGCGAGAGCGTCCCGCCGGACTGGACGACGGCTCCCATGAGGTCACGCAGCGCTGCCGCCTCCGACTCGGTGAGCGCCTGCCCGGTCGAGGCAGGCACCTGCTGCGTCAACAGGTAGGGGACGACGGTGTGCCCGCTCGCCGCGGACGCGGCCTCGGCCGCCAGAGCCATCGGTGACACAAGCACGTCGCCCTGGCCGATGGCACTCGCGGCACGCACGACGGAGTCGTCCAGCGTCGGGACCGTCCCGTAGAACGCGTCGAAGCCGGCGTCGAGGTCCATGCCGATGCCGAGGCTGGCCGCGGCGTTGCGGAGCTCGTCGGGCGACAGGTCGAGCGAGGCGTTCATGAAGGCGGTGTTGCACGACTTCTGCACCGCGGTGCGCAGCGGGATCATGCCGTTGTAGGCAGAGGGATAGCCGTTGTAGTTGTGGAAGACGCGCCCGTTGATCTCGGCGGTCTCGGTGCAGTTCACAAGGCTGTCGGGTGTCATTCCGCGTCGGATCAGTGCCAGCGAGGTGACGATCTTCATGGTCGAGCCGGGCGGGTACGCGCCGGTGAGCGCGAAGTTCTGGGATTCCTCCACGGGGGAGTTGGCCGCGGCGAGGATCGCCCCGGTCTGGCGGTCGAGGACGACCGCCATCACCAGTTCACCGGTGTAGGCGGCGAGCACTCCTTCGGTCTTCCGCTGGAGTTCGAGGTCGATGGTGGTCTCCAGGTCGGTGCCGTCCACCGCGGCCAGCGAGAACAGGAGCTGTTCGTCCCCCGAGCCGGAACTTCCGCTGGACGAGGCGCTCGGCTGCGTGCTCGACGACCCGGCGCCCGGCGTCGCGGTCCCGGAGGAACTGCTCGACGCGTCCGGCGTCGCGGGCGGCAACGAGGCGAGTTGTGACTCACTCCGGGGAATGATGCTGATGGTGTGCCCGGGCGACCCGCGGAGCTGCTCGTCGTGTTCGGCCTGCAGCCCGCTGAGGCCGACGATGTCGCCCTCGACGACCTTCCCGTCGCCGGCCTCGATCGCCTCGGCGGTGGCCTCGCCCGCGGTGCCCATGAGCCCGTCGGCGAAGTTCGACCACGGAGCCAGCGGCAGCGTCGTCTCAAGGGCCGAGGCACCGGCGACGTCGCCGATCTGGGGCGGTACCTGCCCCTGACGCAGAGTGATGGCCAGGACGAACGCCTGCGGCCCCGATGCCGCCACCTGCTGGGCGAATGCCTCCGCGTCGACGCCGACCAGGGCGGCCAGGGCACGGGCGGACGCGTCCTGTTGTGCCTGGTCGACCCGGGTCTTGTCGATGCCCACCTTGTAGACCGTCCGGTCCTCGACGATCGCCACACCCCCGGCCCCGGTGATGGAGCCGCGGTCGGCCTGCGTCCGCTCGTAGTAGAGCCGCGTCGTGGAGGTCAACTGGGGGTGCACGACGGTCGGGTTCCAGTCGACGAGCCACTGGTTGTCGGTCCAGGTCAGGGTGGCGGAGCTGGTGAACTCCCAGTCGCCCTGGTCGAAGGAGTAGGTCTGGCCGAGCTCCACGGTCGCGGTCGTGCCCGCGGAGTCGTAGGTGATCGCGCCGACCGACACCTCGGGGACGAGGCCGTCCATGGCTCCGGTAGCCTGCTGGTAGTCGAGTTCAGCACGGGACGCGTCCCCGGCCAGGGGGAGGCCATCGATCGTTCCCTCCTCCAGGGCGGAGGCCAGTGAGGCGGCCACTTGATCGGCGCCGGGGCTCGGCTGCGAACCGGGCGAATCGCCCAGCGAGCAGGCAGTGAGCCCGAGCACCGCCGCGACCAGCCCCGCGAGCCCGCGCCGGCGCGTGGAAGTCTTCGTCCGGGTGCCCACGAGTTCCATGACTTGAGACTAGCCGTCGCCTCTGTCACGACACCGGGTGGCAGGCGCACAAGGAGCGGCCGTCGTGTCCGTCTCGCCGGTGGTCGTCGTGTCTGCCGAGGCGACCGGGACCGAACTCGTCGATACCGCCGGGACGACAGGCCGCTCCACGGGCCTCCTCAGGCGGTTGCCGGCTTCTCCCAGAGGTTGACGCCCGACTCCACCGCGTATCGGTCGATCTCGGCGATTTCCTCGGCGGTGAAGGACAGGTTGCCCAGCGCGCCCAGGTTGTCCTGAAGCTGCCGGACGCTGGACGCGCCGATGAGCGTCGAGGTCATGCGGTCGTCCCGTAGCACCCAGGCCAGCGCCAGCTGGGGCAGCGACTGGCCACGACGTGCGGCGATGTCGCCCAGTCCCCGCACCCGTGCGAGCACGTCGTCGTTGAGCCAGCCCTGATCGAAGCTGCCTTGACGCGTGGCCCGCGAGCCCTCGGGCACACCACCGAGGTACTTGGTGGTGAGCAGCCCCTGGGCGAGTGCGGTGAACGCAATCATGCCCATGCCCTGGGCGGCGCACTCGTCGAGCAGCGAGCCGTTCGGGGTGGTGGGCTTCTCGATCCAGCGGTTGAGCATCGAGTAGCTCGGCTGGTGGATCAGCAGCGGTGTGCCGAGATCGCGGGCGATCTCCGCGGCCTCGCGGGTGCGTTCGGCGGAGTAGCTGCTGATACCCACGTAGAGGGCCTTGCCCTGGCGCACCGCGGTGTCGAGGGCGCCGATCGTCTCGGCGAGCGGTGTGGTGGGGTCGAAACGGTGCGAGTAGAAGATGTCGACGTAGTCGAGACCGAGGCGGCGCAACGATTGGTCGAGGGACGCGAGGATGTACTTGCGGCTCCCGCCCACCTGGCCACCGCCGTAGGGGCCGTCCCACATGTCCCAGCCGGCCTTGGTCGAGACGACGAGTTCGTCGCGGTAGGGCGCGAGATCGGTGCGCAGCAGGTTGCCGAAGTTGATCTCGGCCTGGCCCGGAGGCGGGCCGTAGTTGTTCGCCAGGTCGAAGTGCGTGATCCCCGCGTCGAACGCGGCCCGGACGATGGCCCGCTGGTTCTCGTAGGGGTGCAGGTCGCCGAAGTTCTGCCACAGGCCGAGCGAGATCACCGGTAGCAGCAGGCCGGAGGCACCTGCGCGTCGGTAGATCATCGAGCCGTCGTAGCGCGCCGGCGACGCCTGGTAGGCGATTCCATCTGTGAGCATGGCCTCATTGTGCACGGACGCGGGCTCCGGCGCGATGGGCTGAGTGCTCTTTGAGCTTGACGACGGATGGTCCCGGTCCCTGAGCTTGTCGAAGGGTCGTTTCGACGAGCTCAACGGCCGTTTGGGGTCCCTGAGTTTGTCGAAGGGTCGTTTCGACAAGCTCAACGGCCGTCTTGGTGCTCCTTGAGCTTGTCGAAAGGAGCGGTTGTGGAGGTCGTTTCGACAAGCTCGACGGCCGTTTGGGTCCCCGAGTCCGTCAGGACGCGTCCGCCGTGCTTGCCGGAGCGTAACCGGCGCTCAGGCGACGGCGCTGAGGGTCTTCCAGGTCTCCCAGTCGTAGGTCCAGCAGCCGTAGGTGTCCCAGGCCGGCACGGAACCCTTGGCGGACGTCCCCGTGAACTCGGCGGGGTCGCCGATCTGCGTCCAGTTGTACAGCCAGGTGGCGTTGTCGGTCGTCATGCCGGTGCAGCCGTGGCTGACGTTCGTGTTGCCGTGGTAGGCGTCCGCCCAGGGGGCCGCGTGGAAGTACTCGCCCGACCAGGTGATCCGCTGGTTCCAGTAGACGGTCACCTTGTAGCCGTCCGCGCTCTCGTTGTCGACCCCGTAGCTCTCCGAGTCCATGATGGTCTCGTATTCCTTTTCCATGATCAGCTTGGTGCCGGTCATGGTCTCGTCCCCGGGCTTGCCCAGGCTCACCGGGATGACGGCGTCGACGTTGCCGTTGCGCAGGCAGGTGAGTGAGTGGTTGTCGATGTCGGTCTTCAGGACGCGAAGGTCGCCGAACTGGTAGTCGGCGGCGGCGTCGGCCAGCACCCAGGTGTCGGCGGCGGGCAGGCCAGCGGCCTTGACCTCGACGTGGGCGGTGCTGCCCGCCTGCCAGTAGTCGCGCGGGCGCCAGGCGAGCGTGGTGTCGTCCATCCAGCCCCACGACCCCTCCTGGGCGGGCACGGTCGTGATGGTGGCGGTCTTCTCGATCGCGGCGCGCTGCTCGTCGGTGACGCTCATGTCGAACCGCACCCACACGGGCATGCCGTTGCCGATCTGACCGTCGGCGTACCGGAAGTCGACCTCGGTGACGAACTCGGGATCGATGGTGGTGGCGCTCACCGTCGTCGGGAACGCGACGCCGGACTCGTTCTCGGCCTCGACGGTGATCGTGTAGGTGGCCCGGACGAGGAAGTTCCGCTCGGGCTTCCACTGCGCCCCGGTGAGGGTTCCGGGTACGTCGCCGCCGTCGGCGCTCGTGACGGTGACCTTCGACACCGTCCCGCCGCTCACCTGGATGTCGAGGATGTCCTGCGGCCACATCGCATCGAACCCATGCTCGGCGGTGACCTGCACGGTCGGGGCGACGGTGGAGGCGGCCGAGGGGGACACGGGGGTCCCGCTGCCCGCCCCTGCTGTCGGGTCGTCGCTGTCCGACGGCTCGGAGGCGCAGCCGACCAACGTCACCACGGCGGCGCCGGCGAGCAACGTGCGTCGCGAAAAGGCGTTCGGGGGAGCCATCGATCATCCTCCTGCTGGACCGCGGACAGCATACCTCCCGTACATGACATTCCCCTTAACGAAAGGTGTGGGCCACAATTGGCACATGTCGGGCGTGATCGCTGTGCGTCTGCGCGTGATCGGACTCGTGCAGGGTGTCGGATTCCGGTACTCGTGCCTGCATCGGGCCGGTGAGTTGGGCGTGAGCGGCTGGGTCCGGAACGAGGGCGACGGCTCGGTGGGCGTGCACGCCGAGGGCGAGCCCGACGCGGTGGCCGCGATGGTGGCCTGGTGCCGCGAGGGTCCGCCGTGGGGCTCGGTCGAGCGCGTCGAGCAGCGCCTGGTGCCCGCTGAGGGCATGCGGGGGTTCCGTGTCAGGTAGGCAGCGGGGAAGCGGCCACGGGAGAATGCCGACCTGCCGACAATTGTGTCCTTGCCGGTAACGGGCTCGGCGACGGTTCAGCATGGTGGACAGCGCAGGGATCGGAGGAGTCGTGGGTGACAAGCGCTGGTGGCCCACCATGAGCGAGATCGCCGAGGATGTCCGCGGTTGCCTCGCCGCCGGTGACATGTCGCGCGCCCTTCGCATGCTCATGGACGGAGTCGGTCACCTCCCCGATGCGGACGCAGCGGGGCGATTGGACGAGGCGCTCGGCGAACCGGGTTCGACGGGGGACATCCGGTGGGACGCTTTGCTGGCTGGTGCGGTTCGGTACCGATTGCACCGGATGGGATATCGCGCGCTTCCCGCATGGACGGCCAAAGCACCCTTGGAGAAATTCTGGTGGCCCGTCGAAATCGGCAAGGGTCGTGCGCTGTACGACATTGCGAATGCGCCGGCGGAACTGTCGAGGTTGGGAATTTTCCTGAGTGAGAAGGATTTCGAGTCGGCATGAACGATGGCAACCGCGACCTCGCCCGGGACGACGTCGTCCAGCTTCTGACCGAAGTCGGGCAGGTGCTTGCGGGGCAGGGGCTGGTGGCCACGATATATGTGGTCGGCGGTACCGCGATGAGCCTGACGATCAACAGCCGCCGCACGACTCGGGATGTCGATACTGACATGCGGGATCACCGCGAGGAACTTCGTGCGGCGGCGGCTGAGGTCGCCGAACGGCATGGGCTCGATCCCCGCTGGTTGAACTCCGCTGCTGCCATGTTCCTGTCCAGCGAGCCCGATCCGGACGCTGGCGAGATGGATCTTCCGGGGCTGCCGACATCACCAACCGCCTGTTCGATGACACCGCTGTGGGCTGGTTCGATCCCGATGAGGCCCTGCACGTCGCTGAGGACGTCTTTCGTCGCGCGGAACGACTTGGCAGGCCGATCGGTACTCTCCAAGTCCCGGATGACACCTATCGGAATTCACTGGCAGTCGGAAGCGCGTGGGCCCAGGCCGCACGTCGCCACGATCACGGGCCGAGCACCTCACAATCGGACGACATACATCGGCAGGGAGCCGCGAACGATCCGATTCAATCGCCTGACCCGTAGCCGCCCGGGCCAAGCGCGGTCAACCATCCGACGGCCGGGATTGGTAGCCTGTCGGCCATGAGCAGACTCCTGGTGACCGGTGGTGCGGGTTTCATCGGTTCGAACTTCGTCCACCATGTGATGGAGCATTCGGACGACGAGGTCGTCGTCCTCGACAAGATGACCTACGCGGGCAACGCGGCGTCCCTCGAGGGGCTGCCCGAGAGCCGGTTCACGTTCGTCAGGGGCGACATCTGCGACAGGGAACTCGTCGACCGGCTGGTGTCGGGGGTGGACGCGGTGGTGCACTTCGCGGCCGAGTCACACAACGACAACTCACTGGCCAACCCCGAGCCGTTCATCACCACCAACCTCTACGGCACATTCGCGCTGCTCGAAGCGGTGCGCAAGCACGATGTTCGGTATCACCACATCAGCACCGACGAGGTCTACGGCGACCTGGAGTTGGACGACCCCGAGAAGTTCCACGAGACCACCCCCTACAAGCCGTCGAGCCCCTACTCGGCGTCCAAGGCCGGTTCGGATCTCCTGGTGCGGGCCTGGGCGCGCAGCTTCGGTGTGCGAGCGACCCTCAGCAACTGCTCGAACAACTACGGGCCGCGCCAGCATGTCGAGAAGTTCATTCCCCGGCAGATCACCAACGTCATCGACGGCATTCGCCCCAAGTTGTACGGGCAGGGCCTCAACGTGCGCGACTGGATCCACGTGGACGACCACAACGCGGCGGTGCTGCTGATCCTGGAGCGCGGCGAGATCGGCCAGACCTATCTCATCGGGGCGAACGGCGAGCAGGACAACAAGACCGTGATCGAGAAGATCCTCACGCTCATGGGGCAGCCCGCCGACGCCTACGATCACGTCAACGACCGTCCCGGGCACGACATGCGATACGCCATCGACGCCTCGCGGCTGCGTGAAGAACTCGGCTGGGAGCCGACTTACAAGGACTTCGACGCAGGCCTGGCCGCGACCGTCGAGTGGTACCGGGCCAACGAGGGCTGGTGGCGTCCACAGAAGGCGGCCGTCGAGGCCAAGTACGCGGCGCAGGGCCAGTAAGCGAGGATGCGGACGATGGCTGATCTGGCGTACGGCAAGCAACTGGGCATCGAGCAGACCCCGATTCCCGGCTTCCTCCACATCGACCTGACGGTGCACGGCGACACCCGCGGCTGGTTCAAGGAGAACTGGCAGCGGGAGAAGATGGTGGGCCTGGGCCTGCCCGATTTCGGCCCGGTGCAGAACAACATCTCGTTCAACGACGAGGTCGGGGTCACCCGGGGCATCCATGCGGAGCCGTGGGACAAGTTCGTCTCCGTGGCCACCGGCCGCGTGTTCGGCGCGTGGGTCGATCTTCGTGAGGGGCCGAGCTTCGGCGCCGTCTACACCTGTGAGATCGACCCGAGCGTGGCCGTCTACGTGCCGCGCGGGGTGGGCAACGCCTATCAGACGCTCGAACCCCACACGGCCTACACCTATCTGGTGAACGCACACTGGAGCCCGGACGCGTCCTACACCTTCGTGAACCTGGCCGACGAGACCGTCGCCATCGAGTGGCCCATTCCGCTCGACCAGGCGATCCTGTCCGACAAGGACAAGGGACACCCTCGTCTGGCCGACGTGACGCCGTTCCCGACCGCCACCGAGAGCCCGGCGGACCCCGGGACGGGTAAGAAGGTGCTGGTGACCGGGGCCAACGGCCAACTGGGACGCGAACTCATGCGCCAGCTACCCGAGGCCGGCTTCGCTCCGACCGGGGTCGACCTGCCCGGCTTCGACATCTCCGACGCACCGGCCGTCGAAGCGTTCGACTGGTCGGAATGGGACGTCATCGTCAACGCCGCGGCCTGGACGAACGTCGACGGCGCCGAGACACCCGAGGGGCGCCCGGCCGCCTGGAAGGCCAACGCCCTCGGCCCGGCCAACCTCGCCCGCGCGGCCTCGGCCAACGGCATCACGCTCGTGCACATCTCGAGCGAGTACGTCTTCGACGGCACGAACACGCCGCACACCGAGGACGAGCCCCCGAGCCCGCTCGGCGTCTACGGGCAGTCGAAGGCCGGCGGCGACGCGGCCGTCGCGTCCGTCCCCCAGCACTACCTCGTGCGCACGAGCTGGGTGGTGGGTGACGGCAAGAACTTCGTCCGGACGATGGCCTCGCTCGCCGAGAAGGGCATCTCGCCCGCGGTGGTGGACGACCAGATCGGCCGGCTGACCTTCACCGCCGATCTGGCGGCGGGAATCATCCACCTGCTGGGGTCGGGGGTGCCGTTCGGCACCTACAACCTGTCCAACGAGGGCCCCGTGACCAGTTGGTACCAGGTGGCGGCACGCGTGTTCGAACTGACCGGGCACGACCCCGCTTCGGTCAAGCCGATCAGCACCGAGGAGTACTACGCCGGCAAGGTGGTGGCGCCGCGTCCGCTGAAGAGCACACTCGACCTGTCGAAGATCGAGGCCACCGGGTTCGTGCCTGTTGATGCGGATCTTCGGCTCGGAGAGTATCTGGGGTAACGGATTGCGACCTGAGTCGCGCCTAGCAGTTCTGAGCCGAATGGGCCTCGGGCATTTTTCGTCGCAGGTACGGGTGCGGTTCTGTGGCGGAAGCGCATGGTTCTGCCGTGAGCTACCGGATCGCTACCTGCGGGCTGAGGACGGTTTCTGTAGAAGGGGCGCGCGAGACGGCGAGGCTCCGGGAGGTCGTTCCTTAGCGATGGATTCGGGAGCGTGGATCGGTGGCTCAGCGACACTAAGGTGGATGTTGTCATCGGCAGCGGAGTGTTCATTAGCTTCTTAGGAATGCGATCTCCAGGCCGGGGCTGGATGAGGTGGCTACCGCGACAACTGTCGGTTGCGCGGCGTACGCGACGCGCGTCTTCTGGGGTAGTGGAATGACGTATATTCGCTAGCTATCACATGGCCGTACAGGGGCGAGCAACTCCGGCGGCCAATTCCTTCGTTGGACGAGTCAGATCCGGTTTCACCGCCGAAGACGAGCGCAAGGCACCTCTACGGACCACCCAGAGGGAGCCGTGTCCAGTGTGGGTACACCGGACACGTTGGCAGCGCATTCCTGCTGAGCCTCAGCCACCTCGCTTGCCCAGACCGTGTCATTGAGAGTGAGCTGCGAGCGAAAGCTCGGAATCCAGATCACGCTCGCAACTACAATCACAACCAATCCTACCTTGTCTAGACGAGGCCATCTCTGTGCAGCCAATCCCAGGGCGAGGGCGCCGGCTGCCAGTAGGTATAGGGAGGCTGTCGTCCCCCAACGCAGTAGATAAGGCGTCTCGCGCGTGAAAGTGTAGCTACTGTTACCGGCTCCGAATGCGGAAGCCAGCATCCACGCGGCTAGGGATAGAAATAGAAAGTGCGGGACCTGCCAACGCCACGGCCGACGGCTCACGGTTGCTAGAGCAAGGCAGACGGCCACATACACCGTCAGGCCTACAGCGAGAGGCACGAACCCGTGATCTTCAACGAAGGCACTAATGACCTCTTGGCGGGAGGTCACAGATCCAGCGACTACATCGATCAAGTACCCACGGACCAGAACCATGCCGTCGGGAAAGGCCCCTGTTGAGTTGGCGCGAGGCGCGAGCAGCGTGGCCACTGTCTGCGTGGCCATGCCGATACCCCACCCGATTGCTACTGGCCGGAAGCTTCGATGGCGAACCAGTCGATACGCCATGACTGGTAGCACCAAGGCGCACTGCACCTCTGTAAGAGCACAGATCAGAGCGACTGCTCCCCAGGCGATGCCAGACCGCAAATTCTCGACCCTGATCAAGGCCACAAAGACGATCAGATAGGCGAAGAACCAGTGAGCATTTGCCAAATTGCCGATCGGCTCGACAGAAGGGACGGGCGAACACAGTGGAATACCTGCCAACAAGAGACGGCTCCAAGTCGGTAGACCGACGGACTCCAGCGACTTCCACACGAGAGCGCCTACGGACGCAAGGCAGACGGATGCCAAGAAAACACACCCGACCGGCCACAAGCCGACAGGCAGCATCGATACGAGGCCAGTCGCGACGCGAGGAACAACATGGAGGTAGCCGTCATAGGGCATGAACGGCAGAAGCACGGAGGGCTGATTGAGCCAGTCTTGGAGGAAGAATGCGCCATCCTCAGCGTACAAGGTGGAGCGATTAGCACTCGTGGTTCGTGCACAGGCCAAAATCAGGCAGAAGAGAAAGATGTAGAACACGTCTCGCGGCCGACTCGCACGTGGGCCTGCGGTTATTGACACGGGGTTGTTGGGCATAGCCAGCTTTCGCGGAGTTGCAGAGTGTCGGGCACACTTGGTGCCAACTCGATCGTAAACCGACTGTGACTGAGGTAGTCAGCTTACGGCCACTTGGACGGCAGGCTCAGGTCATCGTTCGACGGTTCGCTGGCGCAACTCACGAGCTACGGCGACCGCCTGGTACACGAGCACCGCGATTTCAGAAACGACGAGAGCCCACGCCACGCCTTGGGCTGCGAAGAACCATGCGCTCAGGATGACCAAAGGAATGCCAGCTGTTGCCCCGATGATCGTCGATGTGGCAAGAGCCTTGGTTCGCTTCAGTTGCACCAAGCAGGCAAGGCCCAACACCTGAGTGATCGAGACAGCGAAGAATACGAGCGCGAACGGCAGCGACATGCCAAAACCGAAGTCGATCTGGTTGGCTGACAGGAGTCTAGAGGCCCAAGGTCCCAGCGCAAGGATGCACGCTGCCCCGACCAAGCTAATGAAAGGGACGAACTGAGCAGCTCGTTTGACACGATACGCCAAGTTCTCCCGTCCCCCTTCAGGCAGCCATCCCTGAATAAACTGAAGGACCGGCGTGAATGCCGTGAGACCGAAGCGGAAGAGCTTGTCACCCATCGCATATAAGGACATTGCCGACGGATGAAGAGCATTTAGAACCAGCAGCGGCGTGGAAACATAAAGGCTCGAAGCAGCCGAGGTTGCAACTGAATGACGTTGCCCCCAAAGGCGTCGGAAGGCAGCTGGAATGGACCAGTTTAGGCGCACGGGTGCGGCACTGGTCCGGAAGACCACCAGCGCAGACACACTGACCCCGATGGTGTTGAAGATGAGCTGGGTTGTAACGGTCGCGACAAGATCACTGGTGATAAGCATCGTTACAACGCTTGCTGCGAGCCCAGTGGTTTGTGGCAGCGCGTCGAACCAGAATAGGCGTGACGGCTTGGATTCACCGACGAAATACCAAGAGGCGCCCAGGAAGGGCATCAGATAGGTAGCCGACCCAACGAGCACAAGCAATACAAAGTCAGGGTTGAGCAATGCCATCACGAGCGCCATCAAGGGGTAAGTCAGCAGCCACAAGTAGATGCGACTGACCAAGGAGCCCGCGTAGAACTGGGGACGCTCCGCTACCGGAAGAATCGCCACTTCTCCAGTGCCAGTCGTCCCCCAGCCGAAAGCGACGACCACGCCGAACAGCGTTGCTGCAGACTGGATCGCTGCTTGAATACCCCACTGATAGTCGCCGGCTCGGGCGATAATCACAGGCACTGCAATAAGACTTACCAGCGAACTCATGCCGGAAGTCAGAACAAAGGCCGATAGTCTCTTCAGCGCGGCCAGCCTTGCGTCCATCATCCGAGTCCTTTTGCTATTGAGCACCAAATGCTGCCTCCGTGAGGCGAAGTACACGTCACAGAATTTGGGAACTGGAGGGCCGTAGGTGGCGTACTGCAGAGCATCTCAGCATCCAATAGCCGCTCGTTGGGCTGGGGTTAATGAAGACAGAAGCGACCCTGGAAGCTGATGCCTAGGCCGCTTAAATAGGCCCTGCCACCATCCGCGGGTTGTTGAAGTAAGCCACAAGACTTTGTTCTTCGATACCGAGAACTGCTTTACGCAGTGAAGAGCGACACCTACCGTGTCGAGTAGGTCCTTGCTGACCGAGGAGCTTCTCTCGCGCACAAACCACAGATTGTTTCGTACATAGTAAAATAACCGAGATCCCATATCAAGCGATGCTGGGCGAGTGTTGGGATGGTTAACTCGACTGCTTGGGATAGTTAATGCCAACCCTTTGTGGGACAATCTTTGCGTATATTCCATATCGTCGACCCAAATAAAGAAATCGCTCAAGGGAAGATGCGTCCTCTCCGCGATTCGCAAATTGATAAGGACTCCCACAAAGGTTGCCGCGTCTATAGCGATTCCGTCGAGCTTGTTCGCAACCAACTGTTTTTCCGTGCTTTGGCTGATAGTCGGCTGATTTAGATCATTGAAAGTATCGCGTCCGGCGGTTACTAGAGAGGCAAGAAAGGCTGGCTTTTCGACCATGGAATCGAAACAGGCAGCAAGCGGCTCGAAGGCGTCAAGTTCCGGCTCAGCGTCATCATCCATGATCCAAGCCGCATCGTGTTCATGCGCCATGGCAATCTCGAGACCCCAGGAAAACCCGCCTGCACCCCCGAGGTTCTTGCTTGTCTGAAACAGGGTTATTAGTGGATGCATCTGTCGAACGTAGTCAGGGCTGCCGTCGGTTGAGCCATTGTCAACAACAATTATTTCGTCCAGTGCGCGAGTTTGGTGTTCGAGTGCGTGCAGGCACTTCTTCAGTAGCTCAATGCGATTGTAGGAGACGACCACGGCAACGAACGACATGGGCTTCCCTCACTTTCTCGTAGGGCTGGAGAGCTTCATGACTCCGCGAGTTCCGACGCGGCTGATGCTCCAACCATAGCGATCATCGGCAGGCAAGACGGAATCGCGGAGCATATTCGCCCGAAGGCTTCGGTGTTTCACGGCGATTGATCCAAGCAAGCGAACTGCAAACGTCATGTGTAGCGTCCGACGAGAAAGAGGATACTCAAAGCCCAGGAGGTGACCTTGGTCCCGTGCTGCAGGCCAAAGCGGGACAGATATCGCATTCGCGAGAACAAGTTACCCTGATTAGTGAAACCTGCTAGACATTCATGTCGTTGGGGAGATAGCTGAGTGGAAAAAAATTTTTCAAGTACCCGGCATTGCGTAGCATAAATATGGAAGTCGTGTGAGAGAAACATTTCGATCTGCCCACGAAGTCGCTGCGTCAGTCCGACGCTATATCCAATGACGTTGTTATTGTGAGATCGGTAGAGCGTGTACCACGAGTGGTCAAAATAGACCCGACCTAAACTCGCGGCAACCAAATACCACCAGTGATCATGCATGATGACGGCCTCAGGGTCGTAACTTTTGCGCGCAGCGAGCACCAGCGCCCGATTGGCCATCATCGTGTGTCCAGGCGCGATGTTCTGGATCATGGAGTTCTGAAAACTTGGAGCGCGGTGGTGGTCAATCGTCGGCCGAATGGGGTTCAGCTGTTCATCGGTTACCATTGATCGTGAACAATAGAGGATTGGCTCAGGTTCGCTGGCTGCGCGTGACATATAGGTGAGCGCCGCCGATACCTTATTCGGTAGCCAAACATCATCTTGGTCACAAAACATTGCGAGCGTAGAATCTGGATTCATTGCCTCCATGAGCTCCCCAAAGGAGCGAATTACGCCTACGTTGGTCCCTTCAATGATACGGATGTTGTCGTGCGCGGAAGCATACTTTCGTAGTATGGCCAGAGTGCTATCGGTTGACCCGTCATCACGAACTAGTATTCGGAGCTGATTTGCCGCGGTCTGTGCGAGGAGACTGTCGAGTAGTGGCGAAAGATACTTCTCACCGTTCCAAGTGCTGAGCAGGATCTCGACGGTGGGCGTACTCGATCTTTCTTCATTTGGCGCGTCCGGCACGGTCAGGAGCTTTCTTTCGGAAGAGCTAGTTCGTGAGCTAAATGTGGATCGATGGGACCAAAATGTCCAGTCAAGCCATGAAAAACGCCATAAGCAGTCGCCTCTAGGTGTTTGATTCGGTTCGGGCCACAAATCAAATTTATAATGTGCGTGCCCGAATCAATACGTATCTTTCTCGCGATCCACGAAGGTTGAGAAGCTGCATACCGCTTAAGTAGGAAGATGTAGTTTCGAGCCATGTAATAAACCCTGAAAGGAGGATGGTAATGGATTTCTACAGGCTTGCCGTGCCGTCGTAACGTATGCCCCATGACCTTTGCTGGAAGGTTCTTCCCGAGGGAGTGTAGAAGGTTGCAGCCGGGGGCGAGCAGCAGTACCCATCCCTGTTGCCTGGCCCGTGCATTAAATTCGGAGTCCACACTGTCGATAAACAATGGCTCGAGCAAGAATCCTAGCGCGCTAAAGAGAGACGCCCGAATCAGCGTGCCCGATTGGGTCGGGTCGAGCGGTTCCTCAATCCCGCTAGAAGGTTTCCACGAAGGGCAGCGAACCCCACTTAGCGATTCTGCGCACAGCATGCCAACGCGAGATGGATCTGGCGCAAACCGTAGCGCCCGGAAGGCTCGCGTTACGTAGTCCGCGTCCAGGTCAGAGTCTTGGTCCATCGTGAGGATCCAGTCGGGATGGTGCGTAGTAAGCGCGTGCTTGATCCCGATGTTGAGCGCATGGGCGATCCCCGAGTTCTGGCTGATGGCGATCACGTGGGCTCCGGCAGCTTTCAGTCGTTCGAGCACGTCGTGTGCCCTGTCTGAAGGCGAACCATCGTCGACCGCGATTACGGGGCCTATCTCAGCTATCCATCGGCTTGCGTGGTCGACCACACTTCCGGGGGGATTGTAGAGCGAGACGACAATGGCGACCCTGGAGCCGTGCGGCTGTTTGGAGGTAGACGGCGGGGGAGCGTCAGTCGCTCCCGCCCGGCCATTGATACTCCCGACTTCCGACGGAGTCCGTTTGGCACCGGCAGAGCGGAGGAGTTGGCTGACATGCCCAAGCCCCCGGCGTCGCGCGACACCCAGGCAGCGGATGAGCATCACCCGAGAGCGAAGTGCCGGCAGGACGCCGCGAGGCTGCGCCGGGGTCAGATTGTCTCCGTGATAGCGCCGCAGCACAGTCCGCTCGTCCAGGTGGGCGATGCTGCCGGCCATGTTTCCGCACAATCCGATCCACTGGTCGTGCGTTTCGGTGAGTTCCGGTGGGAAGGGCAGCAGATAGTCGAGCGCGTCCCGACGAACAGCCATCGCGCATCCCCAGTAGCACTGGAGACCACTTAGGAGGACAAGAAGATTCCAGGCGTGCCGCCGGGAATCTCCAGAACGGAGCCGCCAGTCCTTGATCCCGAACGGCCCCCCGATCCGAGCCGGGCCATTGAGAGTTGCCAAGTTGGTGGCGACCACTTGGTTGTCCTGCAACGCCTCCACCATGGCGTCAACTCGTCCAGGAACCCAAACATCGTCCTGGTCCGACAGGAAGACATAGTCACCGCTCGCCAGGCTCAATGCCTTCTCGAACGTTCGGACGTATCCGCGATTCATCGGCTGGGGAAAAATCTTGATGCGTGGATCACCCAGTCCGCGGAGCAGCGCAACGGTGTTGTCCTGCGATGCGTCGTCGACCACCACTACTTCATCGTCCGGGCGCAACTCCGACAGGATCGAGGTTATTTGCTCGTATATGAACTCGGAGCCGTTCCATGTAGCCATGCATACGCTGACCCGGCCACGACCGACTGTATCGGGCCGCACGTGTTCAGAGGCTGTCATAGTCGCCTCCTTGGAGCCGCAACGGTCCCATCGCATCGCACGTTGCCCCAATGTACCCAATGGCCCGTATCGTGTCATCGTGGCGTCGAAACGCACGTTCGCCGCCCGTGTTTGATGCCGCACGGGCTCCTGCCACTAGATTGGAGTTCAGAGAACGTCTGATGGTCGTCCGCGGGCGACGACGAGGAGGCACGCAACCATGCACGGGATCATCCTTGCGGGCGGCACGGGCAGTCGGCTGCATCCCATCACCGTCGCCACGAGCAAGCAGTTGCTGCCCGTCTACGACAAGCCGATGATCTACTACCCGCTGTCGACGCTGATGTTCGCGGGCATCCAAGACGTGCTGGTCATCACGACACCCCACGACGCCGAGCCCTTCCACCGTCTGTTGGGTGACGGCAGCGACTTCGGCATCAACCTGCAGTTCGCGGTGCAGCCCGAACCCAAGGGTCTCGCGCAGGCCTTCACTATCGGGGCCGACTTCCTCGGCGGCGATGCGGCCGCGCTTGTGCTCGGCGACAACATTTTCTATGGTCCGGGCCTGGGCACCCGACTGCGCAAGTACTCGGACGTCGAGGGTGCGGCGATCTTCGGCTACTGGGTCGCCGACCCGCAGGCCTACGGCGTCGTCGAGATAGACGCCACGGGAACGGCGATCTCGATCGAGGAGAAGCCTACTGAGCCCAAGTCGCACCTCGCGGTGCCGGGTTTGTACTTCTACGACGACAACGTGGTGGAGTATGCGCGAAACCTGAAGCCGAGCGCCCGGGGCGAGCTCGAGATCACCGACATCAACCGCATCTACATGGAGCAGCGCAAGCTCCACGTCGAGGTGCTTCCCCGAGGTACCGCCTGGCTCGACACTGGCACCTTCGACTCGCTCAACGACGCCGGGGACTTTGTTCGTACGATCCAGGCGCGCCAAGGTCTGCAGGTCGGTTGCCCCGAAGAGGCTGCCTGGCGCAACGGTTGGATGGACGACGAGGCTCTGCTCAAGCGCGCGGATGCCCTGGAGAAATCTGGCTACGGCACCTACCTGCGTCAACTGGTCGCCTTCGGACGCTGACAGTCCGTTCGGCTGGCCGACCCTACCGATTCGTCTACTTCACCAGATGTTCGGTGAGGTTCCGGACACCCTTCCAGTTGCGCTTGACGGCTGCCTTCGGTGCGAGCGTCGCTGCATGGAGCCGGGATGACACGTGCAGGCGCGCCACGCGTGCCGCATGACGCCAGCCCTTGGCATCCATCTCCCTGGCGATCGTCTGGAAGTAGCGTCGCTCCTCGGCGAAACGCGTGCCCTCCAGAGCCCGCCACGACGAGTCGGACCCCGAATGACGCCGATACATGAAGGCAGCCACGTCGTCGACGAGAAGGGTGCCCCCACTCATAGCGATGTCGAGCACCAGTGCCATATCCTGGACGACGTCGTAGCCCTCGCGGAACCCCAGTCGTGTGATGGTCTCGGCTCGCCATCCCAGCGATGGGAAGTACAACCAGTCCCCGCGCAGGATCGACACGGCGAGTCGCTCACCGCTCAGCAGACGTACCCCCTGACCGTCGGGACGGTAGTGGGCCTTCACCTGCTCCACGAGGGTGTTCGAGGGGGCGCCGTGCTCGTCCATCACATACACACCCGGTTGGAAGACGTTCGCCCACGGATAGCGCCCGGCACGGTCCACGAGCCAATGGAGATAGTTGGGCAGCATCATGTCGTCGGCACCCATCACCACCACGAGATCGTTCTCGACCAGGGTGAGGCATTTGCGGTAGTTGCCGTTGGCCCCGAGATTCTGTTCGTTGCGCTGGTAGCTCACCCGCGCGTCGTCCAACGACGCGAACCAGCCCGGGATGGAGTCGTCCGGGTAGCCATCGTCCACGACCAGCAGTCGGAAATCTGGGTGGGTCTGGCGCAGGACGCTGCGCACCGCGAGCTTCATCAAGTCGACGTCGCCGTAGTAGGGGAACAGAACATCCACTGTCATGGCCAAACTCCTGTGGGGTGCCTTCCGGCGTGTCGACGCTGAGTCGTTCGCCACACTACTAGGTGAGCTTGTTGGGCACCACGAGCGTGACCGCTTGTCGCTCGATGCCTCGGGTTGATGCGGCTTCTCGTACTCGGCCACTAGACTCGGGCCGTCTGGCGACGCAAGGGAGGCCGAGGATTCATGTGGTGGGCTCTGCTGCCGTTCGTTCTTGTTGCGTTGGCTGTGGTTCTTCTCCCTGGACTCGCGGTGAACCTGAGCGCAGGGTTCCGCCCACTCGTTGCGTTGGCTGTAGCCCCAGCAGTCAGCACCGGAATCGTTGCATCGGCTGCGATTCTTGCGCAGTTCGTCGGTGTCCCGTGGGGACCGCTGCCAGTCGTCGTCTGGACGCTGTTCTTCGCTCTCGTGGCGCTGGGCCTTAGGGTTGGGCTTCGTCGGATTCGAGGCATCGACACGAACGCTGAAGGCACGCAGGCTTCGGCGCAACCAGCACCCAGGTGGTGGGCTCGGCCCACCACCTGGGTGCTGGTTGCAGCCGTCCTGTCGATCACCGTTTTGTGTAGAGACGTGATCGCGATGCTTGGCACACCGACGGCATTCTCTCAAACCTACGACAACATTTTTCATTTGAACGCGGTTCGGTGGATCATCGACAACCACAACGGTTCCGCGATTGATATGCGCATGGTGAGCGGAGATGCGCCCGCAGCCTTCTACCCGACCGCGTGGCATGATCTCGCATCCTTGGTCCTGTTGAGCATGGGTAGTCAGAATGTTGTGGCTGGTATGAACGCAACCATCGTTGCGGTCGTTGGTGTGGTGTGGCCTCTGGGCTGCCTATTCCTGTCTCGTATGGTTCTGGAGCACACGCCTGCAGGCACGTTGACGACCGGGATCCTCGCAGCATCGTTTGCCCCGTTCCCCTACTTCATGCTCGCTTTTGGCGTGCTGTATCCGAACCTCCTGGGGTTGTGCCTGCTGCCCACGATGATGGGCTTGGCCGTAGGTCTGTTTCGGTTGGGTGAGGGAAAACACTTGCCGTTGTTGCCGACGCTTACTGCGGGTGGGATCGGTCTGGTCGGGTTGGGGCTCGCGCATCCCAATGTCGTGCTGGTCTATTGCGGTGTGGTGATCCCGATCATGACCTGGACCCTCGGACTGCGTGTGGTACGTGAGTCTTGGAGAGCTCGGGAGTTCGGTCGGCGTTTTGTTTGCGCACTGATTGCATTGCTCGGCATCACGCTTGTTGCGACGGCTTTGTATGTAGTGCTGCGCCCAGCGCATGAGGCCGCATTCTGGGAGCCCGTCAAGAGCCGTACGGATGCGATCGGTGAAGCTCTGTTGATGAGCCCACTAGACCTGCCCACGTTTATCCTCCCCGCGCTCATGACTCTTATTGGTCTGTACGCAGTTCTCCGAACTGGGCGGCACACCTGGTTGCTGGTCGCTCATGGCGCGTTCTGCGTGCTGTGGTTCATCGCCGCGACACAGCCGGTTGGTAGATTGCGGTGGTACCTCGTTGGCCCCTGGTACAGCGATCCACCGCGCCTGGCAAGTTTGCTCCCTTTGACTGCGATTCCACTAGCCGCTTTCGGGGCTCAGTTCCTCGAATCGAAACTCGTGGCGCTTCTTCCGTCAGGTGAGGACGCGACGACCATGCGGCGTCGGCTACTGGTGGGTGTTCTGTTGGCCGCGGTGCTGGCTGTGGGCACGCAGTTTAGTGGCGCCAAGCAGAAAACGATCGAATTAGTGAAGGATGAGTACTCGATTACGGGTGACTCAGAGTTGGTCAATTCCGACGAGTATGCGGTAATCCAGGCGGTCCCGGGGATCGTTCCGCCGGATGAAGTTATTGCAGTCAATCCGTACAACGGCAGTTCGATGGTTTACGCATTGACTGGGCGTCGTACAACCGCCACGCACGTGCTGTACGCACCAACTCCTGACCAAGAGATACTCATAGAGGATCTGGACGAGGCTTCCAACAATGAGCGGGTGTGTCAGGCGCTGATCGATCTGGATGTGCATTGGGTGCTGGATTTCGGGAACGATGATCTCATCAACGAGATGGACTATCCGTACTTGGGATTCGACAACCTGGCGAACAATCAGGGCTTCGTCGCAAGGGCCGCCAGCGGCCATGCGACTCTCTACGAGATAACGGCTTGCGGGTTGGGGTGAAAACGCTTCGGCGCCAGGATCCCTCAGTTCGAGTACGTCCCCACGAGGCGACTGACCGCAAGCACCGCGTCCGCGTAACCGTCGAGGAAATCCAGCCGCGAGGGTGCGCCCGCGACAGGACGTGACAGCGCGTACACGAAGAAGAAGTAGTGGTGTACGCCATGCCCGCTGGGCGGCTTGGGGCCGGTGTACCCGATGCCGCCTGCGTCGTTCGGGCCGGGGCGTCCCTCGTCCGGGACGATCGGGCCGTCCTGGGCCGGCAGCCCGTAGAGGGTCCAATGGGTGAAGCCGTGGGGCCGTGGGGCATCGGGGTCGTGCACGATGATCGCGAGCTCGGCGGTTCCCTGCGGGATGCCCGTGACCTCCAGTCGGGGCGTGCGGTTCTCACCGCTCTGGGTGAATGCGTCGGCCAGACGCTCTTCCGGCCCGAAGTCCGGGCTTGTCAGCTGAAGCCTCATGAAGTCAGGTGCCATTGTGGATGCCTCCGAGTGGGGACGTGCGTGGATGCCCCCGACTCTAGCGACGAGCATGCCGGTCGGCGCCGCCTTGGTCGGCACCGTCCTGGTGGAGGGTGTCCCGGTGGTCAGGTAGATTGTCGGGAGTCGCCGTCGACTGTTGAATGGGAGTGACATGGACGCGGATCTGGTCATCGTGGGGTCGGGCTTGTTCGGCCTCACGATCGCCGAACGAGTAGCGAACGACCTCGGCAAGCGGGTGGTGATCATCGAACGGCGTAGCCACATCGGGGGCAATGCTTGGTCGGAGACCGAACCGACGACGGGCATCGAGGTGCATCGCTACGGGGCGCACCTGTTTCACACCTCCAACGAGAAGGTGTGGGAGTACGTCAACCGGTTCACGACCTTCACGGGATACCAGCACCACGTGTACACCACCCACAAGGGCGTCGTGTACCCCATGCCGGTGAACCTCGGCACCGTCAACCAGTTCTTCCAGGCGGCCTATCGTCCCGACGAGGCCCGTGAGCTGATCAAGCAGCAGTCACAGGAACTCGGCGGAAAGGAGCCCTCCAACTTCGTCGAGAAGGGCATCTCGCTGGTGGGACGACCGCTGTACGAGGCGTTCTTCATGAACTACACCGCCAAGCAGTGGCAGACCGCCCCCGAGGACCTGCCTGCGTCCATCGTGAGCCGGTTGCCGGTGCGCTACACGTACGACAACCGCTACTTCAACGACACTCATGAGGGCCTGCCCACCGACGGTTATGGCGCCTGGCTCACGCGCATGGTCGACAACCCGCTCATCACGGTGCTCACCGACACCGACTTCTTCGACGACTCGCACGCCTACTCGAAGTCGAAGGTCGTCGGCACGGTCCCTGTGGTGTACACAGGGCCGGTCGACCGCTATTTCGGCTACCGCGAGGGCGATCTCACGTGGCGCACCATCGACCTCGAGGAGGAGGTGCTGCCCATCGGCGACTTCCAGGGCACCTCGGTGATGAACTACGCCGACCTCGACGTCCCGTTCACCCGCATCCACGAGTTCCGCCATTTCCACCCCGAACGCGACTACTACCCGACCGACAAGACGGTGATCCATCGCGAGTACAGCCGATTCGCGACGCGCGACGACGAGCCGTACTACCCGATCAACACCGAGGACGACCGGACCCGACTGAAGCTGTATCGGCAGGCCGCCGCCGCCGAGCCGCAGGTGCTGTTCGGCGGTCGGCTGGGCACCTACAAGTACCTCGACATGCACATGGCCATCGCCTCGGCGCTGATGGTGTACGAGACCCGCCTACGGCCGCATTTCGCCGAGGGCACCGCTTTGCGGAGTGGAGGAGCAGACGAATGAGCGAGTCGCTGACGGAGACCGGCGTCCGGATGCCCACGGAGTGGGGCGATCAGGCCGTGAGCCAGGTCACCTCCGCGGACCAGTACCGCATCGCCATGAGGGTGATCTTCCCGGTCGGAGGTGACTCTGATGTGTTGCCCGCCTACGTCGATCGTAGCGACGACGAGAACGCCGCCTGGAACATCCACCCCGACGACGTGCTCGGGCGTTACTCCATGCTCGTCCGCGCAGGTGACCGTGTCTCGTTCGGCTCGTATTGGAATGCCTTCCCGGCGTCCTACTGGCAGCGGTGGACCGACGTGCGCACCGTGCGGCTGGCGGTCAACACGATCGGGGATGGTTCGATCATCGTCTACCGTTCGAACGCGCGCGGCACCAAGCAGCGCGTCGACATGGTGCGCGTCGGCGCCGATGCCGAGCAGTCGGTCTTCGACCTGCCGATCAAGGAGTTCGGTGACGGCGGCTTCTACTGGTTCGAGTTCGTCGCCGGCAGCGCGGAGATGACTCTCGAATCGGCACAGTGGTGGGTGCCCGCAGGTGAGTCCTTCCGTGGCACGGTGACGCTCAGCACCACCACCTACAACAAGCCGGACTACGTCGTCCGCAACCTCAACCTCATCGCCTCGCAGCCCGACGTGGTGGGCATCCTCGACGAGATGATCGTGGTCGACCAGGGCACCAAGAAGGTCGCCGACGAATCCGGGTACGCCGAGGCGGCAACGGCCATGGGTGGCAAGGTCGCCATCATCGAGCAGCCCAATCTGGGTGGTTCTGGCGGCTTCGCCCGGGGACAGTACGAGGCGACCGTGCGCGGGCGCAGCGACTACGTCATCCTGCTGGACGACGACATCCGCATCGAGCCGGAGACCCTGGTTCGGCTGACGACCTTCGCCGACATGTCTAAGAAGCCCACCATCGTCGGTGCCCAGATGTTCGACCTCATGAACCGTTCGGTGATGTACACGTTCGGTGAGGTCGTCAACAACTACACGTGGGCGCCGGCCATCCCTCGGTTCGACAACGAGATGTACCACGACTTCGCCGAAGAGGGGCTGCGCAGTACCTCGTGGATGCACGGCCGCGTCGACGTCGACTACAACGGCTGGTGGTGCTGCCTGATCCCCACCCAGGTGATCCGTAAGATCGGGCTCTCGCTTCCCCTGTTCATCAAGTGGGACGACCTCGAGTACGCGGTCCGCGCGGGAAAGGCGGGCTTCCCCACGGTATCGCTGCCCGGCTGCGCCGTCTGGCACGTCACGTGGGCCGACAAGGACGACCTGGTCGGCTGGCAGAGCTACTTCCACAACCGCAACCGCATCATCACGGCCCTGCTCCACAGCCCCTTCGAAAAGGGTGGGGCGATGCTGGCGAACGCCGAGATCAACGACATGAAGCACATCTCGGCGATGCAGTACTACACCGCAGCCGGTCGGCTGCTCGCCGAGCAGGACGTGTTGGCCGGGCCCGATCAGTTGCACAGCATCCTGGAATCGCGCAACAAGGAGGTGCGCGCGATGGCCAAGGAATACAGTGACGCGCAGTTCAAGCCCGAGGTCGAGGACTTCCCGCCCGTCTACCTGGAGAAGCCGCGCCGTCCGACCAAGCAGGCATGGATGAAGGACGGCAAGGAAGTGCCCGTCCCCAAGCCCCGGCTGCTCGTCATGGGAATGCAGGCCGTGGCGCGGCAACTTCTCCCGCTGTCGAAGAACGCGACCGACAACCCGCAGACGATCATCCCGCACCGCGACAACAAGTGGTGGAAGGTCTCCCGGTGGGACAGCGCGCTGGTGACCAATGCCGACGGCAACGGGGTCAGCTGGTACCGCAGGCAACCTGAGAAGGTGCGGCAGATGGTGCTGGAATCATTCCGCAACTATGCGCGCATCTATGCGAAGTGGGACGAGTTGGCGCGCCAGTACCAGGAAGCGCTGCCACGTCTGACGAGCTTCGAGTCGTGGGAACGAACCTTCGGGATCTCCACTGAGCCATCGTCCCCGCAGCAGCGCGAGGAAACGGCCGGACGGGAGTGATGGTGGCGTCGACCAACGTCGACCTGGCGGACGAGCCGCTGCGTGCCCCGGGGCACAGCGCCGGCCTCCTGGAGCTCTTTCGGTGGCGCTTTCTGCTGAAGCTGCTTGTCAAGAAGGAGCTTCGCGTCCGCTATCGGGGTTCAGTGCTCGGCATGCTGTGGAGCTATGTGAAGCCTGCCGTGCAACTGATCGTGTATTACATCGCCATGGGGCAGTTCCTCGGGCTGGGACGCAGTATCCCCAGCTACGTCGTCTACCTGTTCAGCGGCATGGTGATGATCAACTTCTTCAACGAGATCTTGTCCAACACCACCCGTTCGATCATCTTCAACGCCCCGCTGGTCGGCAAGATCTTCCTGCCCCGCGAGCTGTTCCCGGTGAGCAGCGTGTGGGTCGCGTTCGTCCATGTCGTTCCCCAGATCGTCGTCCTCGTCGTCGGGGCGCTGCTCATGGGGTGGCGGCCGGGGCTGGTCAACCTGCTCGCCGGCGTCCTTGCCCTGGTCGTCATCTGTATGTTCGCCCTGGGCATCGGACTGGCCTTCGCTGCCTTCGATGTCTATTTCCGTGACGCCGAGAACATCATCGAACTGCTCATGATGGTGGCCATCTGGCTGTCGCCGGTGTTCTACCAGTGGACGATGGTGAGCAACGCGTTCCCCACGTGGCTGTTCACGCTCTATCAGCTCAACCCGCTGGCCCTGGGGGTCGAGCTGTCCCACTACGCCTTTTGGGTGCCCACCAACGGCGTGATCCCTGATGGGGGAGCCGCGGCCGACCTCATGCCGCCTCACTGGGTGATCATGTCCGGGGTCGGGGTGCTGGTGGCGCTGCTCGTCCTGGTCTGCGGGCAAGTCATCTTCCATCGCCTCGAAGGCAAGTTCGCGCAGGAGCTGTGATGACCACGTCCGCCGCATCGAGTCCTCTGCCGATGGTGGAGCTCAGCCATATCGACAAGAAGTTCTTCCTGCGCCACACGCGGTCCATCAAGGAGTACGTCGTGTGGTTGTTCACCGGTCGCAAGGGCGACCTCGGCGAGACGTTCAAGGCGCTGGACGACGTCTCCTTCACGATCAACCGCGGCGAGTCGGTCGCCCTGCTCGGCTTCAACGGATCCGGCAAGTCGACGACGCTCAAACTGATCAGCGGCGTCATGTTGCCGGACGCCGGCAGCGTCGGCACGCGGGGTCGGATCGCGGGCCTGATCGAGGTGGGTGCTGGCATGCATCCCGACCTCACAGGCCGCGAGAACGTCTATCTCAACGGCGCGATCCTCGGCATGGGTGAAGCCGAGATCGACGAGAAGTTCGACCAGATCGTCGCGTTCAGCGGCATCGAGAAGTTCATCGACACCGAGGTGAAGTTCTATTCGTCCGGCATGTACATGCGCCTGGCCTTCTCGGTCGCCGTGCATTGCCAGCCGGACATCTTCCTCGTGGACGAGATTCTTGCCGTCGGCGACGAGCCCTTCCAGCGCAAGTGCCTCGACCGGATGCACCAGCTTCGGGAGGACGGCCAGACGCTGGTCGTGGTGAGCCACGACCTCGAGATGATCAAGGGCATCTGCGATCGCGGCATCGTGCTGCAGCACGGCCGGGTCATCCACGACTCGCCGATTAGCGAAGCGGTGGACGTGCTGCGGGCCAGCACACCCGACTGACACGAGATTGCGGAAGGTTTGCAGGCGACTATGCCTGCAAACCTTCCGCAATCACCATCGCATGACATCGCGGGCAGCCCTGATAAGGCTCTGTCCAGCCGAGACGACGCAGCACCGAAGCAACCTGGAAAGCCACGTCGCACGAGTGCTCATTGCAGTCGACCCATCCGTATCGCAGGGTCATCTTCCCTGCCACCAGATGGTGGTTGTCCCGGTACATGTCGCGGAATCGCGACTCGCCGTCATGGCCGAGCCTGCCGTCGAGTTCCACGATGAGCCCGCCGTAGTCGACATCACGGCGGTACTGGCCGGCTCGCACTTGGCGGCGCCCACGAGGCAAGCCGTGGCTTCGCTCGATGGTGGCGTAGACCTGTTCGAGTTCGCTCTCGATCCCCGCGCGGCTCCGATCGAGCATCGACAACAGCGTGGCCCGGCCACGGACGCGTGGCCGGGCCTGCACAGCGGCAAGGATCGCTGACTCACTGGTCCTGCGGGTGTGCAGCGCGGCGCTCAGGCAGGATGCCGCTCGCTCCGGTTCCAGCGAGCAGACGTCGACGACGGTCTCGGGAAGTGGCGTGCGGGGTGGTGAGCCGTGCGGCTGGGGCATGTTCCGTGTGCGCAGGAATCGCCAGCGGGGATTCTGGCGTGCCACTTTCCGATGTTCGGCGATCAGGATGTCGATGACGTCCGGTGCCTGCTGGGTCAGCTTCCATTCGAAGGCTGCGGCGCTGCGTGCCAGCATGGCACCCTCACCCGCCGCCAGAACTCCACCCCAGGCCCAGGCATGCCATGGCACTTGGGATCCGGAGACGTAATACACGCCCCTGCTCAGTGGTTGCCAGGTGTGCTGGCCCACAAGGCGCTGCACGATATCGCGGCTGAGCCCGAGGCCGGTGCACTGTTCGAGCGTGACGACATGCGCTTGATGCTCGGCCAGGGTCAGGATCTCAGCCGGAACGGGTTGGCGAGGGTACACATGCCTACCCTGCCCCGTCGCGGCGCACGCGCGTTTGGGCCTGTGGATAACTCCCGCCGCGCTATTGCGGAAGATTGACAGGCGACTATGCCCCCCAACCTTCCGCAATGAGTGCACGGAGGTGACATCGCGGGGGCTCAGCACCGTGAGCCGACCTCGGCCCGGCGTCTGTCGGGCTCAGGAGCCCAACTTCGCCCGCGAATCGAGCCTGCGCATGCGCAACGCTCCCACCAGCGCCCGGAGCACGTTGCGAGCCTCCCCGGGCCCACCCCGTACCGGCGACAGCGCGACCACCCCCGCGGTCAGCACGAACGGTTTGAGTCGCACCAGGGCGTTCGTCCCGTACCGGAAGTGCACCGCGAACAGGTTGCGGTACATGTAGAAACCCTTCCAACTGGCCAGATCGTTGGACTGGACGAAGTCGAACTGGCGGCGCATGAGCGCATCCCTCACCGCCCACATCGCGAAGCCCGCACGCTGCGCCCGCAGCTGGAAGTCGCAGTCGTCGTAGAAGATGAAGAAGCTCGGGTCGGGATAGCCGATGGCATCCACCACCCGGCGGTGCACCATGAACCCCTCGAATGCCGCGTTCTCGATGTGGATGCGGGCCGGCATGGATGCGCGGCAGGGGTAGGTCTGCTCGATGCTGGCCACTTTCGGCCGCAGCTGCAGTGGATTGCTCAGGTCGAAGCGAACGGCCGCCTTCTCGACCAGGTTTCCGCGCCGGTCCTCTCGTACGCAGGCGAGGCAGTCCCCACCGTCGGCGAGGAGGGCCTGCAACGCCCATGGAGCGGGGCGCACGTCGTCGTCCATCAGCCACAGACGGTCGAAGCCGGCTTCATGGGCGGCCCGGACCCCTCGGTTGAACCCGCCGGCACCGCCGAGGTTGGCTCCGACATGATCGACCCGTAGCGGAAGCTCGCTATGTGCCTCCAGCACTCGGGCCGTGGCCTCGTCGCCGGAGTTGTCGACGACGAACACCCCATCGGGACGCCGGGTCTGCGCGGCGAGATCGGTGAGCAACTGATCGAGAAGCTCGGGCCGCTTGTACGTGACCACGACGACGGCGACACGTTCGCCCGGGGACGCGGGGTGCGGCGGACGCGGGGGCAGGAATCGCTCGTGCCCGGTGAAATTGCCCCGCAACCCGTCGAGGATCGCCTGTGCCGACAGGATCAGTCGCCGTGCACTCGGCTTCACGAAGGTGTAGAACCAGGCTGTCTTCGCCCAGAAGGCGGCCGCGTGGAGCGGCCCCCGGAACGTCAGTAGGTTGACCGTGTTGTTGCGCGCCATGCAGTAGTGCTTGAGGTCGCTCGGCGAATGGTTGTAGGTGGTCAGACCGCGCAGCATGGGCGTGCCGAGATCGTCGGTGGCCGGGTGCAGGAAGTGCGCGTCCACGATGGTCGCGACGCGGGCCCCCGCGTCGATCGCCCGCCACAGGTACTCGACGTCGTCGCCCCAGATGAAGAACTCCGCACGCACCGTGCCGATGCGATCGACGAGCTCGTGAGTGACGAGCACTCCGTTGAAGGGGATCACCACATCGGCCACCCGACCGTCGACGGCGACGTCCTCAAGTTGGTCGAGGGTACGAGCCACTGTCGCCGTCCCGGGCAGCCGCACCGGGAAGCACAGCTCGTCCGGGCGCTGCTGAGCCAGTACCGCCGGCCCCCAGAAGTCGTATTCACCCTTGTGGACGAGAAGTTTGTCGAGACAGTCGGGTGCGGGAAGCCCGTCGTCGTCCATCAACCAGGCCAGTTCCGCGCCGAGATCGTGCGCCCATTCCAGCCCGGCCTGGAAACCGCCTGCGCCGCCCGCGTTGGTGGGCAGGATGCGGTAGCGGACGCGAGGTTCGCGCGCCGACAGGTCGGCGAGCCATTCGCCGGTGCCGTCCGACGAGGCATTGTCGACGACCAGGATCGCGTCCACCGATCCCAGCTCGAGAAGACGGGTGACGAGGCGCTGCAGCAGGGCGACGCGGTTGAAGGTGACCACGACCGCGGCCACACCCAGCGTCTCCTGCCCGGACCCGTCGGTTCCGGATGCCTGCTTCATTGCCTGCCCCGTTTCACGACCCAGTGCCATTGTGCGAGCCTATCGGTTCTGCTGGTCGCTGCCGTCGGAGGCCTCCCCGGAGCCGGACTCCGACGACCCTCTCTTCCGGTCCTTCGACGTTTTTGGGGGCGGAGCGGGTTCGATGGCTGCGCGATGAGCCATCTCCGCCTGCGTGGGCATGCCGTAGGCGTGCGCGATGGAATCGTGCAGTTCGATGACCTTACGCCGGAGCCGCTCGTTGAACTCATGAGCTATCTCGCCGGGGCGCGGCCGCATCGGCAGCCCGAAGACGACATGCACGTCGGGGCGCCCGGGCCGCCAACGCCGCTCACGCGGAGGCCAGGCGGCCCACGATCCCACGATCGCGGTCGGCACCACCTGGCAGTTGAACGAGATCGCCAGGGCAGCCACGCCCGGAGTGAACGGGCCCATGCCGCCGGTGCGCGAACGAGTGCCCTCCGGGAACAGGAAAAGCGGGACGCTCTCGCTGAGCAGTTGCTTCGCCATGCCGCGGTGACTACGGGTGCTGCCCCGGTTGACGGGGAAAGCGTTCATGAACAGCTGCACCGTCGTCGCGTCGCGCCAGTTCGTGTAGAAGGTGTCCGCGGCCACACCCGTGGCGAGCCTGCGGCTGAGCCGACGCGGCAACGCGCCCATGATGAGCGGGGCATCGAAGTGGGACGAGTGATTCGCGATGACGATGAAGGGCGCCTCGACGCCGTCGAGGGCTTCCTCGCCATGAACGTGGACGGAGATGGCGCTCCACACCGCGGGCTTGAGCAGAAGCTGCTGGGCCGTGGTCGTCGCAAGGGCGTTGAGAGGCGACGTGAATCGCTTCCGATCGTCGCCTCGCTCGCGTTTGCGCTTGCGGTCGGCCATCAATGAACGCTCCTGGATCGGTTGATCCGCTGGGCGATGGCTCGGGGGAATGCTGCGGGACTGTGCTCCAGCACCCACACCGCGAGCTTCCACCGGCGGGTGGGCACCGAGATCACGCGCCCGCGACCGGCGTCCCGCAACGCCGAACGGGCAATTTCGCCGGCATCGACCCAGACCCATGCGGGAAGGCTGGGACGCGCCACCCCGGCTCGCTCGTGGAACTCCGTCTTCACCCATCCGGGGCACACGGCGGTGGCCTGGACCCCGGTGCCGTCGAGTTCGAGTGCCAGCGCCTGGGTGTAGGTGAGCACCCAGCGTTTGATGGCCGAGTAGTTGCCCTTCACGATCCACGCCGATACGGACGACACATTCACGATGATGCCTTGTCCGCGGGTTTTCATAGCTCTTCCCGCCGCCGCGGCCAAAATCAGGACCGCGGTGCACATGACGTCCATCGCCCGCTCCTGCAAAGCCACATCAGCGTCGAGCAGGCTCGCGTTGAGTCCGAACCCCGCATTGTTGACGAGCACATCGACGGGACGATCGGGGTCGCCGAGGCGTGCGATGATCGGCTCCAGGTCGTCCCGTACGGCGAGATCGGCCTGCAGCGTCTCGACCCGGCACCCGTGGTCACGGGACAACTCGGCCGCGACCTGGTCGAGCCGTCCCTGGTCGCGGGCAACCAGGACGAGGTCGTACCCCTGTGTCGCGAGCTCGGTCGCGAACGCCAAACCGATGCCGGACGTACCCCCCGTGATCAGTGCAGACGCCATAGTGCTCAACTTACCCGGCCCGCGCCGGTTGGTGCGACCACGAGCATCCCGAGCTCCCGCACGAGGAGAACGCCTCTGCCCGGCGGTCAGTTCGCAGCCAGCAGCTCGACCGACTGGCGGGCCATCGCCAGTTCCTCGTTCGTGGGGACGACCAGCACAGCGACCTTCGAGCCGGGCGTCGAGACGAGCCGGGCCTGCTTGCTACGCACCTTGTTGGCTTCCTCGTCCAGCTCGACACCGAAGATGCCCAGCCGGGCGCACACCTCGCTGCGCACCTCCGCGGCGTTCTCGCCCACGCCCGCGGTGAAGGTGATCGCGTCCAGGCCGCCCAGCAGGGTGGCGTAGCCACCGATGTAGAAAGCAAGACGGTGGGTGTAGACGTCCATGCCCAGACGCGCGCGCTCGTCACCGGCGTCGATGGCGGCGCGGACGTCGCGCATGTCCGTGTGGCCGGTGAGGCCGAGCAACCCCGACCTCTTGTTGAGTTCGGCGTCCACGGCGTCCACGTCCATGCCGAGCTCCCGGTGAAGGTAGCCCATGACGCCCGGATCGATGTCACCGCTGCGGGTGCCCATCACGAGGCCGGCGAGCGGCGTCAGCCCCATGGAGGTGTCGATGGCGTGACCGGAGTCGACGGCCGAGATGGACGCTCCGTTGCCGAGATGGCAGACGATCTGCTTGAGGTCGTCGCGTCCCAGGAACTTGGCGACCTCCTGGCTGACGAACTGGTGGCTGGTTCCGTGGAAGCCGTATTTGCGCAGCCGGGTCTTGCTGGCCAGTTCGGTGTCGAGGGCGTACGTGTAGGCATCGGCGGGCAGGTTCACGAAGAACGCGGTGTCGAAGATTCCGATGTGGGGCACGTTGCCGAGCAGCTTGCGGGCGGCCTTGATGCCGGCGATGCCCGGGGGGTTGTGCAGCGGAGCCAGGGGAGACAGCTCGATCAGCGTGTCGACGACCTCGTCGGTGATGAGTGTGGGAGCGGCGAACCGATCTCCGCCGTGCACGGTGCGGTGGGCGACGGCGATGGTGGCGTCCAGGTTGGGCCCGTGATCGCGGAACATCTGGAAGACGCCAGCGAGGGCGGTCTCGTGATCGGGCAGCTGCTGGTCGATGTGGTATTCGCCGGGCTCACCGGTGAGCACCTCGTGGTCGATCGTCCCGGGCTTCGTGTCGCCGATCTTCTGGACGAGCCCCTTGGCGAGCAGTTCCTCGCCTTCGGTGTCGATCATCTGGTACTTGATGGAGCTTGATCCACAGTTGAGGACGAGGATCGGCTTGGGCATGGTGGATGGGACCTCCGCTTGGCGAGTTTGCGCAGGGTCAGCCTAGCGCCTCGCCGCTCAGTGGCGGACGCGCGCTCGTCCCGTAGGCAGGGGCGGGGTTCCGTCGTCCGGTCAGTGCACGGGGCCGTGACAAATCTTCCTCAACTGCGTTCGGGGCGCAAGCCTCGCGAACCCACCCTCCACGCAGATCGGCCCGGGGTCCTCATCGACATCGGTGCTTGTCAATGAGGACCCCGGGCCGAAGACGCGGCCGTTCGCCAGCCGCGCTCACAAGCTCGCCGGGCTTGTTGAGACTTTCGTTCTTTCGACGGGCTCAAGGACCGGGCTGTCGCGCGTCGAGCCTCGTCGAGGCGTCCGACCAGCTGGGTCAGATGCCCATCTGCGCCTGGATCGCGGTGATCGCGACGGTGTTGACGATGTCGGGCACCAGGGCACCTCGTGACAGGTCGTTCACCGGCTTGTTGAGGCCCTGCAGCATCGGGCCGATCGCCACGGCCCCGGACGTGCGCTGCACGGCCTTGTAGGTGTTGTTGCCCGTGTTGAGGTCGGGGAAGATGTAGACCGTCGCCTGGCCCGCCACCTGCGAGTCGGGCATCTTCTGCCGGCCGACAGTGGGATCCATCGCGGCGTCGAACTGGATCGGCCCCGCCACGGCGAAGTCCGGCTGGGTGGCCTTGACCAACTCGGTCGCCTCGCGGACGGCGTCCACGTCCTCGCCGAAGCCCGACGTGCCTGTCGAGTACGACAGCATGGCGACGCGCGGATCGATGTCGAACGCCTTGGCAGTGGCGGCGGTGGCGATCGCGATGTCGGCGAGCTGCTCCGAGGTCGGGTTCGGGTTGACCGCGCAGTCGGCGAACACCAGCACCTGATCGGGCATCGCCATGAGGAACGCGCCGGAGACGACCTTGCGTCCCGGCTTGGTCTTGATGAACTCCAGAGCCGGGCGAATCGTGTTCGCCGTCGTGTGCGCGGCGCCCGACACCATGCCGTCGGCCATGCCGAAGTGGACCATCATCGTGCCGAAGTACGAAGGATCGGTCATCTTCTCGCGGGCCTGCTCGATGGTCACGCCCTTCTTGGCGCGCAGTTCGGCGTACTTGGCCGAGAACTTCTCCACCAGTTCGGGATCGCTCATCGACTGGATCTGGGCGCCCGCGATGTCGAAACCGAGCCGGGCCGCGTCCTGCTTGACCTGCTCGGGCTCGCCCAGCAGGACGATGTTCGCGACGTTCCGCTTGAGCAGGATCGAGGTGGCCTCCAGGATCCGGGCATCGTCGGCCTCGGGGAGGACGATGGTCTTCTTGTCGGCGCGGGCCTTCTGCATCACCTGGTACTCGAACATGCGCGGGGTACGCAGCTGGGCGCGTGGCAGATCGAGGGCGGCGACGACGGACTCCTCGTCCACGTGCTCCTGGAAGAGGCTCAGTGCCTCGGTGAACTTGCGGGCCGACCCGATGACCGTGCCGTGCGTGTCGTGCAGTTCGGTCGCGGTGGCGAATGTTCCCTTGTCGGGGACCAGACCGACGGGCACGGAGACACTGAGGCCGTCGAGCAGCTTGCCGACCGAGGCCGGGATCTCGTAGCCACCCACCAGGAAGATGGACGCGAGGTTCGGGAACGTGTCGGAGGAGTGCGCCAGCAGCAGACCGGGAAGCAGATCGGTACGGTCGGAGGCGACCACGACCGAGGACTCCGGCTCGAGCCGGTTGAGCACGTTCGGCAGAGTCATGCCCGCGACCACCACGCTCAGCGACTCGCGGTCGAGGTTGTTCTCGTCGCCGCGCCACAGCTGCGCGCCGAGCCGGTCGAACTGCGCCCGCACCGAGGGGGCCGCGAGCAGCGCGCTCTCGGGGATCGCGGCGCTGACCCCGTGGTCGATGGCGGCGAGCCCCGCCTTCACGGCGTCCAGGTGCTCGGGGTCCACGCGGTTGGCGATGACGCCGATCACCCTGTCGTGCTGATCCTCGAACGACCGGATCGCGTGCTCGGCCGAGGCGACGACCTCGTCGGCATCGCGCTCGCGGCCGCTGACGACCAGCAGCACCGGAGCATTCAGGTTCGCGGCGACGCGGGCGTTGAACGCCAACTCGGTGGGTGAGGCCACGCCTTCGTAGTCGCTGCCGATGACCACGAGCGCGTCGTAGCGGTCCTGCAGCGCACCGTACTGTTCGATGATCTGGGTGAGGGCTTGCTCGGGATCGTCCTCGGTCTGTCGGACCGTGAGCCCGACGGCTTCGTCGTAGGTCTGGTCGATGCCGGTTTGTGCGAGCAGGGCCTGGGCGATGGTGTCGTGGTCACCGATCACCATCGGGCGGAAGATGCCCACGGATTTGACCTGGCGGGATAGGGATTCGATGAGCCCGAGGGCGATGGCGCTCTTGCCGACCAACCCCTCGGGCGATGCGATGTAGACGCTCTTGTTGGTCACGCGTCTGAATTTACGTGCAATCGCTGTGCGCCACGCCGCGTCCCATGCAATCCGGGTTGTCGGAGGCCATGCAACCCGGATTGACAAGGTCCGGTTCGGGTGTGGCTCGGCGTGCTCCCGGCCCCACCGTGCGAGAGCCGCGTTCACCGGCGGTCGGGTGAGACCTGCGATCGTGCAGTGTCGACGCCGAGGGCCTCTGCGAACGCGAAAATCTGACGCCAGATCACGATCTGGGCTCTGAAAGAGACGAAAATGCGATCTGGCGTCAGATTCTTGCGTGCTCCGCCTTGGATGGTGCGAGCCGCGGGCATCCCCGACTCGGTGGAGGACGACGGGCTTCCCGTCGCGGCCAGGTTTGCCTCAGCCGTGAGTACGCTCGAAGTCCTTCATGAAGGCGATGAGCGCCTGCACCCCTTCGATCGGCATGGCGTTGTAGATGGACGCGCGCATGCCCCCGACCGACCGGTGCCCCGCGAGGTTGGTGAGACCGGCCTGCGCCGCGTCCGCCACGAACTGCTTGTTGAGGTCGGGGTTCGTCATGAGGAACGGAACGTTCATCCAACTGCGGGACGCGGGCTCGACCGGGTTGGAGTAGAAGCTCGAGGCGTCGATGAAGGAGTAGAGCGTCTCGGCCTTCAGGCGATTGCGCCCGGCCATTCCCTCCAGCCCACCCTGGGTCTTCACCCACTCGAGGATCTTGCCGAGCAGATAGATCGAGAACGTGGGGGGTGTGTTGAGCATCGAGTCGTGCTCGGCCATCAGCTTGTAGTTCCACACCGAGGGGGTGTCCGTGCGGGCGCGATCGAGCAGGTCGTCGCGCACGATGACCACGGCCATCCCGGCAGGGCCCATGTTCTTCTGCGTCCCGGCGAAGATGACGCCGAACTTCGACACGTCGATGGGCCGGGACAGGATCGTCGAGCTCAGGTCTGCCACGAGCGGGACGTTGCCGGTCTCGGGGATGTACCCGAACTCGACACCACCGATCGTCTCGTTGGGGGTGTAGTGCAGGTAGGCCGCGCCGGGCGTCGCCGCGAAGCTGCCCGCATCGGGCGCACGGGTGTAGCCGGAGGCCTTCTCGTCCGCGACGACGTTGCACGTGAGGTCGAACTTGCGCGCCTCGGCCAGCGCCTTGTCGCTCCACGAGCCGGTGAGGACGAAGTCGACGCTGTCGCCGGGAGCCGTGAGGTTCAGGGGGACGACGGCGAACTGGCCGTACGCGCCGCCCTGCAGGAACAGCACCGTGTAGTTGCTCGGGATCGACATGATCTCGCGCAGCAGGGCCTCCGTCTCGGCGGCGCAGGCGACGAAATCACCGCCCCGGTGCGAGACCTCCATCACCGACATTCCACCCTTCCAGTCGAGGAGCTCGGCCTGGGCGGATTCGAGCACCTCGATCGGCATCATGGCTGGACCAGCGGAGAAGTTGTAGACGCGCACCCGTCGATCCTGCCACGCTGGTCAGGCTGGTGCCATTGACAACGGATGGTGGGACGCGTCCGCACGCGGTGTCGTGGCACCCGACGGATGCGCGACCATCGTCCGGCACCGCGGGTGAGGCCGACCAGAAGCCGTGGCTCCCGCGAGCGAAATCAGCTCCCGCGCCCGAAATCTCGCTCGCGGGAGTTGATTTGGCGCGCGGATACGGCACGAATCGACGTACAGCCGGCCAATGACGACGACCAGGACTGATGACGACCAGGACGCGTCACATCGTGCGACGATCCGGGCGCAAGAAAACTCCAGGCCCTGCCCGACATGGAGACGGGCAGGGCCTGGAGTTCGTTCGACGCGGGTGGGTCAGGCGGTGACGACCTCGACCGGCACGTGGGCGGTCACGGCGTCCGTCAGCCTGACGGCGACGGTGTGCGTGCCCGCGGCCTTGATCGGCTTGGTGACCTTGACGGCGCGCTTGTCGATGGCGGGTCCGCCGGCCTTCTTGATCGCCTGGGCGACCTCGTTGGTGGTGACGGCGCCGTAGAGCTTGCCGGTGCCGTCGGCCCGGGCCGAGATGGTGATCTGCAGGCCCTCGAGCTGGTCGCGCACCTGAGCGGCATGCTCGTTGTCACGGATCTGCTTGGCGGAGCGTGCGCGCTGGATGCCCTCGATCTGCTTGGCGGTCCCGCGGTTGAACGGGATCGCCAGATGGCGGGGCAGCAGGTAGTTGCGGCCGTAGCCGTCCTTGACCTCGATGACGTCGCCGGGCGCACCCAGGCTGTCGATCGACGCGGTCAAAATGAGCTTCATGTCAGCGTCCCTTCTTGTCAGCGAGCGGTGCTCGTGTAGGGCAGCAGGGCGAGCTCGCGGGCGTTCTTCACCGCGATCGCGACCTTGCGCTGATCCTGGACGCTGAGGCCCGTGACCCTGCGTGCACGGATCTTGCCGCGCTCCGAGATGAACTTCCGCAGCGTGGCGGTGTCCTTGTAGTCGATGTTCGCGACCCTGACCGCCTTGACGGGGACGATCTTGCGCTTGCTCTGGGGCTTGCGCTGTGGACCGGCCATTGTGGTGCTCCTTTGTCTAGCGGGGATCTCCGTCCCCTGAGCCCGGTTCTCACCGGAATGTGCCTTGTGGATGTGTGATTGCCGCGTCGGCCGCGCTGAGGCTGCCGATCAGGCGTGTCGATCAGAAGGGAGGTTCCTCGCTCTGGGCGTTGGCCCACGGATCGTTCATGGCGCCTCGGTTGGACGACTGGTTGCCGCCGCCCGAGTTCCAGTTGTCGCCGGATTGGTTGGCGCCACCCTGACCGCCACCTTGGCCGCCGCCCTGCCAGTTACCGCCGGAGCCGGACGACGTCCGGGCGACCTTGGCGGTCGCATAGCGCAGGGAGGGGCCGACTTCCTCGACCTCGACCTCGAAGACCGTACGGCGGTTGCCCTCGCGGTCGTCGTAGCTGCGCGACTTCAGGCGGCCCTGGACGATCACTCGCATGCCCTTGGTCAGCGTCTCGGCCACGTTCTCTGCCGCCTGTCGCCAGATCGAGCAGTTGAGGAACATGGTCTCGCCATCTTTCCACTCATTGTTCTGCCGATCGAACGTGCGCGGCGTCGAGGCGACCGTGAAGTTGGCCACCGCCGCCCCCGAGGGGGTGAAGCGCAGGTCGGGGTCGCTGGTCAGATTGCCGATCAGCGTGATCTGGGTGTCGCCAGCCATCTGTTCCTCCGATACGAGTGTGTGCGGGAACCTTCGTCGGCCCGTTGCTCCAAGCGTGCCAGCCTGCGCTGACACATGGGACCCGGGCTGTGGAAAAGTCCCTCCGAACGCGGCCCGCCGGAACCGGCAGGAGACGCGCCGAGGGGGCGTCCCTACTTGTCGGTGCGCATCACCTTGGTGCGCATGATCTGCTCGTCGATCGTCATCAGACGATCCATCTCGGAGACGACATGCGGCTCGGCCGTGACGCCGAGGACCGCATAGATGCCTTCGGGCTTCTTGTTGATCTCGTAGGCCATGCGGCGCCGACCCCAGATGTCCTGGCCGTCGACGGTGCCTTCACCAGCGGTGATGGTCTTCAGATGCTTCTCCAGCAGAGCAGGCACCTGGCGCTCGTCGACGTCGGGGTCGATGATGACCATGATCTCGTATTTGCGCATACGCTAACTCCACCTCCTTCGGACTGGACGGCCGCGGGTCTTTCCCGTGGCAGGAGGGCGAATGCCGTGCTCTGGACGCGGGCGCGCCAAGAACACGAGGGACAAGTCTACCGGCGGGTTTCCCCAAAGTCGAAACGTCGCCGATACCCCTTCGACAGGCTCAGGGGTCCCTTCGGCAGGCTCAGGGGTCCCTTCGGCAGGCTCAGGGGTCCTTCGACAGGGCTCAGGGGTCCCTTCGACAAGCTCAGGGGTCCTTCGGCAGGCTCGCCGATACCTCTTCAACAAGCTCAGAGGTCCTCCGGCAGGGCTCAGGGTCCTTCGACAGGGTTCAGGGTCCTTCGACAGGCTCGGGGGCTCTCAGCGAGGCGGCCCCGGGATGAGCACCTGACCGTCGCGTACCCAGCCGAGGAGACCGCCGGCCAGCGTGTGGGCGTTGAAGCCCTCGTCCCGTAGCAGGTGGGCGATCGCCCCGGCATGGGCCGGGCTCGCGCTCACCACGATGACGGCCCGATCAGGGGTCTCCGGGTCGAGCATGGCGAGCGGATCGCGTCCCCAGATGGCCTCCAGGGGAGAGCTGCGCAGGTCGTTGATCGGCACCAGCCGCGCCCCCGGCAGGTGCCCACGCTCGTATTCGGCGCGGGTACGCACGTCGATGACGACCCCGCCGGAGGCGAGCAGCGAGAGCGCCTCGGTCACCGGCACGGCGGTCTCGTCCGCGGGGGACGAGCCCCCCGCGCGGCCGAAGATGTCCCGCAGTCCCATGAGCCAATCTCACCACCCGGCGCGGCCTTCGCGCTACCGGGGGGCACATTGACCGGAGGATAGGCTTTCGTCGTGAGTCCGATTCCCGACCTCGAAGCGTCGGCGCTCCTCGTGGTGGACGCGCAGGCCGGCGTCGCTGCGGGCATGCCCCGCGCGGACGGCGTGATCGCCGTCATCGCAGGCGTCGTCGATCGTGCCCGCCTCGCCGGGGTGCCGGTCGTGTGGCTTCGACGCACGGACGCGGACCTGCGCGTCGGTGAGCCCGGCTGGCAGGTGGTCGACGCGCTCGCCCCGGAGCCCGCCGAACAACTGGTCGACCATGCCTGGGACGATGCCTTCGCCGACACCGACCTGGCCCATGTCGTCTCGGTCGTGCTGGAGGCCGGGCACTGCTGGATCGTCGGCCTCGGATCCGACGCGGGGGTGCTCCGCACCTATCTGGGGGCCCAGCACCGCGGACTGGCGGTCACGCTGGTCGAGGACGCGCACTGTGCGGCCGATGTGGAATTCGACGGCTGTCGTTTCTCGGCGCGGCAGGTGGCCGCGTTCGTCAACCGGCTGGCGTGGCGCGACGTGTCTCCCGGCGTGACCGGCGACCTCGTGTCGTCCGCCACGATCGAGTTCGCCGACGACGGCCTCGACGACACCGAACTCATCGCCCGCGCGGAGGAGGAGACCGCCGCGATCGAGCAGGCGCTGGACGACCGGCCGGACGGTCAGTCCTGAACGCGCGTCGCCGGGCCGGTCGAGTCGCGGACCTGGAGCTTCGGGGTGACCACGATGCGGTGGGTCGGCAGGTGGGCGTCGTCCATGCGGCTCGCGAGCAGCCACATCGCGGCACGCCCGATGGAACTGCGTGGTGGGCGCACCGCCGTGATCGCCGGGCTGAACAACCCGGCGACCTCGTCGTCGTAGGCGACGATCGACAGATCCCCGGGAACGTGCAGGCCCTGGTTCTGGCACTGCTGGACGATGGCGATCGCCTCGGGATCGGCGTGGACGAGCAGGGCGGTCGTGCCTGACGACAGGCATTCGTCGATGATGTCGCCGATCACCGGGTCGGCGTCGAGCGACTGGCGCCGCGCCACCATGCGATCGACGACCCCGGAGACGTCCAGCCCACACTCGGCACTGGCCTGGATCCAGCCACGCCGGACGTGGGGCCCGGTGGGACTCTGTTCGCTGAGGACGAGCCCCACCCGTGTGTGGCCGAGATCCACGAGGTGCCGCACCGCTGCCATCGCGCCCGAGGCGTGGTCGGACACCACCGATTCCATCGGCTGGTCATGAGGGGGAACGGTGGCCTGCCGTTCCACCAGCACGGACGGCACTCCGGTGGTCACGAGCCAGTCGAGCATCTCGGCCGCTCTGGGTGAGTCCATGTTGGGAGCGAGCAACAGTCCGCCCACGCGTGCCTGGTCCAGCAGATGCTCGATCTGCGTCTGGTCGTCGTCGTTGCCGTAGGACGAGCCCCGCAGCACGGTGTGCAGTCCTCGTGAACGCGCTTCTTCCTCGGCCCCGCGGACGATCTCCGGCCAGTAGTAGTCCAGTGAGGGGACGATCATGCCCACGCTGGTCGACGTCGGTGTCCGAGTGGCCACGACGGGAACCGCGGGTTGGATGGGGATGGAGGCGTCCCTGATGAGCTGGGCGCCGCCGTGCACCCGATGGACGAGCCCCTCGTCGGCCAGCTGCGCGAGATCGCGCCGGATCGTGATGGACGACACCCCCAGCGCGTCCGCGACGTCGGCCACGCGCACGCTGCCCTGCTGGGTCAGCGCCTGGAGCAGGTAGACGCGACGGCTGCCGGGAAGGAGGCCGTTGTGTGGTTCGAGTGTCATGCTGTCGTCCCCCGTCTGCTGGTGGCTCGTCCATGGGCGGTCTCGCGGATGCTCACCGTGCAGGTGCCCGCCGTGCTGCGGCCCAGGGTCACGGTGGCGCGGACGAGCTCGGGCCCCCACACCTCCGACAGGAGGGGGTCGTCCAACGCCTTGACCTCGATCGAGAAGGTGCCGGCCGATGCCTCCACCTCGACCGTCCCGGCGTCCTCCAGCGCATGGACGAGCAGGCTTCGGTCGCCCGTCTGCTCGACGGCGCCGGCCAGTACGAGATGGAGGACGCAGGCCGGCGCGAGGGGGTCCGCGTCCAGCTGCCAGGTATCGGTGATCGTGACGATCCCGAACTCGCGGTCGAGCGCGGAGGTGCGCCGCCACGATCGAACGCCGGCCTCCGGGTAGCACAGGGCGAGATCGAGGGTGAGTGAGGTCGTGGACGCGCCCGCCACGGCCCGTACGTCGCGTGCCGCGTACCGCACCCCGGCGGGCTGGGCGACGCCACGGATCTCGGGGACGCCGTGCCAGGAACTCTGCATCGTCCAGATGCCGTAGCGGTCGGGACCGAACGTCTGGGCGGTGTAGGTGGGCCGTCCGGCGTCGACGAGCACCGGTACGCCGCCCAGGGCGACCACCACGCTGCCGACGTCGTTGTGGTTGTGGTGTTCACCGTTGTTCCCGCCCTTGGCGGCCAACGTCAGGCCCGCGGTGCTGCCCGCAGTCGGCCGCGCCATCAGCACCTGGATCGAAGGGAGCCAGACGTCGCGCGGTAGGGGCGAGGTCATGGGTGGCGACCGCAGCCACTCCGGATCGGTGAGCGCACCGAGCAGTCGGCCGAGCCCCAGGGCTTCAGAGGCCAGGGCGCCCGCGGTGTCGCGGTGGGCGACGGCGTGGGCTCGGGCCAGGTCGTCGCCAACCCGCAGGGCCGCCTGGTGAACGGCCTGCCACGGCTGCTGATCGGTCGGGCGTGCCTGGCCGTCGGCCACGTTGAGGTACCAGTCGTCGCCCAGGTGCATCCGGTGCGGGAAGGCGACTGTGGCACGGAGGGCGGGCACCTGTGACACCGCGTCGAGGCGGCCCCCGGTGGCGTGCGCGAGCAGGCCGAGGGCCTCCAGGGCACGGCAGGCGCCGTTCCACCAGTAGGAGTAGCCCTCGTCGGTGGCGCCGTCGGGGGGCAGCGCGGCCACGTAGCGGTCGAGGCCTTCGACGACCAGGCCGATGACGCGGTCGCGGGCCGGCGACGGCTCCATGAGGGCCAGGGCCGCTACCAGTACGTTGCCGTGGATCCAGGGATTCCAGTTGTGGACGTCGCCGTCGAGCCCGATCCAGTGCCAGTCGCGTCGGGTGAGGAACGGGTCGATGACCCGTAGAGCCGCTTCGTGGCGGATACGGGCACATACGCCCGGGACGTGCTCGTCCAGCTCGCGGCCCAGCAGATGATCGATCCAGGCGAGCTGGGCGACCACCTCGCCTGCACCGAGATCGAGAAAGGGCGACGATGCGGTGGGAAGGACGGCTCCGTGTCGCCGGTGCGTGTCGTCGTGTGCGGGCCAGCACCACGAGCTCTGCTCGCAGAGCAGGATCACGCCGTCGGCCACCTCGTCGAGCCATTCGGGGGCCAGGGTGGTGGCGGCTGCGACCGCCGCGCGGCTGAGCCGGCGTTGCCGCGCGAACACCGTCTGCTCGTACTCGTCGCGGTCGCCGTCACGGAAGTATCGCGCGTACTGGGTGGCGCGTGGGATGGGCCAGGGGCGGCCGAGATCGTCGTCGGCCCGGCTCATGATCGCGGCGAGAGCGTTCTGGTCGGCGGAGCCCACGGTGGGGGCCCATACCGCGCGATCGTCCGCGGGCGGTATGGGCAGGCTCTCCTCCGGGGCGAGCAGGATGCCGTCCAACCAGTCGGGAGACCGCGGAGCCCACAGCTCGGCGAGCGGGCCGATGAAGCGCGGATTGTCCGCCACGGTCACCCCTTTCGTCAAACGAACGACATTGTTCGATCCTGATCGTATCAGAACGGTTGGATACGCTGAGAAACGTCCGATATTGACTCCGAGAGGATCGTTTGTGTACAGTTTACGAACACGGACGCCTAAATGATCAATATTGATCATAAGTTCGAACTCACGGATGAGCAACGGGCCAAGAGGACGTGACATGGAAGCCAACGAAGGCAGATCGCTGTCGAGCCGGTGGGGACGTCCCGAGCTCGTCGCGTTCGCCGATCGTCTTGTCACCGCGGTTCGTCCGTACGCATCTCCCGGCCATTCGATGATCGTCCTCCCGGGGCCCGAGGGCGGCTACGGTCGCCGGGTCGACGGCCTGGAGGGCTTCGCCCGAACCTTCCTGCTGGCCGGCTTCCGCCTCGCGGGGGAGCGTGGCGCCGATCCCGACGGTCTGGCCGACTGGTACGCCCAGGGGCTTGCCACGGGCACCGACCCCTCGTCCCCCGAGCGCTGGCTGCGCATGGATGAACACCCGCAGGCGAAGGTGGAGGCGGCCTCGATAGCGCTGGTGCTCGACCTCACGCGTCCCTGGATCTGGGATCGCCTCGATCCGGTGGTTCAGGAGCGGGTCGTCGCGTATCTGTCCCACGTCGTCGGCGACGACACCTATCCCCGGATCAACTGGGTCTGGTTCCGCCTCGTGGTGCAGACCTTCCTCCGCTCGGTCGGCGGACCGTTCTCGCTCGGCGAGATGGCCGAGGACCTCGCCACTCACGACGGCTTCGCGCGTGCCGGCGGCTGGATGGCCGACGGCCGAGAGCGTTCCTACGATCACTATGTCGGATGGGCCCTGCACGTGTACCCGACCTTGTGGGGCAGGATGGCGGGCGCCGAGGAATTCGCCGCGCCGCGACGCGAGCACGACACCGCCATGCTCGACCGCTACCTCACCGACGCGATCCACCTGGTCGGCGGCGACGGGTCGCCGCTCATCGAGGGCCGCAGCCTGGCATACCGGTTCGCGGCGGCCGCTCCTTTCTGGACCGGCGTCATCGCGGGCGTGCCCTCGGTCCCCGCCGGGCAACTGCGGCGGGCGGCCACACGGATCGTCCAGCATTTCGCCGCCCGCGGGGTGCCGGACGACGCGGGCCTGCTCTCGACCGGGTGGTTTCGCCGGTGGCAGGGCCTGGCCCAGGCGTACTCGGGGCCCGGCTCGCCCTATTGGGCCAGCAAGGGATTGCTCGGCATCGCGCTGCCCGCCGACCACCCCGTGTGGGAGGCGCCCGAGATCCCGCTTCCCGTCGAGCGTGCCGACACCCTTCGCGTCGTGGAAGCGCCCGCGTGGATCGTCTCCGGCACCAGGGAGGACGGTCTGGTCCGGGTGATCAATCACGGCACGGATCATGCCGAGCCCGGGGCGATGTGCGGCGACTCTCCCCTGTACGCCCGCCTCGGCTACTCCACGGCGACCTTCCCCCTGCTCGACGTGGCGAGTTGGGTCTCGCCCGTCGACCAGAGCGTCACCCTGCTCGACGCCGATGGCATCGCCACCCACCGAGCGGGCATGGAGGTGCTCGATCTGGGTATCGCGGACGCCCCTGTCCCGATCGCCTGGGCGGCCTCGCGGTCCTCCGCCCACTGGCTCGATCCCGATCCGGTGCAGCAGAACCACGGCTACGGCTACACGGGCGAGGCACACCCGGCAGGCGTGCTGACCGTCGTGTCGCTCGTCCGGGACAGGTGGGAGGTACGCCTCGTCCGCATCGACTCCCTCGCGGGTGACGCGGCGACCACGTTGCGGATCGGCGGCTGGCCCGTGTCGGGGGACGAGTCCCGGATCGCCGGGACGACCGGCTCGGTGCGCACCGGCCGAACCGCTTCGGTGTCGGACGGGTGGCTCGTGTCGAGGATCACGGGTGTCCTGGGCGATACGAGGCCCGGAATCGACTCACGAACCGGCGCGAGCCCGCTCGGTGAGTTCAGCTGCACACCATGGACGGCCCTGGACCCGGTACCCGGTGTCTGGATGGGCGTCCTGATCGAATTCTTCGCCAGCACGAACGCTGGCGATGAGGGCACCTGCACGGTCGAGGAGTTGACCGAGGCCGGTGCCAGCCTGGCGATCCGTATCCAGTGGCCCGATGGGGTCACGACGGACACCAGGGCTCGGATCGGCCGGTCATCAGAACAACCGACGGCCGGCGGACGATAACCCCGGGCTCGATGCCCGGACCCAACTTCAACAGGAGTAGCAATGAGGCGATTCCCACTGATGATGGCCACGGCGGCGGTCACGTTCGCCCTGGCCCTGTCCTCGTGCGGCGGCGGCGAGTCCTCCGGCGATGGCAGCGAGGCGACCGGCACGCTCACCCTCGCCGGCTGGAGCCTTGCCAGCACGCCCGAGTTCCAGACGCTGGCCGACGCCTTCAACGCCACCGATCCGAAGTACAAGGTGGAGGTCAAGGAGTACCAGGACGGCAACAACTACGACACCCAGATGGTCGCCGACCTGGCGGCCGGCACCGCTCCCGACATCTATGTGCAGAAGAACCTGAAGAACTTCTACACCTACCAGGACGGCGAGCAACTGCTCGACGTCTCGGACGTGGCCACGGAGCTCTCGGACGAGACCGGCGGCCTGGACGCGTACGAGGTCGACGGCAAGACATGGGCGATCCCTTACCGTCAGGACGCCTGGGTGATCTTCTACAACAAGGATCTGTTCGCCAAGGCCGGTGTCGCCGAACCCGACGGCACCTGGACCTGGGACGACTACGTCACCGCCGCGGAGCAACTGACCGCGGCTCTGGGGGCCGACGGTGCGCAAGGTGCCTATCAGCACAGCTGGCAGTCGGTCGTCCAGGGATTCGCGCTCGCGCAGACCCCGGGCGCCGACCTTCTCAGCGGTGACTTCAGCTACCTCACGCCGTACTACGAGCGTTCATTGGCGCTGGCCGATGCCGGGGCGATGCCCGACTACGGCACGGTCACCACGAACAAGCTCACCTACCAGGCGCAGTTCGGCAAGCAGAAGGCGGCGCTCCTGCCGATGGGCACGTGGTACATCGCGACGCTGATCGCACAGCAGGCGAGCGGTGACGCCGACGCGTTCGAGTGGGGCATCGCACCCGCCCCGCAGTACGACGAGAGCACCACCGGTACCGACAACGTCCCGGTGACGTTCGCCGACCCGACCGGGCTGGGCATCAACCCGGCGCTGGACGAGGACAAGGTCCAGACGGCCAAGGATTTCCTGGCGTTCGCCGCGGGTCCGGATGGGGCCAAGGCAATGGCCGGCATCGGCATCACTCCTGCTCTCACGTCCGATGACGTCGTCGACACGTTCTTCGCGACCGACGGTGCACCGACCGACGAGTTGTCGAAGTTCGCATTCTCGACGCACGAGGTCAAGCCGGAGAACCCGGTGTCGGAGCACACCGCCGCGATCCAGAACCTGCTCAACGAGACGCATTCGGCGATCCTCTCCAAGAGCGTCACGGTGGACGAGGGCATAGCCGATGCCGAGCAGCGCGCGCAGGACGAGGTCCTCAACAAGTGACCCGAGTGCGGCGCGACGGTGGCGGGGCCAGCGGTTCCCGCGGTCCCGCCACCACGCTCCCGACCAGGAGGCCGAACATGTCCGAATCCAGTGTCGCAATCGCCCGTCCGACCGGTGCCGTCGGCACCCGCGGTCCGCTCCGACGCCTGTGGCTGCGAAATGCCCTTCAAGGATGGGGTTTCATTCTGCCGAACTTCGTAGGGTTCGCGCTGCTCACCATGGTGCCGGTGGTCACGCTCTTCTACTACGCGTTCACGAGTTGGAACGCGTTCGGCAAGGCGAAGTTCACCGGTGTGGAGAACTTCGTCCGCATGTGGAACGACGGCAGCTTCTGGACCGCGCTGTGGAACACCGTCTACTACACCGCCTTCCACATCCCGCTCACGCTGGTGGTCTCGCTGGGGCTGGCCCTGCTGCTGAACCGCAGGATCCGGGGCCTGGCGTTCTTCCGGACCGCCGCCTTCTTCCCCTACATCACGTCCATCGTCGCCATCGCCGTGGTGTGGAACACGTTGTTCAGCCCTGACTACGGGCCGATCAACCAGTTCCTGCGTGCCATCGGAATCGACAACCCACCCGGTTGGACGGCGTCGGCCACGTGGTCGATGCCGGCGGTGATCATCGTCGGAACCTGGCGTGAGATGGGCTATTACATGCTGCTCTTCCTCGCGGGGCTCCAGACCGTTCCCCGTGAGCTGTACGAGGCTGCGCGGGTGGACGGCGCGAACCGCTGGCAGCAGTTCTGGGGCGTGACGCTGCCGATGCTGCGTCCCACCACGTTCTTCGTCACCGTGATGCTGACGATCGGCAGCTTCAAGGTCTTCGACCTGATCCTGGTCATGACCGAGGGCGGCCCGGGACAGTCGACCCTCGTCCTGTCGCAGTACATCTACCAGAAGGGGTTCTACGAGAACGACTTCGGGTACGCGTCAGCTGTCTCCATCGTCCTGTTCGCGATCTGTATCGCGGTCACGGTCATCCAGTTCCTCTACAACAAGCGGAAGGACGCATGATGGCGGTCGTAGCCGAAGCCCCCGACATCGATCTGGCCGCAGTCCTCGACGGCCCCCCGCGCGACCACAACCGCAGCCGCGTGAGCCTGGTGGGGAGAATCCTGCTCTACGTGGTGCTGGTCATCGCGGCCGCCCTGGTGCTCCTGCCGTTCTACTGGATGGTGGCTTCGTCCCTGAAGACGAACAACGAGGTGTTCACCGTGCCGGTCCAATGGTGGCCGTCGGTGCCCCAGTGGGAGAACTACGTCACTATCTGGGTGAAGTCCGACATGCTCACATGGCTCAAGAACACGCTGTTCCTGTCGGTGGTCGTGACGGCTCTTCAGGTGTTCACCGGCAGTTTTGCCGCGTACGGCTTCTCCAAGACCCGCTTTCCCGGTCGGGACGTGCTCTTCCTCGCCTACATCGGGACGATCGCCGTGCCGTGGCAGTCGTACATGATTCCGCAGTTCATCCTGTTCTCGAAGCTGGGGCTGTCCAACACGCTGTGGTCGATCGTCGCTCTGCAGGCCTTCGGCGCCTTCGGTGTCTTCCTGATGAAGCAGTACTTCGACACCATCCCCGAGGAACTGAGCGAAGCCGCGCGCCTGGACGGGCTGAGCGAGTTCGGCATCTACCGGCGGATCATGATGCCACTGTCGGTGCCGGCCATCGCGAGCCTCACGCTGCTCATGTTCGTCACCACGTGGAACGACTTCCTCGGTCCCCTGGTCTATCTGCGCAGCCCTGACCTGTGGACCATCCAACTCGGCCTGCGCACGTTCATCTCGCAGTACAACGCGGAGTACGCGCTGATCATGACCGGCTCGGTGCTGTCGGTGCTGCCGATCCTGATCGTGTTCCTTCTGGGGCAGCGTTACTTCCTGGAAGGCATCGCGACCTCCGGGATGAAGGGCTGACAGATGCGCCGATTCGCTCAACACGCCTTCCCCATGATCTTCGGCACCGTGTATCTCGGGCTGATGACCAGTCTCCTCGTCGTGGTGGTCACGCTGCCGGCCGTGGCCGTGCTGCTCGCCACCGACCTGGCTGTGACGTGGCCGGTTCTCGCGCTGCTGTGCCCGCTGGTGGCCCCGGCGCTGTCCGCGGCGTTCGCGGTGTTCGCCGCTCACGAGCGGGACGGGTCGGCCGACGTGGTGCGCACGTTCTTCAGCGCGTGGTGGAAGGGCCTGGGCCGGTCGCTGGCCATCGGTGGGGTCGCGACTCTCGTCGTCGCGGCGTTCGCCGCCGACATCGCGTTCTTCTGGGGACACCGCGCGGGTGCCGTGGTGATCCCACCGCTGGCCACCGGGATCGTCGTCGCCCTGGCCGTGTTCCCCATGGTCCTGGTCGTCCGGCAGGAATGCCCGCAGGCCGGGATCCGCGACGTGGTGAAGGCCGCGGTGTTCGTCGTAGTCCGGCGCTGGTATCTCACCGCAGTCTCGTTGGCGGCGCTGGGCGTGCTGGCGGCACTGGTCGTCAGGGCGCCGGCGCTCGGGCTGGGCATCGCGCTGGCCCCCGCCCTGTACGTGGTGCGGGCCAACTGCCACCGCTCGCTCGTCGGGGTGGCTCACGCCGCGCACGCGGCGTCCGGCCCTCTACCGCCCGAACCCGGCGTCCCCGTCGTGGACGTCCACTGACCCCTGCGCGGCATCATGCCGGCTCAAGAGAGGACTCTGCCGATGACAGCTAGTCAGGCACTGATCGTGCCTTCCCGGGAAGGTGCGTTGGCAACCGCGTTGGCGACCGTCGATGCCAACCTGGCCCCTTTCGCACATGGCTACCCGGACGACACGACCGTGGACGGCCGATACCGCTCTCGTCCGGCCACCGCCGAGTTCCCGGAAGGAGCCAATCGCGGCTGGACGACCGGATTCTGGCCGGGGCAGCTCTGGCTCGCCTGGGAGCTGACCGGTGAGGAGCGATACCGGGCGGCGGGGCTTCGGCACATGTCCGACTTCGCCCGACGGGTCGCCGAGGGGATCGATCTGCACACCCACGACCTGGGATTCCTCTACACGCTGTCGTGCGTCGTGCCGTACGAACTGCTGGGGGACGACAGCGCTCGCCGAGCGGCACTGCTGGCGTCCGACCATCTGATGAGCCGCTACGTCGAGCCCGCGGGAATCATCCAGGCATGGGGAGACCTGAGCGACCCCGACCAGCAGGGCCGGGCGATCATCGACTCCCTCATGAACATGCCCCTCCTCTACTGGGCCTCACGCGTCAGCGGGGAGGATCGCTATGCCCGGGTCGCAAGGACTCATGCCGGCCGGTTGCGCGACACGATCATCCGCCCCGACGACTCGACCTTCCACACCTTCTTCTTCGACACCGTGACGGGCGAACCGCTGAGAGGGGCGACCCAGCAGGGGTACGCCGACGACTCATGCTGGGCGCGAGGCCAGGCCTGGGGCATCTACGGCTTCAGCGTCAACTACCGGCACACCGGCGACGAGACCTTCCTGCAGGCTGCCGAACGGTGTGCGGCGTACTTCCTCGACCACTTACCCACCGACCAGGTGGCCTACTGGGATCTCGTCTTCAGTGACGGCAGCGGGCAGCCCCGTGATTCGTCTGCCGCGGCGATCGCGGCCTGCGGCCTTCTCGAGTTGGGCTGTCACGTGGCCGGCGATCGAGCGGACCGGTATCGAGCCGCGGCCGAGGCGATGGTCGATTCGCTGGCCGCCGGGTACGCGCCCGCGCCCGGCACATCGGACGCGCTCCTGCTGGGTGCCGTCTACGACATGCCCAAGCTGATCGGTGTCGACGAAGGCTGTCTGTGGGGCGACTACTTCTACCTGGAGGCGCTCGCCAGGATCGCCCGGCCGCAGTGGCATCCCTACTGGTGAGGCGGACGCGATGCACCTGGTGAGATTCGATGACGGAGCCGGGCCGAGGTTGGGCTGCCTGCTGGACGGGCCCGGTGGGGCCCGGGTGCTGGACGTGAGCCGCGTCCTGCCTGAACGACCGGCCGACGTGGGTGAGCTGTTCGCCCTGGGAGACTCGGCGCTGGCGTCGGTGCGGGCGGCCGTCGCCGAGGCCGACCCCGGCCTGGTCGTCCCCCGCGACACAGCACGGCTACTGGCGCCGGTGGCGCGGCCGGGCAAGATCCTGTGTGTCGGGTACAACTACCGGGGTCACACCTCGGCCGACGACCGGGGCTCGGAGGACGGCCGGGCACCGGAGTTCCCCGACATCTTTGCCAAGACCCCCAATGTGCTCATCGGGCCGGGCGAGCCGATCCTGATACCCCCGACCACCACGCAGGTCGACTACGAGGCCGAGCTCACGGTGGTGATCGGCCGCCGGGGACGACAGCTGACGCCGGAGCAGGCGCGCGATCATATCGGCGGCTACACGATCTTCAACGACGTGAGTGCCCGCGACTGGCAGGGGCGCGGCAGCCAGTGGCTGTTGGGCAAGTCGTTCGACACTTTCGGCCCTCTCGGTCCCTCGGTGATCACCAGCGACGAACTCGACGGCACCGGCCCGCTGGAGGTGTCCGCCAGTTGCAACGGCGAAGTGACGTTGCGTAGCGACACCAGCCGGATGTTCCGCGACCCGGCCTGGCTCGTCTCGCACATCAGCCAGGCGATGACGCTGGAGCCGGGCGACCTGATCGCCACCGGCACTCCCCAGAAGTTCGCCGGAGCACTCGCCCACCAGAGCTGGCTGCGGCCGGGCGACAGTGTGTCGATCACCATCAGCGGGCTCGGCGCGCTGACCAATCCCGTCGCGGCGATGCCACCCGAGTCCCTCGGCCATCCGGTCGTGGACCGGGGGACTCCGCGGTGAGCACGTTCCGCCTGGGCGAGCGGGACTTCCTCCTCGACGGCGAACCCTTCCGGATCCTCTCCGGGGCCCTGCATTACTTCAGGGTGCACCCCGCGTACTGGGCCGACCGGATCCACAAGGCCAGGCTCCTGGGACTCAACACGATCGAGACGTACGTCGCCTGGAACGCCCACGAGCTGGTCCGGGGGGAATGGTCGTGGGACGACGGCCTCGATCTGGGCCGGTTCCTCGACCTGGTCGCGGCCGAGAAGATGCATGCGATCGTCCGGCCGGGCCCCTACATCTGCGCGGAATGGGACAACGGGGGACTCCCGGGCTGGCTGTCGGCCGATCCCGACGTGAGCGTCCGCCGGTCGGAGCCCCGCTACCTTGCCGAGGTGACGCGCTACCTGCAACGGGTTCACGAGGTCGTCGCTCCTCGTCAGATCGAGCGGGGCGGGCCCGTCGTCCTCGTCCAGATCGAGAACGAGTACGGCGCCTACTCGGACGACGCGGACTACCTGCGCACGCTGGTCGAGGTGACGAGACGAGCCGGCATCACAGTGCCCCTGACCACCGTCGACCAGCCTCAGGACGACATGCTGGCCGCGGGTTCGCTGCCGGAGCTCCATCGGACGGCGTCGTTCGGCTCGCGGTCGCGGGAACGGCTCGCCACGTTGCGGCGTCATCAGCCGGGTGGGCCCCTGATGGTGATGGAGTACTGGGACGGTTGGTTCGATGACTGGGCCGGGCCTCACCATGTCACCGACGCGGGTGAGGCGGCGCGCGACCTGGACGACCTGCTGTCGACCGGCGCCTCGGTCAACCTCTACATGTTTCACGGCGGCACGAACTTCGGGTTCACCAGCGGCGCCAACCACCACGAGTCCTACGCGCCCATCGTCACGAGCTACGACTACGACGCGCCGCTGGACGAGGCCGGTGATCCGACGGCCAAGTACTGGGCATTCCGCGAGGTCATCGCCTCGTACACCGAGATTCCTGAGGAGCGTCCGGCACCCCCGCACCCCGCACCGGCTCTGACAGGCTCCTTCGATCAGGTCGCCGATCTTGCCCTCGTGGCCGAACGGTTGGGCCACTGGACACGGCACGAGGATCCCCCGACGATGGATGCCCTGGGCCGGTTCCGGGGGCTCACGTACTACCGCACCCGCGTGGATCCCGTCCGCCCGGCGAGACTGGAACTCGGCGAGGTGCGCGACCGGGCCCTGGCGTTCGTCGACGGCGCGCCGGTCGGCTCGTGGACGCGAGGGGACGCCTGCGCGATCGATCTCGCCCCCGGCTCCGCTGAGATGACCCTGCTGGTGGAAGACCTCGGGCGGGTCGACTACGGCCCGCTGATCGGGGAACCGAAGGGCGTCATCGGGCCTGCGAGGCTGGAGGGGCGCATCCACGGAGGATGGGAGGCGCTGCCGGTTCGGCTGGAGCTGTTCGATGAACTCCTGGAAGCCGTCGGCTTTGTCGCCACCGGTGGGAAGGCGACCCCATTCGGCGTCCCGGTGTTCCGGATCGGGACCATCGTGGTGGACGAGCCCGCCGACCTGTTCCTCGACACCGCCGGGTGGGGGAAGGGATCGGTGTGGATCAACGGGTTCGCGCTTGGTAGGTTCTGGCATGTGGGTCCGCAACGAACCCTCTACGTCCCGGCCCCGATCCTGCGACCAGGGGCCAACCAGGTGCTCGTACTGGAGCTCGAACCGGGTCCCGGCCCCGCGCTCAGGACCGTACCCCACCCCGTCCTGGGGGGAACGGCCCCGGTGAATCATGCGTGATGGCCGACGTCCCCCGACCCCGGGCCGGCGCCGCCACCGAGCACGTGCAGATCGCATCCCGACCCTAGGGAGGAACAAGTGAACGCACACACCCCTGAACCCGAGCAGGCCGACGGGCTGACCCGCAGCATCGCCAAGATGCGTGCCGCCGGTGCCGATCAGGTGGCCATCGACGTCTTCAGCCACTATTACGAACTGGCCAAACAGGGGGCGACCGGCCTCATCAGCGAGGATTCCATCCAGCCGCTGACCGACCCGCCGAAGCTGGACGACGTGAGCGTCCCGGACGACGCGGCGTCCGAGGCGCTCGGCCGGACGGTCATCATCAAGCTCAACGGCGGCCTGGGCACGTCCATGGGCCTCGAGGCCGCCAAGACCCTGCTCCCGGTGCGTGACGGCAAGAACTTCCTCGACATCATCGTCGAACAGGTGCGTCATGCCAGGCGGGCCCACGGCGCGCGTCTGCCGTTGCTGTTCATGGACAGCTTCCGCACGAGGGACGACACCCTGGCCTACCTGGAGCGGTACACCGACCTGGCGGTCGAGGGACTGCCGTTGGACTTCCTCCAGAACCGGGAACCCAAGCTTCTCGCCGCCGACCTGACCCCGGCCTCGTGGCCCGCGGATCCCGATCTCGAATGGTGCCCTCCCGGCCACGGCGACATCTATACCGCGCTGCTGGGCTCCGGGATTCTGGACGAGCTGCTGGCCAAGGGCTTCCGGTATGCGAGCGTCGCCAACGGCGACAACCTCGGGGCCGCCCCGAACGCCCGCTTGGCGGGTTGGTTCGCCTCGACCGGTGCGCCGTATGCGGCCGAGGTCTGCACCCGCACGCCCAACGACCGCAAGGGTGGTCACCTGGCCGTCCGGCGGTCCGACGGCCGCCTCATCCTCCGCGACTCCGCGCAGACCTCGGACGAGGACCAGAAGTACTTCCAGGACGAGACCGTTCACCCCTACTTCCACACCAACAACCTGTGGTTCGACCTGCAGCAGGTGCGTGACGCGATGGTGGAGCGCAAGGGGGTGCTCGGGCTCCCGCTGATCCGCAACGTGAAGACGGTCGACCCGACCGACTTCTCGTCCCCCAAGGTCGTTCAACTGGAGACGGCCATGGGCGCGGCGATCGAGGCCTTCGACGGTGCCCGCGCGATCGCGGTGGGTCGTGACCGGTTCCTGCCGGTCAAGACCACCAACGAGCTGATGCTGCTGCGCTCGGACGTGTTCGCGCTGGCTGACGACGGTCGCCTGCTGACGACCTCGGCCATTCCCCTGATCGACCTGACGTCGGCCTACTACAAGCTGGTCTCCGACTTCGACGAGCGGGTGCGCGTCGTCCCCTCGCTCCGGCAGGCCACCTCGCTGGTGGTCAAGGGCGATTGGGTGTTCGACGAGCCCGCGCAGGTGGTCGGCGACGTCCTTCTGCCGGACGAGGGGGAGACCCGCCACTACCGCTGAGGATCAACGTGGAAGATTGTGGTTCGACTACGCACCACAATCTTCCACATTCATCGTGCCGACGCCGGGAACTCGTTTCGACAGGCTCAACGAGCGTTTCGACAGGCTCAACGAGCGTTTCGACAGGCTCAACGAGCGTTTCGACAGATGCCCCCTGAGCCTGTCGAAGGGCAACGGCGTTTCGACAAGCTCAACGGGCGTTTCGGGTGGTGGTCCCTGAGCTTGTCGAAGGGACGGAGCTCGTTTCGGCTGGCTCAACGGGCGTTTCGACGAGCGGGCCTCAACTGTGGCGGTGCAGGAACTCGACCGTCTGCTCGAAGGAGTTCCGGCCGGCCACCGCGTTGCCCCAGGGCGTGCCGCCGTTGGTGTAGGGAACGCCCGACACGGGGTGGACACGGGCCAGTTGTGTGCTCGGCAGGTTGGGCAGGCCGATGGCGTGACCGGCCACGGGGCCGATCAAGGTGCCAGCGCGTGACCGAACTTCCGCAACCAGTGGTGCTGGATGCTGCGACAAGGGGTGTTGAGCAAAGCGAGGGTGCCGGGAGCCACCATTGGGTAAGTTCTGTCACGCCCTCGTCCTGACAGATTCGTTCCTGTCGCCACGAACGAGTGCGACCCCGTCACCGAAGAGCCCTAGGGTGAGCGCCATGACCTCCGAACACCCCGACGCACCTCGCTCCACCCGCCCCGCCACCCCGGTCGACGAACTTGCCGAGCGCTACTACCGGGCGCGGCTCGATCTCTCGCCGATCGACGCGACCATGCTCGGCCTGTCGTCCGGCCAGGATCGCTACGACGACTTCTCGCCGGATGGGCACGCGGCACTGGCCGACCTCGCGTCCCGGACGCTGGCCGAGGCACACACGCTGCGCCCGGTCGACGAGACCGATCGCGTCACCCTGGCGGCCCTCGACGAGCGACTCGGTCTTGAGGTCGAGACCCACGATGCGGGCGAGGACCTGCCCGACGTCAACGGCATCGCCACGGGGCTGCATGCGATCCAGCAGGTGCACGACCTCATGCCGCAGTCCACCGACGACGACTGGGCGCTCATCGCCAGGCGTCTGCGGGCGGTGCCCGAGGCGATCGAGGGCTGGTTCGTCTCGCAGGACGCCGCCATCGGCGCCGGACTGCCGCCTGCGGCCCGCCAGGTGGACGTGCTGATCGAACAGTGCCGGGCCTGGGTCGCTCCCGGCGGCTACTTCGACTCCCTCGGTGCCGCCGCGGGCACCCGCCCCGGCTCGCTGGCGGGCGAGTTGTCGTCCGCCCTGCAGGTGGCCAAGCAGGCATTCGACGCCGCTGCGAACCGATTGGCGTCGCATCTCGCCCCACGCGCGGCGGATCGCGACGGGGTGGGTCGCGAGCGGTACCTGCTGGCGTCCCGGCAGTTCCTGGGGACCACGATCGATGTGGACGAGACCTACGCCTGGGGTCAGGAGGAAGTGGCGCGCCTCGACGCGCAGATGGCCGAGGTGGCGGACCGGATCGTCCCGGGAGCCTCGGTGGGGCAGGCGCAGGATGCGCTGGACGCCGACCCCCGCTACCAGATCCACGGGGTCGACGCGCTCGCGCGATGGATGCAGGAGCGCGCGGACGAGGCGATCCGCCTGCTCGTCGACGGTGGCCACTTCGCCATTCCCGAGCAGATCCGGCGGCTGGAGTGCCGCATCGCCGACACACACGACGGCGGCATCTACTACACCGGCCCCAGTGACGACTTCAGCCGTCCCGGCCGCATGTGGTGGTCGGTTCCCGAGGGCGTCGACACGTTCCGCGCCTGGCACGAACTCACGACCGTGTATCACGAGGGTGTGCCCGGTCATCACCTGCAGATAGCGTCGGCGATCGCGAACCGCGATCTCAACCTGTGGCGCCGCAACGGTGTGTGGGTCTCGGCGCACGCCGAGGGCTGGGCTCTGTACGCCGAGCGACTCATGCCCGAGTTGGGGCTGGTCACCGATCCCGGCATGGTGATGGGCCAGCTGGACGATGCCTCGTTGCGCGCGGTGAGGGTCGTCCTCGACCTGGGTATCCACTGTGGGTTGCCGGCCCCGGCATCGGTCGGCGGTGGCGAGTGGAGGTGGGACAAGGCATGGAGGTACTTCAACGACCACACCCGGCTCGCCGAGCCCAACGCTCGCTACGAGTTGCTGCGCTACTACGGCTGGCCGGGCCAGGCCCCCTCCTACAAGCTGGGTGAGCGCTGCTGGCTCGATCTGCGCGAGCGGGTGCGTGCCCAGGATCCCGGCGCGTTCAGCCTGCCGGAGTTCCATCGCGTGGCGCTCGACCTGGGGGAGTTGGGTCTCGATGTGCTCACCGATGCTGTCCTCGCGGCGTTCCCTGGTCCGGGTGCCCGGCCGGACGCGGGGAGCGGCTCAGGGGCGTGAGTCCGTGGTGGTCTCGGCGAGGTTCATGAGCGCGTCCACGTCGGGGCGTCGCCCGAGCATGGCCTCGCTCACCGGCCCGAGCGGGGTGGCGTGGGTGGGTGCGGGGTGCGTCAGCACCGCGTGCGCCACCGCGCGAGCCGCCCTGGTCAGGTAGCCGGCGGCGTTCCAGCACAGGGCGACGACGCGTCCGTCACCGCCCTCGGTGATGGGCCGGCCGACGATGCCGGACGATGAGAAGGCGTCGAGGGCGAGTTCGTTGAGCACACCTACCCCCAGCCCTGCCCGGACGAGGTTGATGAGGGTCTGGGGCTCCTCCGTGCGTCCGGCGATGCGGGGTGAGATTCCCCAGCGGGCGAAGGCGGCGGCGAACTCCGGGTCGATGGACGCGCCCGGCCGTGCGATGACGATGAGGTCCTTGCCGTCGAGTTCGTGCGGGGACAGGGGCTCGCCACGCTCACCGACGCCGCGGGCCGCCGGGAACACCGCGGTGAGTCGTTCGCGCCACAGGGGAACGTAGGCCAGCGTGCTGCCCTCGCTCTCGAGAGTGAGCGAGCGGATCGCCAGGTCGATGGTGCCCTGCCTGAGGGATTCGACGAGTTGTGTGGTCGTCTTCTCGGTGAGCTCGATCGCCACCCCGGGTGCCGATCGCTTCAGCCGCGACAACAACCCGGGCATGTAGCCGGCCGAGATGGACGGATGCGTCCCGAGTGTCACGGTTCCCCGTATCGCGCCGGTCGCGTCCCCGAACGCGTCCGCCGCCTCGTCCAGCGCCTGCAGCACGCGCCGGGCGTGGACGGCCATGATCACCCCCGCGTCCGTGAGGGTGACCGGACGGCGGCGGCGGTCGAACAGGGACTGACGTATCGCTGCCTCGAGTTGTGCCACGTGGGTGCTCACCCGCGGCTGCGAGCGGTGCAGCCGCGATGCCGCCTCGCTGAAGCTCCCCGTGTCGGCCACCGCAAGGAACGACTCCAGCCACTCGGGTTGAAAATGCTGATGTATCACGACTCCCTCGTCACTACTCGTTCACCCCGCCGGTGGGTGGGTTTCCCTGGGACGCTCCGACGCGCCGATGCCGGTGCCCGCCCTCCACAAGTGATGCATTCCGCTCTCGAGAGGTCGCGCTTCAGTGTATAGGATCTGTGCGCTCATCCTGGTTGGTATCCAATCTGACAAGCGCGGTTGTAGCCCTCCGGCTGGTCGTTGCCCGCACGCGCTCGCACCGAACCCTCCCGTGGCGCACCCGGCGGCGGTTATGCTCGTCGCGTCTGGGCCACGGTGTGCCATCGGCGGCATCATCCCTCGTGGGGGCGGGACGACGAAAGGGAATGGGCATGGATTGGTGGAGCGATAAGCGGCCCAACGACCCATACGGGCTCCGAGAGCCGTTCCCGATGGGTTCGGGCAATTCCGAAAGCACCCCGATCCACTCCCCGGTGGGGCTGCTCGTGGTCGGGATCGTGATGGTTGTGGTGACCGTCGTCTTCGGGGCTTTGGGCGCCTTCATGTACCTCACCGGTCGCGCAACGGACGACACTCCCTTGTGGCAGTTTTTCGCGCTGTGGCTGGTCATGCTCGCGCCCGGGGTGTACATCACGCGGGTCGGAGCTGTCCGGGTGGCCTGGCAGCGCCGCTATCGGCGGCTCTCGGGCACAGACCCTGAGATAGACCGCGGCTGACCCTTCGGTAACGCCTTGCCGAGACTACGTCGGATCGTCCTCCGAGCGCCGGGATGCCCGGTCGTCCCCCGGGATGCCCGCGAGGCCGTCGGTGGCCAGTCCCGCGTCAACGAGCACGCCGAGGATGTGGTCGACGGTGGCCTGCCGGGGTTCGCGTCCGTCGGGTAGCGGCGGGCTCGCGGCGAAGTAGCCCCCGTGCCCGGTGTGGCGGAGCGCGCCGAGGCTGACGACGGTGAGACGACCCTCGCGTCGGGCCCGATTCCAGCTGGAGTTGCGGAAGATCGGCCACCGCCGCGCGAACAGCACGAGACCGAGTTCCTGCGCCCTGTCGCTGTCGCCCCGCATGTGCCAGATGCGCAGGCAGCGGTCGAGGCCCGGGTCGGACGACAGGATGCCCGCCATCGACAGCAGCCTCACGGGCACCCCCAGGGCGGCCAGGTGCCAGGCCGCGCCGGCGGCGATCTGGGCGCCGCCGCTCCAGCCGAGCAGTGTGACAGGTCTGTGGTGCTCGGGCACGTAGCCGTGGCGCACGAGCGCCGCTGCGATCTGCTGGGCGACGGCAAGGTTGAACACCGGTCCGTAGCGTTTGTCGGAGCTCACGAACATCTGGAAGGCGTTGCGCAGGTTGATGAGGAAGGACAGTGCGCGCCACCGGGCCTTCTCGTGCTTCCAGACCGACAGGGTGCGCCACAGGCGGGCCAGACGCCGCCCCTGTGTGAGGGCGGTGTTCTCGACCGAGTAGGGGTAGATCTGCCATATCAGGGTGGTGTGGCCGACTCGCTGCTGTAGGAGGTCGATCAGCGGGGTCTCGACCACGGGTAGCTGGTCGGGGCTGCTGATACCGATGCCCGACAGGTAGACGAGATAGTGGTCGGTCTCGGGAGGAAGCGCGTCGGGCATCTCGTCGTCGGGGTCGTCGCCGGGTCGTTGGAAAGCCTCTGCCCGAGTGGGCCAGTGGATCGCCTTGTCGTCGAGGTCTCCCCGGCGCCACCAGCTCATGGCCTCGGTGGGGGCGACGAGCCCCGCGATGATCAGCGCCACGACGATGACGACGAGTATGTGGCCGAGGGTCATCGCCGGGCCTCCATCGTGGAACTGGCGAGCACGTCCTCGCTTGTGAGTCCTTTTGTCCCGCTGACCAGCCGAAACACACGTTCGCGGAGTCGCAGGGGCGAGTGCTCGACCAGCCAGCCGAGTGCGGTGGTCGCGAGCCAGCCGGCCGCGGCGACCGTGAGGGCGATCGTGCGCCCGACGTCGAGCACCGGGATGAGCAGCGCCCACAGGCAGACCAGGTGCCACACGTTGAGGCCGCGTGCGATGCCCGGTCCGCTGTAGGGGACGGCCACGAGGAACCCCAGCCAGTAGGGGGCGGACGACAGCAGTACCGGTGTCAGCAGGTCCATGACGTTGAGCGAGGCACCGGTCACCACGTGGCCGGCCAGTGCGATCATCAGGGCTTCCAGGGTTCCCGTCAGCACGGTGCCTATGCCGGACGCCAGCATGGTGAGCATGCGCCGGAAGCCCCGCACCCGGTTGATGGCGAGGACGACACCATGCCCCAGGGTGATGGAGACTCCCGAGATCAGGGCGACGGCGACCGGCACCCACCAGCCGAATCGCGTGCCCGTCGTCAGCGCGGTGGGATCGAGCCGCATGGCCCGGTTCGCCGCTGCCAGCAATGCCCCGAAGAAGTCGCCGATCAGCTGCAACACCTCCACCCGGCAAGTGTTTCATGACCGGGTCGCGCTCGCTGAATGCCGGTGCCGAGCGCGTCGAAATGGAGGCTCGGGGTGCCGGGCGGCCCGCGAGTCCGCGCCCGGCCACGGACGGCGCCGTGCCGGTCGCTCGGTGCAGTAGGCTCCCCTCATGGGCAGCAGGATCGGCGCGCATCTGCGGATCGATGGCCAACACGAGCCACGTCGCGAGTCGGGGTGCTCCGCGTGCTGTTGTCGTCCGTGCCCGACGATCGGCTAGCCCGTAGGAGGACGCCTCCGAACGAGGCCGGACGCGCGGGGGTGTCGTCCTGTCGCCGGGATCTTCCCGCTGCCGCGGTAAGGCCGGGATCCGGGTGCCCGCCATGGCGGTGCCGGGCCGGTCGGTCCACCCTCATGACCACTCACAAGGGCCGCGATGCCCACCATCGACAACGGTGGAGCCGTCGCTGACGCCCAGAACCACTGAAAGGACTCCGATGACCACGAACCTCTACTTCGTCGGCGGCGGCAACATGGCCGAGGCGATCATCGCTGCGGTGGCGAGCCGCCGGACAGGCTTCCCCATCGGGACGATCCATGTCGAGGACGTCCGGCCGGAGCGGGTGTCGCTGCTCGCGGAGAAGTACGGGGTGCTGCCCGCGGGCCCGGTGGATCGTCCGGACGCGGGCATCGTCGTCATCGCCGTGCGTCCCCAGGACGATCTGGTCGGCGTCGGCCGTTCCGTCGCCGAGCGCTTCGGCGCAGACACGGTCGTGGTGTCGATCGTGGCGGGCTACACCATCAAGCAGCTGGAACAGGTGCTCGGCGCCGACCGCCCGATCGTCCGCATCATCCCGAACACCCTGACCACCACGGACTACGGCTACTCGGGGGTCGCGCTCGGCGCCCACGCCACGCAGGAGTCGGTCGAGGGGTTCCTGTCGACCTTCGGCAAGACGCTCTACGTGGACGAGTCCTTGATCGACGTCATCACGGGCTTCTACCCGCCCAACATCGTGTACCACTTCGTCGATGCACTGATCGACGCGGGTGTGCTCGCCGGGCTGCCGCGTGACATCGCCACGAAGATCGCGATCGACAACATCGTGGGCGGCATCAACCTCCTGACCAGCGAGGACGTCCTGCCGCAGGTGCTGCTGCACCGGAACAACTCGCCCGCCGGGGTCGGCATCAACCTGCAGTACGAGCTGGAGAGGGGCGGGTTCGCCGCTGTCATCCACACGGCGGTGCTCCGTGCCGTCGCGCGAACCACCGAACTGGGCAGAGGGGAATGACATGACCACTTTCCGCTGGGATCACACCGTCCACTACGTCAACGACCTGGAGGCCGTGCGCGAGGCATTCGGCAAGTACGGGCTGGTCGCCGAACCGGGAGGCAGGCACGTCGGGCACGGCACCAAGAACGCGCTGGCCTATTTCGGGCTCAACTACGTCGAGTTCCTCACGATCGACGACGCCGAGCAGCTGAAGCCGGACGACCCCAGTGAACTGGTCTTCTCGGACGCCGCGAACTACCTGCCCGATTCGGAGGGATTCTCCCGCGTGGCACTGCGCGTGCATGACATCGACGAGGCGTGGCAGGAGCTCCGGGACAAGGGGCTCGCGGTCTCGCCGATCGCCGCGGGGAACCGCACCACGCCCCAGGGGCAGGAATTGCGGTGGCGGATCTTCACGATCTCCGGCACCGACGGCGGCCTGCCGTATCCGTTCGTCATCGATTGGCAGGTACCCGACGACGTCCGCCTCGGTCAGCTGGCCGGCAGCGGCCTGCTGGGAAAGCACGCCCAGGGTGAGGTCACCACGAGCCGCGCCGTCATCGAGGTGGACGATCCTGCAGCGCTCGCCCATCGGTGGGCGGAACTGTTCGGCCTGTCCCCGGTGAGCCCGACCGAACTGGGCATCGGCGAGCAGGTGCTGCAGTTCGTTCCGGGGCCCGCCAACGCCATCGTCGAGCTGGTGTTCGGCGTCGCGCCCGGGCCCGGGGACGACACCCCGGCCGGGCCGGGCTTCGACTTCCGGCTGGGCGGGGCGCGCTACCGCTCGGAGTCCTGACCCGGTTCGGGACTCCGAGCGGTAGCCCGGGATGTGGTCAGCCCGCCAGCCAGTTGCGGAGCGCGGCGGCCAGTGGTGCGGGATCGGCCATGAAGTCGTACTCCTCCCACGGCTGGGCGACCACGTCGACGGCAGGCAGGGCCGTGGCCAGGTAGTCCCGTTGCGCGGCGGGTGGGTGCCCTTCGGCGTCGTGCGACAGCCACACGGTCGCCGAGCCGGATGGCTGTTCGCGGAGGTTGGTGAGCCAGTCGAAATCCGGTTCGACAGCGGCCGGCGGCCAACGGCGCTCGTCGTACGGCTGCCGGAGTTCTTCGACAGCCCGCAGGCTGGCCTCTAGCCTGGCCCGGATCTCAGGTCGTCGGCTCAGGCCGCGGGCTGCCAGTTCGTAGGCCGCCTCGGGCAGGCGGCCTCTTTTGAATAGCGGGTCCATCAAGACAGCGGCGTCCGATGGATCCGGTGCAGTCTTCTTCGCCTCCGCCAGCCGCTCGAAGAAGTGCCGGTCGACCCTGCTGGCTCTGCCGAAGCCATCGTCGGCGGTCGACGTCGAGACAGGGTCGATCAGCAGCACGCGGGCAGCGATGCCATCGGTCAGCAGACGGGCCGCGGTGTTGCAGCCCGCCGCGCGGGCGACCATGGTTCGGGCTGGGGCCGTCTCGGCGCGGATGCCGGTGAGGGCGTCCTCCGCCTGAACGAGGGCCATTATCGAGTTGACGGTGGAGGCAGGCCAAGTACGGGCCCCGGGTATCAGTGGTTCCACCAAGCCGAGCCCGTGAGCACCGAATTGGGGGTCGATCAGCAGCACGGAGGTCACAAGTGCTCCTCAGGGAAGATGATGGCGACAACCCCAGGCGCAGGCAACGCCATTTCCTCCGGCGCAGATCGCGCAGGCGGCCCAGTCGACGGGGTTGAGGGCTGCGTTGAGGCACTTCCACGTACAGTCATCAGCGACTTCTAAAGATTCGGTGCTGAGTTGATCTTCCGATCAAGAAGCTAGCGCTCCTCGGTTCCGACGCGCAGCACAACTGAGATTCTTGTCAAGGTTTCGAGTCCCCGACCCTATACCGGTCGGGTGGCAGCAGCAGGACGCGCACGTGGGCGGCCGGTTCCGTGCGGAGGACGGCTCGTCATAGGCTCGACCCATGAGCATCGAGATCGGCGCACATGTGGGCCCGGGCAACCCGATCGCTGCCGCCGAGGCTCGCGGCATGTCCATCGTCCAGATTTTCATCGGCGATCCGCAGGGGTGGAAGGCCCCCGTGGTCGACTACCCCGGTGGCGCCGCGGCGCTCAGGGTGGACGCGCAGGCCGCGGGTGTCGGCCTGTATGTGCACGCGCCCTACGTGATCAATGTCGCGTCCACGAACAACCGCATCCGCATTCCCAGCCGCAAGCTGCTGCAACAGCAGGTGAGCGCCGCAGCCGAGATCGGGGCGCGCGGGGTCATCGTCCACGGCGGGCATGTCACTGCCAACGACGACCCGGCTGCCGGGTACCAGAACTGGTTCAAGGCGGTCGACGGCCTGCACATGGACTGCCCGATCCTCATCGAGAACACCGCCGGCGGCGCCCACGCCATGGCCCGCTACGTCGAGTCGATCGCCAAGCTCTGGGATGCCGTCGGCGCCGCCAGGGATTTCACCGAGGTCGGGTTCTGCCTCGACACCTGCCACGCCCATGCCTCGGGCGAGGACCTGGACGGGTTACCTGATCGCATCCGGGCGATCACCGGACGCATCGACCTGGTGCACGGCAACGACTCCCGTGATGCCGCGGGGTCCGGCGCCGACCGTCACACCAACCTGGGGCAGGGACAGATCGATCCCGACCTGCTCGTTGCGACCATCAGGGACGCCGCCGCCCCGGTGATCCTGGAGACGCCCGGCGATGTGGCCGAGCACGTCCGTGACCGGGACTGGCTGTTGGAGCGCTTGTAAGAGGTCCAGTGATTATTGGGGTTGATCGTGGGTCATAGTCGACCCACGATCAACCCCAATAATTTTCGCGGGTTCGATCCCGCACTCCAGCCACGCGCAAACGGGTCGCGCGTCCTCATGCCGGGGCTGCGGTCAGATGTGGTACGACCCTCCGCCGATGTGCCAGCGCGCGTCCTCATGCCGGGGCTGCGGTCGACTCCCTGACCACCAGTTCGGGACGGAAGAGCAGCGAACTACCCGGTGTGGGGTCCTCGGTCTCGACGGCTGCGTGCAGTGATTCGAAGGCGGCCGCCGCCATGTCCTTCATCGGCTGCCGTACGGTCGTCAGGCGTGGCGCGTAGAGCTCGGCGAGCATGATGTCGTCGAACCCGGCGACCGATATGTCGCGTCCCACCTCGAGCCCGGCGTCGCGTATCGCGCGGCAGACCCCGATCGCCGTCATGTCGTTCACGGCGAAGATCGCCGTCGGGGGCTCGGCGTTCGCGAGCAGCTCCGCCGTGGCCGCGCGGCCGACCTCCGCGGCTTCGACGTCGCCGAGGGGAGCGTCCGCACTGCCACCCCACACCGTGATCTCGTCCTTGGCGATCCCGGCGCGCTCGGCCGCATGCAGGAATCCCCGCAGTCGTTCCGTGCGGTTGATGCTGCGGATCGCTCCCGAGACGAAGGCGATGCGGCGGTGCCCGAGTGAGGTGAGGTGGTTGCCCATCAACTCGCCCCCGACCACGTTGTTGACGCTCACGCTGACGAGCGAGGGCGGGTCGGTGGCCTGGGCGCTGCGGTCGAAGGCCACCAGACGCAGGCCCTGATCGAGCAGTTCGGTGACGTGTTCCAGGGAATGGAGTGACGAGCACAGGACGATGCCGCGCACCCCCTCGGCCAGGAGTTCGTCGATGTAGTGGCGCTCGCGGTCGGGGTCGCGCTCGGAGTTGCACAGAAGGACGTGGTACCCCTCGGCGAGGGCGGCGGCTTCGAGGTACCGAGCCAATGCGCCCCAGTAGGGGTTCCCGACCGATGGGACGACGAGCCCGATGACGTCGGGCTGGCCTATGCGCAGCTGGCGCGCCGCGCGGTTCGGCCGGTAGCCGAGGTCGCGGATGGCCGACTCGACGCGTTGCCGGGTGTGGGGATGCATCTTGTCGGTTCGCCCGTTGAGCAGGTTGGACACCGTGCTGGTCGACACACCCGCGGTGCGCGCGACGTCGAGGATCGTCACTCGGGACATGCAGACCTTCGCTCCCTGGGCTCCAAGCATCAGTGGTTGGTGGACGAGCTGCTCGATGCTCGGTAGATCGTTCAACTCCTGAAAACGAGGATACCGCTTCGTACGATCGCGCGCCAGCGGCGCGCCGGTGGAGGTGTTTAAAGCTGTCAGAGCCATATTCCTGTGAAGGCCTTTCGGCTTCGGGACAGTGAGTCCCGGTCGGGACTTGACGTTGACTGACAGATCTGCCTAACCTTTGGTGCAACGTTGCACCAAAGGGTCGCGGACGACCCCGTGTCAACACCTGTCGTATCAATGCGGATCGAAAGGGTCACGCCATGGAACTCACCCGAAGGAGCCTGTTGGCTGCCATGGGCGTCGGGACGACGGCTTTGCTCGCCGGCTGCGGCGGTTCGAACTCCAGCTCGTCGAGCACGGGCAGCGCCGGGGGTGATCCCGCAGACGTGTCAGGGGATATCACGTTCCTGTGCGCACTGTTTGAGGGAGCCACGGGTAAAGAAACACTTGAGGGAAACTTGCTGAAGACCTTCAATCAGCAGTATCCGAACATCAATGTCACAATTGACTACACCAATTACAGCAAGCTCAACGAGAAGATCACCACGGCTCTTGCCGGCGGGCTGATGCCCGACGTCTTGACGCTCGGTGTCGGTTGGATCCCTCCGTTCGCCAACAAGCATGCGATCGCGCCGATCGCAGATTCACTCGCGACACGATACGCTTACCAGAGTCGAGTGCTCGAACCCGCGCGGTTCGATGGAAATCTCTATGGCCTCCCGATGGTGCTTGATGTTCGTGTCGGCGCGTATCGCAAGGACTTCTTTGCTGAAGCCGGGATCGATGCGCCTCCGACGAACTGGACCGATCTACGAAAATTTGCCAAAGAACTTACGGTGCGTGACTCAGGCGGATCAGTTATCCGAGCTGGCTTCGATCCATTCTCAATCGATCTGCGACAGGGATGGGAGACCTTTTTGTTCGCCAATGGCGGCGAAATGTTCTCGGAGGATGGTCGAGAAGTTCTCTTCGGCGGCGATGAAGGTGTCGAAGCATTGCAATTGTACATCGACCTCGTCGGAGACGGTTCGGCCATTTTTGCGAACGAAACTCCCGAAAAGGGCATGCCCTCGTCGCTTCAGTCAGGAAATTCGGCCATGATGATGACTGATAACTCGCTCATGCTGACACTTCTTGACCAAGCTCCGGAACTCATTCGAGACGACAAAGTTGGATGGTTCGCAGTTGCGAACCCGACTCCGGCGATCTTTCAGGGCGGAACTATCGTTTCGCAGTCAGCAACGTCCAAGCATCCCGAAGCGGCGGCCGCACTCGTCGAGTTCCTGGGAGGTCAGGATGCCGTGCTAGCGGCCTGCGCTCAACGAGGATCAGTTCCTGGCATGGACGAATTGTTGACTTCCGACTTTGTTGCCGGGAATCCGTTTGTGAAGTTTGCACTTGAGAACCTCGATAAGTCTCGTCCCGAAGGTGGCACTCCAGCCTGGATGGAAATTCGCGAGAAGATCAAGCCCACGCTTCAGAGTGCGGTCGTGGGGCAGCAATCGGCAAGGGCGGCAATCGATGAGCTCACTGGGATTGCTGAAGCTGCAATAGCGCGGTTGTGATGATCACAGTGCCAACCAGAGAAAGAGAGGTGGACCGTGACAGTCCTGACCCGCGAACAAACTATTGGACGAGATTCGGACGATTCTGTGAGGTTTAGGCCAGCGACACGACTACGTCGGCAGCGTCGACAAGCCAGCGCGGCTCGTAGGCATGCGGGCGCCCTTATGGCCGCGCCGGCGATGCTCCACCTGACCATCTGGATCGGCGTGCCAGTGCTTGCTGCATTTGCGCTCTCCTTTACGTCATACGACGTTCTGTCCTCGCCGGAGTTCATTGGTCTCGAGAACTACATGGACCTTCTACACGACTCGGTTTTTCGTCGTGCGATGATCAATACGCTTGTCTATGTGTTCTTTGTGGTACCAGTTGCAATGGCGCTCGGGTTGCTGATCGCACTTATGCTGAATATGCAAATTCGAGCACGAGCACTGTTCCGTACTGCAGTGTTCATCCCGCAGGTCACAGCGACGATCGCAGTTGCTTTAGTCTGGTTGTGGATTTATGATCCGCGAAGTGGCTTATTCAACGCAATCCTGAGTTTTTTTGGATTCCCGACTCATGACTGGTTGTCATCTACGACGCTCGCTATGCCAGCAGTGATTCTCGTGGGGATCTGGCAGGGAATTGGATTGAAGATGCTCATATATTTGGCCGCTCTCCAGGCTTTGCCGGAGGATGTGTATGAAGCTGCCGCGGTCGATGGGGCGCCGAAATGGCGTCAGTTCTTCAGCATCACGCTCCCACTGCTGAAGCCGACGACGTTCTTTGTGGTTGTAACGTCTGTGATTTCAGCTTTCCAAGCTTTTGATCTGATCTATATTCTGACAGATGGCGGCCCAGCCAATACGACATCAATGATCACCTACGAGATCTACAAATCGGCGTTTCGCGAGTTCCGGATGGGGTACGCCTGTGCTCAGTCGATTATCTTGTTCGTAGTTCTCGTCATCTTAACGATTATTAATCGTAGGATTAATGGAGGCGACCGCGGTGACCGTTGATGTCGTGAAAAGGACGCCATCTGCGCGCCGACTAGAGAAATCGCGGCCGTTAGTCTGGTCGGCAATCGGTCGAATTGCGTTGTACTCCTTGCTCGGCATCATTGCGGTCGTGATGGTGATGCCCTTCGTGTGGATGGTGCTGACGTCCTTGAAGTCGTCGCAAGATTTGGCAGCGTCACCCCCGACTCTGCTTCCAACGGAATGGAAGTGGAGCAACTATGCCGAGGCGATGCAAGCCGCACCGTTCGTAACGTACGCGCGCAACAGCTTGATCATCGCAGTCAGTCATACTGCTATCAATCTAGTCATCGCATCAATGGCAGGATATGCGTTGGCAAGACTCAAGTTTCGAGGCTCGAATCTCGCATTCATGGCGGTGCTGGGTGCACTGATGATTCCGACCTATACCAAAATTATCCCCGAGTTCCTGATTGTACGGTTTATGCCGTTGTTCGGTGGGAATGACCTCTTTGGTCAAGGCGGTACCGGCTGGCTCGACACATGGTGGGCTCTTATTGTTCCGGGTGCTGTGACTCCATTTGCTGTCTTTCTGTTCCGACAATTCTATATGGACCTTCCGGTTGAACTGGAGGAAGCGGCGCGACTAGACGGGGTGAGTGAACTGGGTATATGGGCTCGAATCATGACGCCGCTGATCAAGCCCGCTTTCATCACGGCCGGCCTTCTAACCTTTGTGGATTCGTGGAACAACTTCTTGTGGCCACTAATCGTGACTCACAGCGATTCGATGCGGGTCATTCAGGTTGGTCTGTCAGTTTTCAGAACTGAGAACGGAACCCAGTGGGCCTATCTGATGGCGGGAACGACTCTGGCGACGGCGCCGATGGTGTTGCTGTTCATCCTCGGCCAGAAGTACTTCGTCCGCGGGTTCGCCAACGCGGGCATCAAGTAACCACAACATCTGGGACGACCGGCGGTGTGCCGGCGTCCGGAAGGAGAGGAATCGGCATGGCAATGGATATGACTGGCGTTCGCGTACTAGTCACGGGCGCCGGGCATGGCATCGGACGCGGGATAGCGCTCGGGCTCGCCGCGGCCGGGGCGGACGTCGTGGTGCACCACGGGCACTCACCGGAGGAGGCGGCCGCGACGGTCGCCGACATCGAGGCGCTCGGTCGCCGCGCCATCGCGATCCAGGCCGATGTGACCGATGCGGACGCCGTCGATCACCTGGTCGGGGACGCGGTCGGGTTCCTCGGCGGGCTCGACGTGCTCGTGTGCAACGCAGGACATCTGGTCGGGCGGGTGAGCGTGGCCGAGATGTCCGACGAGCACTACGAGAAGGTCGTCGACCTCAACCTGGGATCCACGTTCCGCACGTGCCGGGCCGCCATCCCGTACCTGCGCGAATCCAGCAGGGGCCGGATCGTCACCATGTCCTCGCTTGCCGCGCACAATGGAGGGGGTCCCGGCTCGGTGATCTACTCCGCCGCGAAGGCCGGTGTCCGGGGGTTCACGAAGGGACTCGCCAAGGAACTCGGCCCGTCGGGGATCACCGTCAACGCGGTCGCCCCGGGATACATCGGCGGGACGTCGTTCCACGGCGTCTTCAGCACTCCCGAGGCTCAGCAGAAGATGGTCGCGGGAGCGCCCATCGGGCGTGGCGGGACGGTCGAGGACGTCGCGGCTGCCGTCCTGTATCTCGCCTCGGACGAGGCCTCTTTCATCACCGGCACCACGCTCGACGTCGACGGTGGGACCTGGCCGCGGTGATCGGACCGGTCGAATCGGCGACCAGCACCGGGGAGCCGCAGAAGAAGGTGGACCTGCCGTACACACGCGGCGGCTGGTGGCACAACTACGTGTGCCCGGTCCACGGCACCGAGTTGCTGCCGCAAGGTATCCCCGGTGCACGGCCTCCTGCGGGCGGGCTGCCCTGTGAGTACGGATGCGGCGTCGACACCGAGGACGTGAGGGGAGCCTGGCTCGTCCTCAGTCATCAGGCCTGGGCGCGGCGGGCCGATGTGCAGGCGTATCGCGCGGCGCGCACGGACGATCCGGTTGCCCGCGATGAAGCCGTCGCGCTTCTCACAGGGCTCGCCGACGTCTACGCGAGGGTGGCGATGGGGGGCGAGAACGAGCAGGCGCAAGGCTGGATGCTGCGCGGGCGGCTCTTCCAGCAGGCTCTGACCGACGCGATCTGGTCGGTGTCGATCGGGCACGCCGCGTGGTCGCTCGCCGGCACACGGCCTGGCGGCGCGCCCGAGCTCCACCCACTTCTGCCGGTGCTCGACCAGGCGGTCGAGGCAGCGCGTGCGGGGCGGCAGCACCTCGTCGATGACGGTCACTTCACGTCCAACTACACCGCGTGGCTGAACGCATCGGGACGGGTCTGCGGCGTCGCGGCATCCCTGATCAGGGGAGAGACGCCATCGACGGGTGTGGACGACGACTGGGTGGGCGGCGAGTACGGACAGATCGCGCACATGCTCGCATCGACCACGCGAGGTGGTTGGGAGTGGGAGGCGACCACCTACTACCACGGGTTCGTCCTGCGCGCGTACCTGCTGTCGCTGCGCGGCTGCGAGCCGACCCTGTTGCCGGAGAATGCCCGGGACCGGTTGCTGGCGATGATCGGTGTGCTGGAGGATCTGGCCACGGACGGCGGGATTCTGCCCGCGGTGCACGACGGCCCCTACCGGCGAGCGGGACTCGCGCTCGAGTGGATGGAATTGTGCGCGCTGAGCGACGCGTTCGCACGGAATCGGCGTCTCGGAGCAGTCGCCGACCGGGCGGGCAGGGATGCCGGAACTCAGGCGGACGATCTGGCGGACGAGATCCGCACGATCCCAGGAGGGTGGTTCGGCGCTCCCGCGCTCGAGGTGCCCGCTCGTCCGCGGGCGAGGGTGGCGGTGGACGAGGAGTCCGGCATCTGCGTGCTCCGCGCCGATGGCATCCATGCCGTGCTGGACTACGGCCCTCACGGAGGATCCCACGGGCATCACGACAAGCTCTCGCTCGCCCTCTACGGTGCGGTGACGCCGTGGCAGCCGGACCCCGGTCAGGTTCCGTACGGCCACCGGGCCTGGCGTGCGTACTACGCCTCGGCGGCGGCGCATCCGACGGTGCGGGTGGACGACCGCGATCCTGCGGAGGCGACCGGGACGCTCATCACCCGCACCGCCGACTCGGTCACCGTCTCGGTGACCGGCGACGAGAACACCTGGTACGAAGGCGCGCGGGCGATCCGGCACGTGGCCGTGGCCTCCGGTTACCTGCTCGACGTGGTCCGTGCCGCTGCGGATCGTCCACGCCGGCTGACGCTCGGTCTGAGACCTGACGTCGACCTGACCGTGCGGCAGAGCGGTGATCTCGTGCGAACACAGTGGAACGGTGAGGAAACCCTGTGGGGTCTGCACAGGGGGTTCCGCGACTCCGCCGCGCCCGGCAACGGTGTGCTGGCGATCGCCCACCCCGGGCCGGGGCCGGCCGACGACCCCCAACGCGTCCGTACCCATGTCGACTGGACTGCCGACGGGGCGACCACCGTGACATGGGTCTCGGTGTTCGAAGCCGGAGCGGCGACCGTGGTCGACGTCCAGGTCGATGGTGCGACCGTCGTCGTCCGGCATGGCGACGGCCGGGTGGACCGGCATCAACTGCCCGAGCAGGTGCTCCATGACTGATCCGATCGCGTCCGGCGGTGACGGGGCGCCTGCCACCACGCACACCATGCTGTTGCTGGACGACGAGCGCCTGCGCGACTTGCGCGGGCGACTGACCGGTGACCTGGCACCGCAATGGCGACGTCTGGCGGAGCAGTGCGATCTCTATCGGCGCATGTCGCCGCCGGCGGCCCACCCCATGGCCAGCATCACCTATCTGGGCCCCGCAGCGGCCAACCTCGCGCTGGCATACTGCCTGACAGGGCAGCCGCACTATCTCGAAGAGGCCTGGCGATGGATCGAGCCGGCGATCGGGTTCGAACACTGGGGCCGAGCACACATGCCGGATCACGACCTCGACGCCGGTTGGCTGCTCCATGGCCTTTCGCTGGCCTTCTCATGGTTGGGGAACGACCTGTCCGCGGGACGCAGGGAGGCGCTGCGCGGGAAGCTTTCCCTCCAGGGACGGCGGATGTACGAGTTCGCGCTCGAGTCGACGGGGTCGTGGTGGTCCAGTTCGTTCTGGCAGAACCACCACTGGATCTGCCATACCGGGTTGGCCGCCGCGGGCTACGTCCTCGGTGAGCGTGCGTGGACCGACCTGGCCAAAGACTCGTTCGATGTCGTCGTCGATGTGCTGCCCGAGGACGGATCGGACATGGAGGGGGTCGTCTACTGGCGGTACGGGGTGCCGTGGATCGCGATCTACCTCGATCTGCTGCAGCATTCCGAGGGCATCGACTGGTGGCAGCGTTGTCGCTTCCTCGCCAACACCTTCTGGTACAGGTTGCATCAGGCGGCTCCCGGCTATGAGGAGATCATCGACCACGGCGACTGCCACGATCGGCGCAGCGGCCACAGTGTCGCGCTCTACCGCATCCTGGCTTCGCGCTATCGCATCGGTGAGGCCCAGTGGCTGGCGGATCGCGTCGCGGACCGTTTCTTCTGGCGCGAGGCCTACGAGAGCGGCGTCCGCCCGGGCGTGCTGCCGGAGGCATGGGCCGAGTTGCTGTGGCACGATGCGAGCGTCCCGCCCGTCGATCCCGCGACGACCACGCCCCGCCAAGCGGCTTTCGGCGATCTCGGTCTCCTCGTGCACCGCACGTCGTGGGACGCCGACGCGACCGCCTACTCGTTCAAATCCGCACCGGGGGGTGGTCACAAGGCCTGGACCGTGTCGCGCAGTCTGGACGCGAGACACGGCTGGCACACCCTCAATGCGGGCCACCATCACCCGGACGCGGGTTCGTTCGTCCTCGTCTCGCGGGGTGCGTGGCTGCTGGTCGAGGACGGCTACGCGCGTCACAAGCTGGCGGGCAACCACAATCTCGTACTCGTGGACGGGAAGGGTTTCGCCGGCGAGGGCGATTTCAACGCCTACGGGGACGCGCCGGCAGACCGTGTGGCCGACATGACCGATGTGCTGGCCGAGCAGGGGTTCCTGCACGGCACGGCACGCGTCGGCGCGATGTACCCGCCCGAGCTGCGGGTCGCCTCGCTCGAGCGCACACTCGTGGTGATGCCGTCAGGCCGCGCCGTGATCGTGGATCGCGGGTTGTCGGACGCCCCGCACGCGTGGACGCTGCTGTTCCATTCCGACCATCCGGCGGAGCGTGTCGATGACGGAACCGGCATGGGAGTCGTGCGGCGAATGCTCCGCAACGGCCGGGCCGGTGCCTGGCTCACCGTGCATTCGGCCGGTGCGGTGGCGAGCCAGGGTGTGACCGACGTGGTGGCGAACCCGACCTCGAGCACTCCCGACCTCGTTCTCGCCCGTCGGCTGCACACACTGCGGGTGACCCCGGTGGTCGCGCCGCAGCTGCTGGCAGTCACCGTCATCGAGCCCTTCGACGCGTTCGCGCCGACTGCTCCCCAAGCACAGCTGCAGCCCTGCGGCGGTTCGACGACGGTCGACCTCGGCTGCGGTGAGCGGGTGCTTCTCGCCGGAGCGGACGGCATCATCGAGGCCGACGACCTCGTCACCGACGCGCGGGCCGTGCTCGTCGCCTCCTCCGAGGCTGGCGGTCGTGTGGCGGTCGTCGGTGCGCGGCATCTGGAGATGGGTGGACGAGGACTGGTCGATTCCGCGATCCCGTTCACCGGCGTGTTGGAGGTCGGGAGGTGACCGCACGCGCACGAGAGGTCGCACGGCGCCGGCACCGGCCCATCTTCTGGTGGCTCGACTACCTCGCCTATCCGGCGATGGCGGGCGTGGCGTTCGTCGTCCTCGCCCTCGGCGTCGTCACCTGGCTGCCCGCGCTCGCAGCCGCCGGTCGGGCACTCGACGGTTGGCGAACCAACGGCGACACGAGTGTGCTCACCGGGACGTTCCGCGCCTTCCGGCGCTATGCGCGCGTCCTGATGCCGCACGCCGTGGTCTCGACGCTCGCCCTGGCGCTACTGGCGATCGACGTGATCTTCCTCTCGGGCCGCAGCGGCCCGGTAGCCCTGGCCCTGTTCATGATCTGCCTGGGGCTGGTTCTCGTGCTGCTGATCTACCACGTCGCTCTGGCCGTGGTCGCGGCGACCCGGCCGGACGAGTCGGTGGGCGAGTGGATACGGGGGGCACTCTGGTTCGCGTTCGGTTCGGTCACCAGGGGGACGGCGCTGCTGGGCGCGATCGTGGCGGCCCCCATCTGCTCACTCCCGATCCCGCTGGGCCCGCTGCTGTTCTCCGCCACCGCGCCGGTGCTCGTCGGGCTGCTCGTCCTCGATCGTACGAATCCGCAATAACCGCAATTGAGCTCATGGTCGGGGTCTCATTTCGCGCTGGTAAGAAACCGGCCTGGGAAACTTCCACTTTTCTTTCCTGACCCAGTCACCACGATCCAACCAGGAGGAAACAGATCCATGGCATTCTTCGACAAGTCGCTCGACGAACTGCGCCGCTATCGTCCGGCGCGCGAGGAACCAGACGACTTCGACGCGTTCTGGCAGACGACCCTGGCCGAGTCGCCGGTCGATTCCTCGGTGCTGGCGTGCGAGCCCTTCGAGACCCCCCTGGCGACGGTTGAGGCCTTCGACGTCACCTTCTCGGGCTGGTTGGGGCAGCCGATCAAGGCCTGGTTGTTGCTTCCTCGCCATCGCACCGGCCCGCTCCCCACGGTCGTCCAGTATCTCGGCTACAAGGCGGGACGGAGCGTTCCGTGGAACTGGTTGACGTGGACCGCGTTCGGGTTCGCGCATGTTGTGATGGACAACCGAGGGCAGGGTGGCGGAGGCAAGACGACCGGTATCACTCCGGATATCAATCCGTTCGGGCACGGTGCGTCCGCGCCGGGTTTCCTCACCAGTGGGGTCGAGGATCCAACGAGGTACTACTTTCGCCGCCTGATCACCGATGCCGTCCGGGCGGTCGACGCCGTCAAGCTCCTACCCGCGGTCGACAGGGATCGGGTCGCGGTGCTGGGCGGCAGCCAGGGCGGTGGGCTGGCGCTGTCGGTTGCCGGGCTGCGTGACGACGTCGCAGGCATGATCGCCGACGTGCCCTGCCTGTGCCACTACCGGCGGGGTTCGCAGATCACCGATCAGGGCCCCTACGCGGAGATCTCGCGGTTTCTCATGAGCCACCGATTCGAGGTCGAGCCGGTCATGCGGACGCTGTCGTACTTCGACGGGGTCAACTTCGCCGCGCGTGCGCGCTGCCCCGGCTGGTTCTCCGTAGGGTTGATGGACAAGATCTGCCCGCCGTCGACGGTGTTCGCCGCCTACCACGCCTATGCCGGTCCTTCGCAGATCGAGGTCTTCACGTACAACGGGCACGAAGGTGGCGCCCAGTACGACGTCCCGCGCAAGCTCGGCGCCTTACAGGAGGTTCTCGGCGTTCAGGGATGAATGGGGTCACCACACATTGGGGTTGATCGTGGGTCGAGTATGACCCACGATCAACCCCAATAATCCTGCGGGTGCGTTCTCACACACCACGCCGGGCGCGAGTGGGCGGCTCGCCCTCGTCCGACGACCCCCACAACTCCGATTCCCACGGCGGCGGGGCTTCGGCGGTTCCCCGGCGCGCACCGCGCGACGGCGGCGCCTCGGGCTCGGAGGCCCCCCATTCCGGTGGGACGACGAACCCCGGTGCCTCGCCGGGTGCTTCTCGGGGCGTGCCGTACGACGGCGCGGCATGGCGGGCGGCGGGGAACCGCGCCGCCCCGGTGTCGTCCATCGGGGCTCCGGCGCCCGCTGCGGATTCCAGGTGCGCAGCCAGGCCGGTTTCGGCCGGGGGCTCGGCATGCGCCGGGCCCTCTACGGTTTCCTCGGGATCGGGGAGGAGCATCAACCTCGCGCGTGCGGGACGTCTCGTCTCCCCGGGAACCACCGGCATGTGTTCGGTGTCGTCGGTCAGGGTCTGCTTCCGGACGGAGGGCCGCACACCGTCCGCCTCGGCCGCGTCGGCGTCACGCACGAAGGCGACGAGCGCGGCCACCGCCCCCACGATGCCCGCCGCGAACAAGGCGATCCGGGTGCCCAGGTGCGTGCCGGTCAGCATCTCGAACAACCCGTAGCCGGTGATGACGGCGAAGCAGGACGCGCTCACCAGCCCGATCGGCGGCCAGGCATTGATGCGGGCGGTGGACCGGCCGCTGCCGCTGACCAGGGCCTTCACGTACCAGCCCAGGAAGCTCCCGCCGACGGCGATGGAGAAGGCGATCGCAGCGGTCGAGGCGGCCTGACCGGCTGCCAGGGCGAGCCCGATGACGAACACGATGAGCGAGGCCATCACCAGCGTCACGACCACCACCAGCGTGGCGGTCGACGAGGGCGGGCGTCCCGCGGGATGGGCTCCGACCTGCCCGCTCCGGATGCGGGCGGGGCCCAACGTTTCGTCGCTCAACATGGCCTCCGCGTGTTCGCAGCCATGCTAGCCCGGTGCCCTGAGGGCACCGGAGGCGCTCGACCGGGCCGGACGCCGCAGGCGAGTCAGGGTCAGGGCAGCACGCGGTAGACGGCGGCGATGTCCTCGCGGCCCTGGCCCTGCTCCTCGGCCTTGGCGTAGAGCCCGCGGAGCGCGTCCAGGATCGGGAACTTCCCGTCGTCGCCGGTGGCGTCCTCGGCCAGCTCGAGGTCCTTGTGCAGGCCCCGCAGCTGGAAGTTCGCCGGCTGGTAGTCGTCGGCGATCATGAGATCGCCCTTGACGTGTGCGTAGACGCTGTCGGACTGACCACCGGCGATCGCGTCCAGGAAGAGCTTCGGGTCGAGCCCGAGGGCGCGCAGCATGGCGAACGCCTGTCCCGTGCCCGCCGTGAGGAGAGCGATCCAGGTGTTGCAGACGAGCTTGAGCCTGCTGCCCGCGCCCACCTGCGGCCCCGCGTACACGCGCTTCTGGCTGACGAGGGCCAACAACGGGTCGATCGCGGTGAGGCGGTCGGCGTCGCCTCCGGTGAGCAGCACCAGCGTGCCCTGCTCGGCGGGTCCCTTGGTGCCGAGCATCATCGACTCGACCAGCGTGAGCCCGTGTTCCCGGGCGACCGCGGCCACGGTGTCGGTGCCCTCGATGCCGATGGTCGACATCTGCACCCACGTGGCTCCCGCGGGCGTGGCGTCCGCAGCCTCCTTCAGGACGCCGATCACGGCGTCGGCGTCGAAGAGCGTCAGGAGCACCACGTCGGCTCCCGTGACAGCCTCGGCCGGTGTCGCGGCGACCGTCGCGCCGGCGGCGGCGAGGGAAGCCGCGCGTTCCGGCGTCCGGTTCCAGACGGTGACGTTCTCGCCCTGGCCGAGCAGGCGCCCGGCGAGCGCCGTGCCCATGATCCCGGTGCCGAGCACAACGACCTTGCCGTACACGCTCATGTGACGGACCTCCTTGACCGACTCGAAAGACTATGCCGACCCACACATTACGCTCGGCGCCGGGCCGTCGCCCGGGCCGGGTTCGGCGGGGTGGACAGGGTAGAAAAGAGTGCATGAGCCGAGGCATCCTCTTCGACCTGTACGGCGTCATCATGCGCGACCAGAGCCCCGAGACCATCGCCGCGATCGAGCGCGCCGCCGGTTTCGGGGGCCCGCAGCTGTGGGACGTGTACTGGGCGACCCGAGACGACTACGACGCGGGGCTGATTTCCGGACGCGACTACTGGCTTCGCCTGGCGGCGAAGGCGGGGCACAGCTTGCCGGACCCGGACGCGGTGCTCGCCGCCGAGGTCGAGGGCTGGTCGCGTGCGGACGAGCAGATGGTCGCCTACGTGCGCGGGCTCGCGTCCGGCCACCGGGTGGGGGTGCTGTCCAACCTGCCCCCGGAGGTGATCGAACTCGTCGAGACAACGCAGCCCTGGCTCGCCACGCTCGACTCCGTGACCTACTCAGGGCGGGTCGGGCTGGTCAAGCCGGACCCCCGCATCTACCGGATCGCTCTTTCCGGGCTCGGGTTGCCTCCCGCCGACGTGCTCTACGTCGACGACCGTCCGGTCAACGTCGAGGCCGCCCGGGGTCTCGGCATGCCGGCCGTGGTGTTCACCGGCCTGGCCCGTCTGCGCCCGATCGTGGACGCGCATCTGGGCCCGGCTGGTATCAAGGAAGCATGAATCTGGTCCTGCGCGTGCTCGCCACGGCCGCCGCCGTATGGGTGGCCGGCCTGCTCGTGCCCGGCATCCACATCGCCGCCTCCGGGGTCGGGGGAGCCGAGGGGGCGGGGACGGTCGTCACACTGCTCATCGTCGCCGTCGTGATAGGCCTCGTCAACGCGGTGGTCAAGCCCATCGTCGAGGCGTTCTCGGGGTGCATGATCCTCCTGACGCTGGGGCTGTTCCTCCTGGTCATCAACGCGGCCATGCTGATGCTGAGCGCCTGGATCTGCGCTCGGCTCGGCGTCCCGTTCACGGTGGAGGGCTGGGGGGCCGCGTTCCTCGGCTCGATCGTCGTCAGCATCGTGAGTGGGCTCATCAACGGCCTCACGGGTGTCAATCGCGACTCCGACCAGGGACGGTAGAGGCAAGGTGACCATGGGACGTGTCAGCCGGGTCATCCTGATCCTCGTGGCGGTGGCTGCCGCGCTGCTCGCCGTGGGACTCGTCCGCGGCGGGCACCTGGCCGCTGCCGGCGCCGAGGTGCTGGTGGGCGGCGGGTTCGTCTACTGGCTCGGTCGTCGTGGGCCGCAACGGGAAGCGAACGTCGGCTGGGCGGCTGCCCGGGGACGTATCGCACCTGGTCACGCGGTGGTGTTGTGGAAGCCGGGCTGCATCTACTGCGCGGCGTTGCAGCGCGAGCTCGCCGACGACGACCGGATCACCTGGGTGAACGTCTACGAGGATCACGAGGCGAACTCGCAGCTGCGCGACCTCAACAGCGGGGACGAATACACCCCGACGGTCGTCGTGGGCAACGTCGTGCTCCGCAATCCGGGCGCGGACGAGGTGCGCGCGGCCCTCGGTGACGCTGGCGAACTGGATTGAGGCGGCCAGACGCTAGAGTTGTCAGCCATGAGTGAGCCCGTGAGTTCGGCTGGGGACTTCATCAGCGACATCGTCCGCCACGACAATGCCACCGGCACCTATTCGGGACGCGTCCAGACCCGGTTCCCACCCGAGCCGAACGGCTACCTGCACATCGGGCACGCCAAGGCCATCACCGTCGACTTCGGCATCGCGGCCGAGTTCGGTGGCCTGTGCAACCTGAGGTTCGACGACACCAACCCCGACACCGAGGACACCGAGTACGTCGACTCGATCATCGAGGACGTGCGCTGGCTCGGATACGAACCGGCCGGTGTCTTCTACGCGTCCGACTACTTCGAGCAGCTCTACCTGTGGGCCGAGGTCCTCATCGGCGACGGCAAAGCGTACGTGGACGACCAGGACGGCGAGACCATCTCGGCGCAGCGCGGTGGCTACGGCAAGCCAGGCATCGCCTCGCCCTATCGCGATCGGACGCCCGAGGAGAACCTCGATCTGTTCCGCCGCATGCGTGCGGGCGAGTTCCCGGACGGCTCGCGGGTGCTGCGCGCGAAGATCGACATGAACCACGAGAACATGCAATTGCGCGACCCCGTGCTGTACCGCATACGCCGGGGACACCACCACCGGACGCAGGACGCGTGGGTGATCTACCCCACCTACGACTGGGCCCACGGTCAGTCGGACGCGATCGAGGGGGTCACGCACTCGCTGTGCACGCTGGAGTTCGTCGCCCATCGTCCCCTGTACGACTGGTGCCTGGAGCAACTGCCGTTGCCGCACGACAAGCCCAGGCAGATCGAGTTCGCCCGACTGGAACTCACCAACACCGTCACCTCGAAGCGGCGTCTGAAGAAGCTCGTGGACGACGGCACCGTCGACGGCTGGGACGACCCTCGCATGCCCACGCTGTCGGGCCTGCGCAAACGCGGCTATCCCGCGTCCGCGATCGTCGCCTTCTGCCGCGACATGGGCGTGTCGAGGACGAACTCCCGGCAGGCGATCGAGGAACTCGAGAGCTACGTCCGCCGCGACCTCAACCGCACCGCCCAGCGGCGGATGGCCGTGCTGCATCCCCTGCGCCTGACGATCACCAACTGGCCGGCCGGCGAGGTCGAGTACTTCGAGGTGGCGAACAACCCCGAGAACCCGGACGACGGCACCCGCCGGGTCGCGTTCAGCGGCGACCTGTTCATCGAGCGCGAGGACTTCGCCGAGGTGCCGCCGCCGAAGTTCTACCGGCTGGCCCCCGGGCGTGAGGTGCGCCTGCGCGGCGCCTACTTCGTGACCGCCACCGACGTGGTCACCGACGCCGACGGCACCGTCGTCGAGGTGCGGGCGACCTACGACCCGGCGACCAGCGGCGGGGACGCACCCGACGGCCGCAAGGTGAAGTCGACGATGCACTGGGTCTCGGCGCCCCACGCGGCGGATGCGACGGTCGCGCTCTACGAGCGGCTGTTCACCGCGGCGCTGCCCGGTGAGGCGACCGGTGAGCCGCTCGACGACCTCAACCCCGCATCGCGCGAGCTCCTCGACGGCTGCAAGGTGGAGGCGGCGCTGGCCACGACGAAGCCGGGTGAGGTCGTCCAGTTCGAACGCCTCGGATATTTCGCGCTCGATCCCGAGGCGCCGATGCATTTCCACCGGACGGTCGGTCTGCGTGACGAGTGGGCGGCCATCCAGAAGCGGCAACGCTGAGGCGTTCCGGAGTCTCCCCGGTGGCCGCCTGTCGGCCTACGATCGGACCATGACCACGATCGCCATCAGCGGCGCCAGCGGTTTGGTCGGCACCGCCCTCGCCGAGCACCTGCGCGCCCGCGGCGACACGGTGATCCGCCTCATGCGCCGATGCGCGGTACAGCCGGACGAGGTGGGCTGGGATCCTGGGCGGGCCGAACTCAACGTCTCGTCCCTCGAAGGGGTGGACGCGATCGTCAACCTGAGCGGAGCCCCGATCGGGCGCCGCTGGACCGCCGCCTACCGCCGCGAGATCGTCGAGAGCCGCCTGGGCCCGACGCGGACGCTGGCGCGAGCCGCCGCCGAGTTGGGCAGCCAGGTGACGCTCGTGAACGCGTCCGCCGTCGGTGTCTACGGCGATCGTGGGCGCGAACCCCTCACCGAGGACAGCGAGCCGGGGGAGGGGTTCGTCCCCGAACTGGTGCTCGACTGGGAGGCTGCGACGCGCGACGCGTCCGACGCCGGCAACCGTGTCGCGCTGGCCCGCACGGGGCTGGTGATCACCGGCCGAGGTGGAGCGCTCGGGCAACTGATGCCCCTCGTCCGGCTGGGCCTGGCGGGCCCGATCGGCCCGGGCACCCAGGTGTGGCCGTGGATCAGTCTGGCTGACGAGGTGGGCGCGCTCACCTGGCTCGTCGACAACCCGGTGGCCGGGCCCGTGAACCTGTCGTCCCCCGCCACGACCACGAACGCCCAGCTCATCGCGGCGATCGCCCGGGCCGTGAACAGGCCGGCCCGGTTGCGCGTCCCGACGTGGGCCCTGCGCCTGGTGTTGGGCGGGTTCGCGGACGAGATGGTCGCGAGCCAGAATGAGATCCCCGGGGTGTTGGTGGCTTCCGGCTACACCTTCTCCCATCCCACTGTCGAGGCGCTGACCAGCTGGTTGGCCACCGAGGAGGCCTGACATGTCGCTTCTGCGCATAAATCCCGAGACCCTTCACCGGTCGCCCCACTACTCCCAGGCGACCCTCGTGGCACCTGGTGCCTCGTTGGTGTTCATCGGCGGCCAGAACGCGGTGGACGCGTCGGGCGGGCTCGTCGGACCGGGCGACGTCGTGGCTCAGACCCAGCAGGTCATGACCAACGTCACCGCCTGCCTGGACGCGGCAGGGGTCAGCTCGGCCGATCTCGTGAGCCTCGACATCAAGGTCGTCGACGGCGTCGACCTCGCTGCCGCCCAGCAGGCGGCGGCGCCCTACCTCGACCCGGAATCGCCTCCCCTGATCACCGTTTCCGTCGTCACCAGGCTCGCCCTGGACGGCGCGCTGGTGGAGGCCGGAGCCGTCGCCGCGGTGCCCAACATGGGTGATGCGGTCTGGCTCGGACGCTACGTCGCGGGCGAGGAAGTCTGAACTGCGGCGCGGTTGGGAAACTCCGGCTGCGGGTGACTATGGTAATGGCCGGGGACGCTTCTGCCTGATTCTGGTAAGCTTGGATCGCCGGTCTGTGGGACTAAAAGGACGGTCCTGCGTCCCAACTGCCCCATGGGCGGGACGCGAACGCGCGGGCATCACCCTGCGTTCAGTGGACCGGCGACGATAACGGCGTTGCGAGGGCATTCATGAAGTTCCATGTTGGTCAGACCGTCATTCACCCCCATCACGGCCCCGCGACAGTGACGAAGGTCATGACCCGGGCAGTCCGTGGTGAGCAGGTCGAATACGCCGAACTCGAGGTCGTCAGCAGCAAGCTCATGGTGAGCATTCCCGTGACCAGGGCAGGTGAGATCGGTATCCGCGACGTCGCGGGGGTGAAGGAACTGGACCGTCTGGCCGAGGTGCTGAGCGGGCCGACTGTCGGCGAGGAACCACAGTGGTCCCGTCGATACAAGGCCAATCGTGCGAGCATCGCCACCGGTGATCCGCTGCAGCTCGCGGCCGTCGTCCGCGATCTCGTGCGCCGCCGCGAGCGCGGCTCGTTGTCGCTGGGCGAGAAGGATCTTCTCAAGGAGGCGTCCGCTCCGTTGCTGGCCGAGATCGCCCTGGCGATCGACGTCTCCGAGGAGGACGCGCGTGAGGTCATGCACTCCCTGATCCTGGACGAGTCGCGTGCCGCGCTCGACGCGCTCGACGAACGCGAGGCCGAGGCTCAGGCGGTTTGAGGCACTGGCGGTTCGAGGCGATCTGGTGACTGCTGCGCTGGTCTTGGACATCGTCATCGCGGCTGTCCTCGTGGGACGCACCATCCTCGGCGTCCGCAACGGCCTGGTCGTCGGCTCGTTGAGCCTCGTCGGGGTGGTCGCCGGTGGGTGGGCGGGCCTGTGGGCCGGCCCACGTGTGGCCGCTGCGTTGCCCGTGCTCGACGCGAGCCGCCTGTTGCGGACCATCGTCCTGCTGCTCGTCTTCGTCCTGGGCGTCGGCCTGGGTGAGACCATCGGTGGAACCCTGGGCCGTCGCTTCCGTGGCGACAACCGGGCCAAAGGACTGGACGCCGTTCTGGGCGGGGTTGCCGCCGCCCTCGTCGTCGCCGTGGTCACGTGGGGGATACTGATGGCCGCGCGCCCCGTGTCGCCGACCCCCATACAACAGGCGATCGACGGATCGCGGATCTACAAGGCGCTCGACGACGTGATGCCCGATCGCTTCGACGAGGTGCCGGGACGTGCCATCGATTCCCTCGTGAGCAACCTGCCGGAGGTGTTCGGCGGTGACGAGCCGGTGCTGCCCGTCTCACCCCCCGACGACGACGCGCTCGACAGCGCCGAGGTGCAGGCCGCGGCGGCAAGCGTCGTCCAGGTCAAGACCAGCGCCCCGAAGTGCGAGAGTGATTCGGCGGGAAGCGGTTGGGTGGTCGCCCAGCAGCGTGTGGTGACCAACGCGCACGTGGTCGCGGGATCCGACAGCGTCACCCTGTCGGTGGCGGGAAGCGGCCGTGACCTGGAGGCCAGCGTCGTCGCGTTCGATCCGAACCTCGACCTGGCCATCCTGGCGGTGCCCGACCTGACCGCGTCCCCCCTCACCCGCGCCGGTGAGTCCCTGGACGCCGGCGTCGACGTCGTGGCTGCCGGCTATCCCTGGGGCGGCCCCTACAAGACGAGTTCCGGGCGTCTGCGGGGAACGGTCACCGAGGACGGCGGGAACATCTACGGCGAACAGGGGATCGCGCGCCAGGTCTACGCGATCCGGGGCGTCGTGCGTCCCGGGAACTCGGGTGGCCCACTGCTCACCGGGGACGGCCGGGTTGCCGGCACGGTCTTCGCGATGTCGCTCGTGGACTCCGACACCGGCTATGCGCTCACGGATGCGGCCACCGGCGCCATGCTGGACGCTGCGTCCGCCTACGCGGACCCGGTCTCGACCGGAGCCTGCGCCTCGGACTGAACGGGGTGGCAGTCGCTGCTCGTTTCGACAGGGCGAGTCCTGAGCCTGTCGAAGGGCAACGAGCGTTTCGGCTGACGGCCCTTGAGCTTGTCGAAGGGCAACGAGCGTTTCGGCTGACGGCCCTTGAGCTTGTCGAAAGGGCGACAAGCGTTTGGGTGCAATGGCGTCCCATTGGGGTGCCATGATCAAATGGACCTATGAGCGATTCGAACGTGGTGATCATCGGAGGAGGCTTCGCGGGGCTGCGCGCAGGCCGGATGCTGACCGGGGCGGGCCATGAGGTGACCATCATCGACCGGCACCCCTACACGACGTTCCAACCGCTGCTGTACCAGGTCGCCACCGGCGGTCTCAACCCCGGGGACGTGACCTACTCCCTTCGCCGTTGGGCGAGCAACAACCCCAGTCATCTTGCGAGTTTCCGCCGGGCGACCGTCACGGGCATCGACCAGGAGAACAAGCGGGTGCTGGTCAGCCGCGGCGCACCCGTCCCCTACGACAAGCTGGTGGTCGCCACAGGTGTGGGCGCGAACTTCTTCGGCGTCCCGGGCGCGGAGGAGCATTCGCGCCAGATCTACACCCGCGGGCAGTCGCTGGAGGTGCGTGACATCATCTTTTCCGGCCTCGAGTCGATGGCCGCCGATGCCGATCCCGACCGCCGGTTCTGCGTCGTCGTCGTCGGCGGTGGCCCCACCGGCGTCGAGATGGCCGGCACGCTCGCCGAGATGAAGACACAGGCCCTGCCCGTCCTGTATCCCGAGATCGGTGTCGACAACTTCCACGTCGTGCTCGTCGAGATGACCGATCGCCTGCTCGGCCCGTTCGACCGCAAGCTGCAGCGCTACACCCGCCGCGAACTCGCCAAGCGTGGTGTCGACGTGCGGCTCAGCACCGCCGTCAAGGAGGTCCATGCCGACCGGGTGGATTTCGCGGACGGTTCGACCCTGCCCTGCGACATCGTCGTGTGGGCCAGCGGCGTCGGTGCTCACAAGGCCGTGGCCGACTGGGGGCTTCCCCAGGGCCGGGGCGGCCGCATCAAGGTGGGGCGTGACCTCCAGGTCGTCGGTGCCGACGACATCTACGCCGTCGGTGATTGTGCGATCTGCGAGGACGACCCGCAGCCGCAGCTGGCGTCTCCCGCGATCCAGATGGGCGAGCAGGTGGCGCGCAACATCCTCGCCGCTGACGCCGGACTTCCCGCGACCGACTTCGCCTACCACGACAAGGGGACGATGGCCACGATCGGGCGCAATGCCGCGGTCGTCCAGCTCTCCGGTGGGTTGAAGATGACCGGCCTGCCGGCGTGGCTCACCTGGGTCGTCCTACATCTGGCCACGTTGCTTGGTGGGCGCAATCGCGTCTCTGCGCTGATCAACATCGCCGTGCGCTACTTCGCGTGGCCGAAGTCGGCAGCGGGCATCATCGGGGATGCGGCGGATTCCCCCGCACAGCGCGCCCACCGTGACGCGGAATGAACGGATGCTCGCGCCGGAGCCCGGCGCACTCGAAAGGGTGCTTCCCGGGTCGGTGACGAGCCTGTTCGCCGGGGACGACCTGGCTGAACTCGTCGTCCTGCAACGGTGCTGCTGGGTGCCGCAGGCCCTGGTCAACGAGACCCTCGACGTGCCCGCGCTACGCGAGAGCCACGATGAGGTGGCCGCCTGGGCCCCGGAGTGGACGACGGTGGTCGTACGGTTGGCGGGGCGGATGGTCGCGGCCGGACGCGGTCGCGTGGAGAACTCCGCCGACTGGCAGGTGGGCCGCCTCATGGTCGCCCCTGACCTCGCGGGGCGGGGCATCGGCAGTGTGCTCATCCGGGTGGTCGAGTCGTTGGCGCCTGCGCCGGTGAGCCGTTTCGTCCTCTACACAGGCGGACGGAGCCTGGCCAACATCCGCTTCTACCAGCGTGCGGGATACGCCGTGACCCCCGGGGAGATCCCGCCCGGCCACATCGCCGGGGCCGTGCTCCTGACCAGGCCCCGGCGGGCGGAGGACTGAGTAAGCTCGATCCCCGGATAGTCGGATCGGTTCACAAGGAGGAACCTCATGACACGAATTCCGCGTACTGAGCTCGACGTCTTTCCCCTCAACCTCGGCGGCAACACGTTCGGGTGGACGTCGGACCGTGACACCTCGTTCGAGGTGCTGGACACCTTCGTCGCCCAGGGTGGCAACTTCGTCGACACCGCGGACAGCTATTCCGCATGGGTGCCCGGCAACAAGGGCGGGGAGTCCGAGACGATCATCGGTGAGTGGCTGGCGCGGCGCGGCAATCGGGACGGCGTGGTCATCGCCACCAAGGCGGGCGCACATCCCCAGCTCAAGGGCCAGGCCCGCGCCACCGTGACCACCGCGCTGGACGCGTCCCTCACACGCCTGCAGACCGACCATGTGGACGTCTACTACGCCCATTACGACGACGAGTCGCAGACCGTGGAGGACATGGCCACGACCTACGACGGTTTCGTCAAGGCGGGGAAGATCCGCGCCATCGGCCTGTCGAACTTCACCCCCGAACGAATGCGGGCGTGGTTCGAGTTCGCATCGTCCGAAGGCCTTGCCGTGCCCTCGGCCATCCAGCCGCACTACAACCTCGTGCACCGCGGGCCCTACGAGCAGACGTATCGGCCGATCGCCGAGCGGTTCGACGCTGCGGTCTTCCCCTACTACTCGCTGGCTTCGGGCTTCCTCACCGGCAAATACCGTACCCAGGAGGATCTTGCGGGTAAGCAGCGTGGCCAGGGTGCGGGGCAGTACCTCAACGCCGACGGGTTGCGGGTGATCGACGCGCTCGTGGCGATCGCGGACGCCCATGGTGCGCAGCCGACGTCCGTCTCGCTGGCGTGGCTGCTCGCCAAGGGGGTCACCGCCCCGATCGCGTCCGCGAGCCGTGCCGACCAGGTGCCCGCGCTGACCGCCGCGGCGGCGCTGCAGCTCACCGCGGACGAGGTCGCGAGGCTGGACGAAGCCTCCGCCACCTTCGCCTGAGGGCCCACGAGAACAGCGTGGAAGATTGTGGTGCGTAGTCGAACCACGATCTTCCACGCTGTTGCATGTGAGCGTCGTCCCGCCGGTCGCGGTCGTCACCGTGTGAGTTCCGGCAGTCGCGTCGCGGTCGGCAAGCGCCTCGTCAGCATGTAAACGCCGATCGCGCCGGCCAGGACTCCGAAGGCGATGCCGCCCAGCCCCGTGTACTGGGGAGTCGACTCGCTGTAGGAGAACGACAGCAGGGCGGACTGGGTGAGGACCAACAGGACGAAGGCGCCCGCGAGGTTGCTCAGCTTGATCATCTCGACCACCAGGTCGCTGTCGCGCCGCGCCGCGAACACCCCGTACAGGGCCATCCCGAGCTCTGTGAAGGTGACGGCCGCGATCGTGATGCCGGCGACGTCGTCGTACCTCTCCACCTGCCCGCCGTTGAGCACCATCGTGAGGCAGCCGGCGATGTAGACGACCGCGAGGACGATGATCCCCGCGCCCGTCGCGCGATACATGATGTGCTGGCGCCGCTCGATCACCTCGGGAGCCCGAGGTGGCCTTCCAGGACGTCCCGGCTGGTGGGCCGAGACCGCGATGTACTTGACGATCGCCAGCCCGATGCTGAAAGCCGCGTTGGTGAGCCAGAACAGGGACGCGGTGGCGACGACGGCCACGATGATCTTCCAGACCGCCATCAGCAGGCTCGTCACGATCGATACCCGGGCGAAGGTGACGTTGCGCTCGGTGCGGTTCAGCCAGCGGCCTTGGACGCGCGCGGGCAGCAGGCGGGCGACCGCCAGTTCCAACCGGGGGAGCCTCGGGCTGACGGGTTCCAGCACCGAGCCGGGTGCGGGGTGCGGGTCCAGCGGTCCCTGCGCGTCCTCCTCCGGGTGTCGGGTGCGGATGCGGCGGGGCATGCTGGTTCTCCTCGGTGGCTGTCTGGATGGCATGTTCAGTCTCCCGACTTCGTCCCGCTCGGGAATCGTCCGTTCGGACAACGCTGGACTACTGCCGATGCCGTATGCGATCGCTCCGGCCGGACGATTTGCGCAGGCGCGCCGATGGCGACGATGGACTGGAAAGGGCAATCGACCCTGTCCGGGCCACCGTCCACCCACCGAGAGGAACCTCCGCATGTCATCCACCACCGAAACACGCAGGCGGCCGCCCGGCCTCGTCGTGGCGATCCTCGCCATGACGGGCGTCATCGCCACTGGGATCCAGACCCTCGTGGTGCCGTTGATCGGCCAACTGCCGACCATCCTGGGTGCCTCGCCCGCGAACACCTCGTGGGTGGTGACCGCGACCCTGCTCACCTCGGCGGTCACGGTGCCCATCGCCGGACGTCTCGGCGACATGCTGGGCAAGCGTCCGGTCGTGATGGCCAGCCTCGTCCCACTCATCGTGGGGTCGGCGGTGTGCGCACTGTCGGGTTCGCTGGCGCCGATGATCGTCGGACGCGGCCTCCAGGGGTTCGGAATGGGCGTGGTCCCGCTGGGCATCAGCCTGCTTCGTGAGGCCGTCCCGCCGCAACGCGTCGGCTCGGCGGTGGCGATGATGAGCGCGTCCATGGGTATCGGCGGTGCACTCGGCCTCCCGTTCGCCGCGATCGTGGGGCAGACCACGAGCTGGCGGGTGATGTTCTGGACGTTCGCCGGTCTCGCATGCGTCGCGTTGCTGCTGGTGTGGCGGCTCGTGCCCGGCGGTACGAGGCCGACCGGCCGAGCTCGCTTCGATGCTCCCGGGGCCCTGTTGCTGTCGTCCGGCCTCGTGTGCCTGCTGATGGTGGTCTCGAAGGGCTCGGTCTGGGGGTGGACGTCACCGTCAGCTCTCGGCCTGGCAGCCGGCGCGGTGCTGCTGCTCGGCACGTGGGTGCACCGGCAGTTGCGGGTGAGCGACCCCCTGGTCAACCTGCGCAGCCTGCGTGATCGGCGGATGGCGCTCACCACCATCGCGTCCGTGCTGATCTCCTTCAGCACCTACCCGCTGTCGTACGTCGTTCCCCAGATCCTGCAGCTGCCGGCCGAGACCGGGTACGGGCTCGGCCAGTCGATGCTGGCCATGGCGCTGTGGCTCGCCCCCGGCGGATTGTCCATGCTGGTCTTCTCACCCCTCAGCGCGCGACTGTCGGCTCGGCACGGCGCGAAGACCACGCTCGCCCTCGGGGCCGGCATCATCGCCGCGGGGTTCGCGTCCACGATCTGGCTGATGGGCTCCACCCTGGGCCTGATGGTGGTGGTCATGAGCTGCAACATCGGGCTCGGCATGGCCTACGCGGCGATTCCCCTGATCATCATGGACGCCGTCGCGCCCACGGAGACGGCGTCCGCGAACGGGTTCAACACTCTCGCGCGGGCCGTCGGCACCAGCACCGCCGGGGCGGTGATCGGCGCCGTGCTGGCGGCGAACGCCACGCAGGTGGAGGGGTTCGCTGCTCCGTCGCTCGGCGGGTTCCACCTCGCCCTGCTGCTCGGCTGTGCGGTGGCGATCGTGGCGGCCCTCCTCGCACTGGCCCTCCCCGGGCGCTCGCGTCCCGCACGGGACACCCCGGAAGCCCTGACCGTCGGGGAACCCGTGCGGGTCTGAGCCGGCGAACGGTCTGCCGTGCCGGGTAGACCGCGGCCCGGCGCGGCTCTCCGGCGCGGCTCTCCGGCGGGCCGCCTGATCTCCGGCAGGTCCTGTGTCTTCCCGCGGACGATATATCACCCGCGGGAAGACACCCGGCCCGCGTGGATCACACGGCGCCCGCGGGAGGCCTGGGGACGTGCCAGGGGAACCCGGATCCACGGTGCGAGCCGCCTACTGCTGTCGCAGTAGGGCAGATCCGTTCGCGCGGACGATTCGTCCCGAAGGCGTCGGCGCGAGGATCGAGACAGGGCGGCAGGACGATGACCGTGAGGGGCGCGATCGCCCCGGAATCGGATCGCCGGGCCGTACCACAGCCGTCGCCCGCCGGATGGCGGTGGGCATCACGAGGAGAAGATCATGACCACCACAGCCAGTACCGGGTACGTCGCCTACGAATACGTGGACGTCCAGGTCGACCGCGAACTCGAGCCCCTGTACCGGGACGCCTATCACAACTTCGGTTGGGTCTTCGAGGGGTACGGCGCCCAGCCGCCCCTCGCGTCCCGTGTCGTCCTGAGGCTCAGGCGCGACCGCCGCATCGCGAACCGCGGTGAGCTCATGGAACAGCAGCGGGCCTGCGAGCACGCGCTGAGCAACATCGCCACCCTGGAGCAGTCGAAGGCGGCCATTCCCATGGCAGTCGCCCTGGGCCTGGGGATCATCGGATCGGCCTTCCTGGCCGGTGCCGTGTTCGCGATCTCGGCAGGTGCGTGGGGGCTGGGTGTTCCGCTCGGCCTCGTCGGTCTGGCGGGGTGGGCCGCGGGGTTCTTGGCCCATGGACGCGTCAAGGCCGACAAGACCGCTCAGGTGGCTCCACAGATCGACCGTGAGTACGAGGCGGTTTACGTCACCGGCGAGCGCGCTGCCCGGCTGCTGGCCGTCTGACAGGGCGGGATGTGGTGACGCATGGCCAACCTGCAGGACTACGTGCGCTGGCGTGGCGACTTCACGCTGGCCGAACGGGAGTTCAACACGGTCGACAACCTCGTCTTGTCCGCGCTGTCGTACCTCGATCTGGACGGCATCGTGCCCGGACCCGGGGAAGGATCGATCACGCTGGCGGCGGCCTCGGCCCTGTGGCGCCGAGCCCCGAGTGGCCTCGACCAACGTCGGCTCACCGTGACCGATCCGAGTCTGCTGCTCGACCTGGGTGATTCCGCCCGATTCGGGACGGCGGTGGCGTCGGACTACGTGGACGCGATCGATCCGGACTCCGGAATGCAGTTCGCCGCCCTGACCGTCCGCCTGGACGACGGCTCGGCCTACGTCGCCTTCCGCGGCACCGACAACACCATCCTCGGCTGGCGCGAGGACTTCACCATGAGTTTCCAGACGGTCCCGGCGCAGGCCGCCGCCCGCGACTATCTACGCGCTCGCCTCGCCGGCGAAACGGGCCCTGTTCGCGTCGGCGGCCATTCAAAGGGGGGCAACCTGGCGCTCTACGCGGCCATGGGGCTTCCCGATCATCTCCACCACCGCGTGACGACCGTCTACAACAACGACGGCCCCGGGCTCAGCCCGCAGATCGTCGACGGCGAGCGGGTTGAGCGGTTTCAGGACAAGATCGTCTGGATCGTGCCGGAGTTCGCCGTCGTCGGGATGCTGTTCAACCATGCCGCCCCGCCCCGGGTCGTCGCCAGCGGCGCCCGCGGTCTGGTCCAGCACAGTCTCATGACCTGGCAGGTCGAGGGAACCGACCTCGTCGACGCGCCCGGGATCGCCGCCCAGGCCGGGCTACTGAACCGGGCCTTCGACTCCCTCCTCGAAGACGCCACCGATGACGACCGCCGCGACTTCACCGAGGCATTCTTCGGGGCCCTGACAGCCGGCGGAGCCACCCTGATCACCGACATTCCTCGTTGGGACGGCGGCAGCTTCGAGTCCGTGCTGTTCGCGCTGGCGCGTTCGCGTGGCAGGACCAGGCGAACCGTCACGGCGGGTGCGCGGTCGGCTCTGCGGGCCGTGGTCGGGGTCGACTATCCGGCCCTGATCCGGCAGCATGCCGCTGCCCGGTCGCTGCTCATGGTTGCGACAGGACTGTTCTTCATCGTCGTCCCCCAGTTGGCCATTCAGTTGCTCGGGTCGCTGGCGGTGCTCGTGATCTGTGGCGCGATCGTCTTCCGCCTTGCGCGCTATTTCATGAAGTACAAGGAGAGACATCGGATGAGCAGACCGAAGGCCGTCGCTGCCGGCGTGGTGACGGTCGCGGCGCTCGTGGTCCTCATCCAGATTCAGGCGTTCGTCACCCCGATGAACCTTCTCATCGGGGTCGCCTTTCTGGGCAACGCCTGGTCGAGCGGCAAGCGGGCGCTGGGGGCGCTGAGGCGCTCGCCGAGGCGGTGGCCGAGGGGCGTCCTCCTGTTCGTGAGCGCCGTGGCCTCGCTGTTGTTCGGCGTGGTGGCGCTCTCGGTCGTCGATCAGGTGGTGCCCTTCTACGTCCTGCAGGCCGGTCAGTACTGCCTCGTCGTGGGCCTGGTCGAGATGTTCTTCGCTGCGCGCGACCGTGTCGTCCGCCAGTATGCCCATGACACGGCGGTCGCGTTGTGGCCGGCCCGGGGACCGCTTCGTCCGGGTGATTCGCCGGCCGGATGATCGGGGCGGCGGGATAGAGTCGATCAAATGAGAATTGGTGTCGATAGTCGGCTCGGAGGCTCGTGATGGGGAAGAGGCAGGTGCCCGTCATCGCACTCACGGGATACCTGGGGGCGGGCAAGACCACGGTGCTCAATCACCTGCTCCAGACCCCGGGTGCGCGCATCGGCGTCGTGGTCAACGACTTCGGGACGATCAACATCGACGCCGCGCTGGTCAGGGGGCAGGTGGACGAACCCGCGTCGATCGCGGGCGGCTGTCTGTGCTGCATGCCGGACGCAGGAGGGCTCGACGATGCCCTCGGCAGGCTGACGAACCCACGCCTGCGCCTCGATGCCGTGCTCGTCGAGGCGAGTGGTGTGGCCGAACCGGCCGCGCTGGCCGGGATCATCCGCACCTGCGATGCGGCGACCGCGCGTCCCGGCGGCCTGATCGACGTGGTGGACGCGGCGGCATACCTCGGGACCGTGGACGACGACGGCCCCATGCCGCCGGTCCGGTTCGCGGCAGCGTCCCTCGTCGTCATCAACGAGGTCGACCGGCTCCCGCCGGGGACGCGCGCCTCCACGATCGCGCGGATCACGGCACGGGTACGAGAGCGCAACCCCGGCGTCTGCATCGTCGAGACCGACCGCGGCAGGCTCGACCCCGCCCTCGTCCTCGACGTCGCCGATACGGCGGATCCCGCCGACGAACTCCCGCTGGCCGGGTGGGCCCGTCATGTGCACGAGACCGTCCACCACGAACACGCCGATGCGGTGACGGTTCCGGTTCGGGCACCGGTCGATGCCGGACGCCTCGCCGACCTGCTCGACGATCCGCCCGAGGGGGTCTACCGGCTCAAGGGCCGGGTGCTCGTCCGGACGGCGAACGGCCCGCGTGGGCGGGTACTCGACCTGGTGGGCCGGCAGGCGCACGTCACTACTGATCGAGTCGCCGACGGGGCAGGGGCGCTGGTGGCCATCGGCATGCATCTCGACACCCTCGCCGTGCGCACGCGCCTCGAGCAGGCGGTGAGCCCGGCCACCGGCCTTCCGGCGACGGGGACGATACGCCGCCTCTCGCGCTACCGCTGAGCGGTGTGTGATCCCGATCCCCGAACCTGTCGGAGGGCGACGATCGCTGTTCCCTGAGCGACGATCGCTGTTCCTTGAGCGACGATTGCTGTTCCCTGAGCCTGTCGAAGGGTGACGATCTGTTCCCTGAGCTTGTCGAAGGGTGACGATCTGTTCCCCGGGCTTGTCGAAGGGTGACGATCTGTTCCCTGAGCCTGTCGAAGGGACTGGCTTCGACAAGCTCAGCCAGCGTTCTGGGTTAGGTCTGCTGTTCTGGACTCAGCCAGTGTTCTGGGTCAGGCCCGTCGTCCTGGGCTCAGCCCGCGTCCGGACGCAGCCAGGTTCCGGGTTCAGTCGGCGTCCGACGGTGGCGAGCTCAGGACCTGCTGAGCGTGAGTCCTCGGCAGCCTCGTCCACGTGGGGTTGTTGGTGGTCCAGGCCGGATCGGTGAGCATCCGGGCGACGGCGAGCCCGGCGGCCAGCGAGACGACCACGGAGAGGCTGGCGATCGCGTTCGTCGTGGCCGCGTCGCCGTCTCGTCCGATCATGGCGACCAGGGCTCGATAGGTGGTGGCACCCGGGATCATGATCAGCACCGCGGGCACCGAGAGGATGATGCGCGGCGCGAGGATGCGCTGGCTCGCCCAGCCCGCCAGCAGACCCACCGCCAGGGTGGCGGCCGCGGCACACAGCAGTGGGTTGGCGCCTCCGTCGAGGACGGTGAGCCGAGCGGCGTTCGCGGCCGCGCCGATCGCGGCGGCGACCAGGGCCGGGCGCAGCGGCGTGTTGAAGGTGAGCGCGAAGCCGAGGACGCCGACGAAGCTGGTGGCCACCCGCAGTGCGAGCAGGAGCCAGGCGGGCAGGTCGGGCACCGGTGCCTCCGCGGGCGACAGCCCGAACGCCAGCGCGATCACCCACGCTCCCAACGACGCGGCCAGCGTGATCATCGACACGTACATCAGCCGCGAGATCCCGGACGTGAAGTCGAACCGCGCCAGGTCGAGAGCCGCGGTCATCAAGGGAAAGCCGGGCACGAGGAACAGGACCGCCGAGGTGAACGCGGCCTCGTGCAGGGTGGCTGCGAGGCCGGGCACGAGCATGTGGACGAGTCCGGCGACCGCCACGTAGACGACGCAGGCGACGATGGCGGCCAATGCCACCATGACGAGTTGGTTGAGCTTGAACCGGCGCACCGCCAGCTGGCACAACTTGCCGCTCGCGGCGGCGAACCCCGCGGCGAGACACTCCAGCCAGCCACCGTTGTTGAGGAACGCGAAACTGGCGCAGGCGATGGCCGCGCCGACCACCACGACGCCACCCGGGAAGAGTGGACGGGCGGCCTCGACCTCGTCCAGCTGATCCTGCAACTCGGCCGCGGTGAGCCCCGGAGTCGCCCGCAACGACACCCGGAGCAGTCGGCGGATCCGGTCGGCGTCCACCGTGGGTACGGGAACCTCGACGACCTGTGTGCGGAACCCTCCCCGCGCCCGCGTCGTCGCCACGATCTCGGTGAGGCTGACCTGTGCCTCGAGTTCCTCGATGCCCAGGGCTGCGGCGACGCGTCCCATGGCCTGCTTGACCCGGTACGAACCCGTGCCGGAGGTCAGCATCATCGAGCCCATCCGGCAGACGGCGTCCGACTTCTCGATCAGATCCGGGTCCGCCAGTGGTGCGTGTGTGGCCGGCCGATCGGACGCCGAACCTGTCATGGGCCTTCCCCTCGTCTGCCGTCGCCTGTCCCCGGCCAGCCTAGGCAACCGCGTCCGGACGTGCCCGGGAGACCAATTGGCGGTTCCGCGACGCCGGTGCACAGCGACCGAATCACACGCGTGTAAGTAATCCCCAGCCTGTGGACAACTTTGTGGGAAAACCGTCGCAAATACACACAGGGTGGGGACGACGACTGCTCAGTCGTCGTATTCGGCCAACTCCTCGGGGGGTGCGGCCGGCAGGCGGACTGTGAACAACGCGCCCGCCCCCGGTTGGTTGCCCGCGGCGACGGTTCCGCCGTGTGCGTTCATCGTGTGGGCGACGATCGACAGACCCAGCCCCGTGCCGGGGGTGTTCCGGGCCTTGTTCGAGCGGTAGAAGCGGTCGAAGATCTTGTCGAGGTCCTCCTCGGCGACTCCGGGGCCCTCGTCCCAGATCCTCAGTTCCTCGCCCGCCAACCGCACGTGGATCGTCCCGTGCTCGGGGGAGAACTTCACCGCGTTGTCCAGCAGGTTCGTGACCGCCCGCTCCAGGGTGTCGGGCTCGCCGATGATGAACAGCGGCTCCAACTCGACGTCGAACCCCAACGACGGCCCGCGGCGCTTGGCCCGTTCGACGGCCGAGGCGACCACGGTGGCGAAGTTCAGGGGCTCGGGGTTGGGCGTCACCACGTCGTCGCGGCTGAGCTGGACGAGGTCGCCGACCAGTGAGGTGAACTCGCCCAGTTGCGCGGCCACGTCGGTCAGGATCTCGGCGCGTGCCCCCGGTGGGAGCATGCCGGTCTTCTCGTCCGCCACGAGCAACTCGACGTTGGTGCGCATGGAGGTCAGCGGCGTCCGCAGTTCGTGACCGGCGTCCGCGATGAGCCTGCGCTGCCGATCGCGGGAGCTCGCCAGCGAGTGCATCATCGTGTCGAAGCTGCGGGAGAGTTCGCCCAACTCGTCCTCGGTGTAGGCACCGATCGGTATGAGCTCGTCGGTCTCCGTGACACGTTTGACCGCGCCCGACAGCTCCTTGAGCGGACGGGTGAGCTGCCGTCCCGAGTAGAAGCCCATGAGCCCGGCCAGCGCGATGAGCACGACACCCATGATCGTTACGACATTGCGGATCTCGCTCAGGGTCGTGCGGGTGGGATCCAACGGCCGGGCCAGCACCATGGCGTAGTTGCCCGACTCCGTCTGCAGGGGCACGGCCACCACGCGGTACAGGACTCCGTCGTCCTGCCCGACCACCGATCGAACCGAGCTGCCCTGCTGGGTGCGGGCGATCGCGAGTTCCTCAGGGCCGGGGGTGATGGTGGCAGGCATGCTCTGGACGCGACGAACCGTCCCGTCGGCACGCAGCAGGATGAGGGTCACGTTGGCCGACTGCAACGCGGACGCGTTCAGCCCGCCCATGCCCTCGACGTCGGTGCTGATCGGGCCGGACGCGTGACTGGCGACCTCGACGAGTTCCTGGTCGAGCTGGTGGTAGAGGCTCTGCTGGGCAGTGAAGTAGGTGCCCACGCCGATGACGAGCACAGCCAGGGCGACCCCGGTCGCGGTGATGCGAGCGAGCCTTCCCTGCAAGGAGTGGGAACGCTCGCGCCACCGTCGAACGATGTCACGGATGCGGATCACGGGGGCGTTTCACGCAGGACGTAGCCGATTCCGCGCACCGTGTGGATCAGCCGGGACTCGTTCTCCTGCTCGGTCTTGCGGCGCAGATAGCCGATGTACACCTCGAGGGAGTTCGCCGTGGTCGGGAAGTCGAAACCCCAGACCTCGTTGAGCAGCCAGCTGCGTTCGAGCACGTGACGGGGGTGTTCCATGAACGTCTGGAGCAGAGCGAACTCGGTGCGCGTGAGGCTGATGCGTCGTCCTCGCCGCGTGACCTCGCGAGTCGCCGTGTCCATCATGAGGTCGTCGAAGACGAGGGTCTCGCTGGCCTCCTCGTGGTCGGGACGCGCCCTCCGCGTCAGGGCCCGCAGCCTGGCGGTGAGCTCGTCCAGCGCGAACGGCTTGACCATGTAGTCGTCCGCCCCAGCGTCGAGGCCGTCCACGCGATCGCCGACGGCGTCGCGGGCGGTCAGGATCAGGATCGGCACGTCGTTGCCCGTGGATCGCAGCATGCGGGTCGTCTCCAACCCGTCCAGGCGCGGCATCATCACGTCCATGATCACCGCGTCGGGACGCATGGACGACAGCTTGGCAAGCGCCTCCAGCCCATCCTCTGCGGTGGTGACCTCGTAGCCGCTGCCGTACTGCAGTGAGCGGGCCAACGAGTCGCGGACGGCCTGGTCGTCGTCAACCACGAGGATGTGCATGCCACTAGATTGCCACTAACGCCCAGAACTACTCCAACAACTCCACCGGCGAACGCTCGTTTTTGCGCGCCGACCGGCAAGGATCGCGCTTGTCGGGCCGTCCGTTGAGCCTGTCGAAACGACCGCGTCCCTTCGACAGGCTCAGGGACCGATACGCGCCGCTGCAGGAGCGGATCGTTGTCCCAGGGTCCCTTCGACAGGCTCAGGGACCGATGTCACGGCCGGAACGCTCGTTGAGCCTGTCGAAACGACCGCGTCCCTTCGACAGGCTCAGGGACCGATGTCACGGCCGTTGAGCTTGTCGAAACGATCGGGCCGTCCTCGACGGACTCAGCCGCCCGGGGCACATCAGTGCCGGGGCTCGAACCGGACGACGAACTCGTCGGCCTCTCCGCTCACCCATGCCACGCGCCCGGGACCCATCACGGCCGTGCGCCCGGACGACGCGTCCACCACCAGCGCGGTGTCCTCGTCGATGAGCACCACCGACCGCATCGGGCCCACCTTGAGCGCCGCCATGGCGCGTCCCACGAGGAACTGCGAGTCGGCGTGGGTCTCGATGCTCGGCCCGATGAGAGCCAGGCCGTCACGGATGTCGAGCTCGGTGCTGCCTTCGCCGACGATCTCGGGGGCCACCTGGCGTCCCTGATGACGCCATCCGCCGACGATGGCGTGGCGACCGACGATCATGGCTCCCGCCGACCAGCCGAGATAGGGGATGCCGCGGCGCACCAGGGTCGAGATCAACTCGCGCTGCGGTGTGAGCGCGTCGAGGTATCCAGGGGTCCAGCCACCTGCGACCACCAGCCCGGCCAGGTCCTCGGGCGCCGTGGGCCATGCGATCGGACCGTCGTCGGGCTCGATCAGCCAGACGGGCTCGATCAGTGCCTCGGGGAAGCGGGAGGTGATCGGATCGGCGTACGCGTCGAGGAATCCGGCGGCCTCGTCCTCGGAACCGAGGATCGCGACCGCGATGCGGTTGCCGCGGCCGCGGGCGGCGGCAACGAACTCATCGAGCACGGGCGCGACGGCCTGCGTTGGACCGCCTCCGATGAGGAACAGGGTCATGCGTCCAGACTAGCCGTGCGTTCCGTGTGCCGATCGACATCGGCGAGGGACGCGGCGCCCGTGGTTAGCCTGCCCGACCGGCCAGGTCGTCGTCCGCGCCGCGCACCTCGGCGAGGATGCCGGGCATCGCCGCCTCGATCGCCGCGAGGGTCTCCTCGAAGTCGGCCGGCCCGCCGTACCAGGGGTCGGGGATGCCGCTGCCGGGTTTCGCCGACGGATCGAAGTCGGTGACCAGACGAAGGTTGGTGGCGTCCGGGACGATGCGCCGCAGCATGCGGAGGTGCTGGGGCTCGAAACCCAGGACGAGCGAGGATGCGCCTACGAGTGCGGAGGTGACGAGCTTGGCGCGATGAGCGCCCGGGTCGTATCCGTGGACGCGTAGGATGCGGGCCGCCCGGGGGTCGATCGGGTTGCCGCGCTCCTCGTCGCTGACCCCCGCGGAATCGGCACGGATGCCCAGACCCTCCTGCTCGGACCACGCCAGGGCGATCCGCTCGCCCATGGGAGAGCGGCAGATGTTGCCCCAGCAGACGAAGGTGATGAGCGGTGTCACCCCACGAGCGTATCGGGCGGGGCATCCCCGGGCCGGGCCCGCTGCTGCGGGGCATCCCCGTCCCCATGTGCTCCCGGTTACCCGGCGACCGCGTGATACAGTTCCTTCAAATTGTGGGCGCGAGAATCGCGGCTAGGGGAAACGCCTCGATGAAGGCGGAGACGCGCCAATTTGAAGGACATCTGTCACGCGACCCGAGGACGACCCTGCGATGTGGTGGTCTCGATGCGCTCGGCCGGCCCTAGGAACACGAGCCGGATGCCCTCGTGGTGGTGCCCGCAGGTCGGAGCCGTTCGGTGCCCGGCCGGGCGAAACACTAAAGTCGTGCCATGACCGACCTGCACCTGCGCAGCTTCCTGAAGGAACACGACTTCTCCGCCGACGAGTGGGAATACCTGCTCGACCTCTCCGCGGACCTCAAGGCGGCCAAGCGCGAACGCAGGGAGGAGCAGCGATTGGTCGGACGCAACATCGCCTTGATCTTCGAGAAGACGTCGACCCGCACGCGGTGTGCGTTCGAGGTGGCCGCGCACGACCAGGGCGCACACACCACCTACCTCGACCCGTCGGGGTCGCAGCTGGGCCACAAGGAGTCGGTGGCGGACACCGCCCGCGTCCTGGGCCGCATGTTCGACGGGATCGAGTACCGCGGCTTCGAGCAGACCCGGGTCGAGGAACTCGCGGCCCGGTCCGGCGTCCCCGTGTGGAACGGCCTCACCAACGAATGGCATCCCACCCAGATGCTGGCCGACCAGCTGACGATTCGTGAGCACCTCGGCCGGCCGCTGTCGGAGGTCTCGATCGCCTACCTCGGTGACGCCCGGTACAACATCGGCAACTCGATCCTCGTCAGCGGTGCGCTCATGGGCATGGACGTGCGCGTCGTCGCTCCTGCCGAGCTCCAGCCGTCCTCCGACGTGGTGGCGCAGGCGGAGCGGCTCGCGTCCGGCTCGGGCGCGAGCATCACCATCACCGAGGACGTGGACGCCGGTGTTCGCGGCGCCGACGTCGTCTACACCGACATCTGGGTGTCGATGGGTGAGCCGAAGGACGTGTGGGACACCCGCATCGACCTGCTGCGCCCGTACCAGGTGAACGCCGACCTGTTGTCGCGCACCGGCAAGCCCGATACGAAGGTCATGCACTGCCTGCCCAGCTACCACGACCTGGGAACCGCGATCGGCCGTCAGATCCATGAGCTCACAGGTCTGGAGGGTCTGGAGATCACCGACGAGGTCTTCGAGGCGAACGCTGACATCATCTTCGACGAGGCCGAGAACCGCATGCACACCATCAAGGCGGTCATGGTCGCCACGCTCGGCGACTGAATCTCGGCTCTGGCTGCGGGGGTCCCCGGCAACAGGCTCCCTTTCGGCAGGCTTCCCTTCGACAAGCTCAGGGACCGAGACCGGGGACCGGCGCTCACGATCGTTGAGCCTGTCGAAACGCCTGTTGAGCCTGTCGAAACGCCCGACTCTTCGATAGTGACCGCCCCTTTCGACGGGCTCCCTTTCTCCTCGGGCCTCGTGCGCGTTGTCGGAAACCCACAAGAACCTACCTACGGTTCCGTAGGCATCTTCCCGCCATGAAACCTACGAATCGGTAACCTTGATTCCGGCAGCAACCTACGGTTCGGTAACTTCCGGTTCCAAGGAGGCAGGGTGACCAGTTCGATGTCGATGGGCCAGCCGGTCGGCGCGTCCGGGACGGCCGGGCGTGGACGCTTCGAGGCGCCCGCCGCGTCCGTCACCCCGATGGTGCAGTTGGTCGATCCCAGTGGCGTACGAGTGGACGATCCGGACTTCGCGCCGATCGCCCCTCCGGACCAGACAGCCGCTTTATTGCGGGACATGGCATTGATAAGGCGCTTCGATACCGAGGCGACTGCTCTGCAGCGCAAGGGCCAACTCGGCCTGTGGGCCCCGTTGCTCGGGCAGGAGGCGATCCAGGTCGGTGTCCACAGCGTTCTGGGCGGAACCGACCACGTGTTCCCCAGCCACCGCGAGCACGGTGTCGGCATGCTGATGGGGCTTCCCATCGAGCGGATGTTCGGCATCTTCAAGGGCTGCGAGATGGGCGACTGGGACGCGGAGGCCCTGCGGTTCCACCACTACTCGATGGTGATCGGCGCGCACACCCTGCACGCGGTCGGCTACGCGATGGGCATGGCGGCCGACGCCCGCCGGGAGGACGCGCGGCGCACCGACGGGCAGCGTCCGTCGTCCGAGCCGGGTGTGAGTGTGGTCTTCCACGGCGACGGCGCGATCAGCGAGGGCGACGTCAACGAGGCGTACATCTTCGCCGCCGCCTATCAGGCGCCGACCGTGTTCATCTGCGTCAACAACCAATGGGCGATCAGCGAGCCTGTCGAGCGGCAGAGTCGCGTCCCCCTCTATCAGCGGGCCTGGGGGTTCGGCATCCCCGGCATCCGGGTCGACGGCAACGACGTACTGGCCGTGCAGGCCGTGACCAGTTGGGCGCTCGACCGTGCCAGGACGGGGCAGGGGCCGACCCTCATCGAGGCGTTCACCTACCGGATGGGTGCCCACACCACCAGCGACGATCCCACCAAGTACCGTTCCGCGGACGAGTCCGAGGGCTGGCAGCACCGCGATCCCATCGCCCGGACGAGCGCGTGGCTGCGCTCGGTGGGTGAGTGGGACGACGCCCAGCAGGCCCAGCTCGACCAGGACACCGAGGCGTTCGGCGCCGAGGTGCGTGCGGCCGTTGACCGCGTCCCCGACCCGTCGCTCGGTCAGGTCTTCGACCGCGTGTACGCCGGGACGACCGACCTGCTGGAACGCGAACGCGCCGAGGCACTCGGACGGGTGGCCCGATGAGCCAGACGGCGACGGCGGTCTCCTCGTCCACCCTCACTCTCGCCAAGGCGCTCAACGCCGGGCTGCGGGCAGCCATGGAGGCCGACGACCGGGTGCTCATGTACGGCGAGGACATCGGGCCGCTCGGCGGGGTGTTCCGCGTCACCGAGGGTCTGCAGGCGCGGTTCGGCGCCGACCGGGTGCTCGACTCCCCGCTGGCCGAGTCGGGTCTGGTGGGCACGGCCATCGGCATGGCCATGCGCGGCTACCGGCCCGTCGTCGAACTGCAGTTCGACGGTTTCGTGTTCCCCGGGTTCGACCAGATCACCCAGCAGCTCGCCAAGCTGCGTTCCCGCAGCCATGGGCGCGTCGGGCTGCCGGTCGTCGTCCGGTTCCCGTACGGCGGGGGCATCGGCAGTATCGAGAACCACTCGGAGTCGATCGAGGCGTACTTCACCCACACCCCGGGCCTCACGGTGGTCAGTCCCTCGAACCCGCACGACGCCTACTGGATGATCCAGCAGGCCGTCGCCTCACCCGACCCGGTGATCTTCCTCGAGCCCAAACGCCGTTATCACGAGAAGGGAACGGTCCGTCTGGACGCGCCCGGGCGCGACCTGCACGAGGCCGCAGTGGTGCGTCCCGGGGCCGAGGTGACCTTGCTCGCGTGGGGACCGATGGTGCGAACGTGCCTGGACGCGGCCACTGTCGCCGCGGACGAGGGGCGGAGCGTCGAGGTGGTCGACGTCCGCAGCCTGTCGCCGCTCGACATGACCACCATCCTCGAATCCGTCGGGCGCACGAGCCGCGCGATCGTCGTGCACGAGGCAGCCGGATCGTACGGGCCGGGCGCGGAGCTTGCGGCGCGCATCACCGAGGAGTTGTTCTACGTGATCGAGTCGCCCGTGTTGCGCGTCACCGGCTACGACACGCCCTACCCCCCGAGTCGCCTCGAGGCTGAATGGCTGCCCGGCGTCGACCGTATCCTGGCCGCCGTCGACCGTTCACTGGGCTACTGACAAGGAAGGACGCATGTTCCGGTTCAACCTGCCCGACCCTGGTGAGGGTCTCGTCGAGGCAGAGATCGTCAACTGGCTCGTGGCCGAGGGCGACGAGGTGCGCATCAACGACATCCTCGTCGAGATCGAGACCGCCAAGTCGCTGGTGGAACTGCCGAGCCCGGTCTCGGGCACGATCGGACGCCTGCTGGCCCCCGTCGGACAGACCGTGGCCGTCGGCAGCCCGATCATCGAGATCGACGACGGCTCGCCCGGCGAGCCCCTGCCGGCCCCCGTCGTGCCCCAGGCCGCGGAGCCCGAGGAGGCCCCTCCCGCGAACCTCGTCGGCTCCGGTCCCATCCCCGAGCCCGCCACGCGGTGCCGCAACCCATCCCCGGTCGCGGCGCCCGTGACGGCCCCCGCTCCCGTCCAGAGGCCCACCACCACCCCGGTGGGCAAGGTGCTCGCCAAGCCGCTGGTCCGGCGGCTCGCGCGCGATCTCGGGGTCGCGCTGCAGTCCATCCGCCCCACCGGGCCGGGCGGGTCCGTGAGCCGGGCCGACGTCGAGGCCGCCGCGGGGATGAACCGGGTGGACGACGGTGCGCGTGTGCCGATCAGGGGCGTCCGGAAGGCCACCGCCGAGGCCGTCGCCGGCTCGGTGGGCAAGCACGTGCACGTCACCGAGTTCAACACGCTGGACGTGAGCGCGACCATGGCCCTGGTGGCGACCCTCAAGCAGCGCCGCGAGTTCCGCGACCTGCACGTGTCGCCGCTGCTCCTGCACGCCAAGGCCGTGTGTCTCGCGATGGCCAGGCAGCCCGACCTCAACGCGTCCTGGGACGCCCGCGCCGGTGAGATCGTCCACCACGACCATGTGAACCTCGGCATCGCGGCGGCGACGCCACGCGGCCTGCTCGTCCCGGTGATCCGGGAGGCGGAGACCCTGAGCCTGGTCGAGTTGTGCCGTGCGATCAACGAGATCGTGGCGGTGGCGAAGGCGGGCAAGCTCCAACCCGCCGACTACTCCGGGGGCACCTTCAGCATCACCAACGTGGGCGTCTTCGGCATCGACAGCGGCACCCCCATCATCAACGGGGACGAGTCGGGGATCCTCGCCATGGGCGCGATCAAACGGCGCCCCTGGGTGGTGGGCACCGGGGACGACGAGCGAATCGAACCGCGCTGGGTGACCACGCTCGCGCTCAGCTTCGACCACCAGCTCATCGACGGCGAGGGCGGCTCGAGGTTCCTTGCCGACATCAGCGAGATCCTCGCGTCCCCGGAGTTGGCGCTGCTCTACTGACCTGCGCTGTTCGGGACGGCGGCCGGGTCGTCCCCCGCCGCCCTCGTGCCGGGTCCCGAACGGCAGTGCAAGGATGGCTTCATGCTCTACGCGACACACGCGGAAGTGAATCTTGCTGCCATCGCCCACAACGTGCGCCAGGCCCGGTCGCTGGCGCCCGGCAAGAAGGTGCTGGTGGCGCTGAAGGCCCAGGCATACGGGCACGGTGCTGTGCCCGTCGCCCGCCACCTGGTCGCCGAAGGACTCGTGGACTGGTTCGGGGTCGCGACGACTCCCGAGGGCATCGAGTTGCGCGACGCGGGCATCGACACCCCGATCCTTCGGCTGTCCCACTGTTTTCCCGAGGAACTGGACGCCGCGATCGCCGCCGACATCACCGTGCCGGTCGTCGACGCGACCACCATCGACGAGCTCGCACGAGCCGCCGACAGGGCAGGGCGGTCGGCCTACCCTGTCCACCTCGCCATCGACACGGGCATGCGCCGTATCGGGTGCGAGCCCCGGGACGCGGTCGCCATGGCCGGGCTCGTGGCCGAGCGCGGCCTCGACCTGCAGGGGCTGTTCACGCACCTGCCCATCAGCGACACACCTCGTGGGGACGAGTTCACACGGGCCCAACTGGCCAGGTTCCTGGCCGCGGTCCGCGACGTCCAGCAGGCCCGTGCGGACGCCGGACTGGCCCCCGTGCCGCTCGTCCATGCGTCCAACTCGGGTGCTGTGCTCGGCCATCCGGTGCCCGAGTGCACGATGGTGCGCCCGGGCATCATGGTCTACGGCTACTACCCCGACCCCGAGGGGACCCCGCGTCCCGTCGAGCTCCAGCAGGCACTCACCTGGAAGTCGAGGGTGAGCTTCGTCAAGCGGGTGCTCGCGGGCGAGACCGTGGGCTACGGCCGCACCTGGACCGCACCTGAGGACTCCTGGGTGGCCACGGTGCCGGTGGGGTATGGCGACGGGTTCTCGCGCCTCAACTCCAACCGCGGACGCATGCTCGTCGGGGGCGCCGGCTACCCGGTGGCCGGTCGGGTCTGCATGGATCAGACGATGCTCGATCTCGGCCCGGCCACCCCCGGCTCGCAGCCGCCGGTGAAGGTGGGGGACGAGGTCGTCGTCCTCGGCCGGCAGGGCGACCAGGCCATCGGTGCCGACGAGCTCGCGGGCTTGATGGGGACGATCAGCTACGAGGTGACCTGCCTGATCAACCAGCGGGTGGAGCGGGTATACCGCGATTGATGCGCGGGTCGGAGGCCGCTCGTTTCGACAAGCTCAACGGGCGTTTGACTAGGCGGCCCTTGAGCTTGTCGAAGGGACGAGTTCACCGGGCGGTCCTTGAGCTGAACGGGCGGTCCTTGAGCTTGTCGAAAGGACATGGGCTCGTTTCGACGGGCTCAACGCTCGTTTCGACAAGCTCAACGGGCGTTTGAACGAACGGCCCCTGAACTCAACGGGCGTTTGAATGAACGGTCCCTGAGCTTGTCGAAGGGACGGGGCTCGTTTCGACGGGCTCAACGGGCGTTTCGACAGGCTCAACGGGCGTTTCGACAAGCTCAACGGGCGTTTGGACGGCGCGCGGTCTACGTCGTCAGCGTCGGACGGCGGCTGACGAACTGCTCGCGGGCGTAGCGTCCGACGGCGATGGTGTTCCAGCTGTCGGTCGCCAGGCCCACACCGCCACCGATGATCGGGATCCGCTTGGCGACGATGCTGACCAATTGCTTGCCGCCGGCTGCGGTGAGCATCGCGGTCATGACGCGTTGGGCGATGAGCTGCTCGAGGTTGCGGTCGATTCCGGGTGCTGTGGCGACCACGAGCGGCGTGCCGGGCAGGTCGCCGCTGGCGACGAGGTCGTCCACGATCGTCTTGCCGAGCAGGGTCATCAGGATCGCGTGGCGAACGCGGGAATCGTCGAGGTCATATCCGCGCAGGTGTGCGATGGCACCGACCATGCGGCTCTGAAGAGCGGCGATGCTCGCCAGGTTGGCCGGTGCGCCGATCAGGAGAGTGGCCAGGCCACCGAGATTGGTGATGAAGCCCTGCGTCCCGCTCAGCGCGGTGTGCGTGACGATCAGGGCGTCGACGGCCGCCTCCACCGATCCGTGCCGCTCGAGGTGGTGCCCGGCGGAGACGCGCGCCCCGGGCAGCTGGTCGGTTCCCTCGATGCCGAAGTCGACCAGGCGGCGCAGAACCCAGCCCGCGCCGCTGGGCGCGTTCATAGGGGCGGCTGCAATGATGGACTTGCCGATCTGGTCGGTGTCAGCCATGCGGGCTCCTCGGCTGTTCTCGGGACCCCTCAACGGTAACGCGATTGACGACATTGGCCCAGGGATGCTTCCCGGACCTGGCCCTGATCGGTGAGGACCGCCCGTGCGTGTGGGCGCTGCGTGGACTAGCATCGCCGCACTGCGTCATCGGGGGGAGGATTGGCCCGTGGCTGAGCACCCCCGCAGCTGATTGACAGAGAGGAACCACATGACGGACGTCGCGCACCTCGAGATCGATGGCCAGATCTACGAGCTTCCGATCGTCGTCGGCACCGAGGGCGAACGGGCGATCGACATCAGTAGCCTGCGATCACAGACCGGCATGATCACGTTGGACGAGGGCTACGTGAACACCGGGTCGTGCCGGTCGGCGATCACCTACATCGACGGTGACAAGGGAATCCTGCGCTACCGCGGCATCCCCATCGAGCAGTTGGCGGAGAGGTCCAGCTTCGTGGAGACCAGCTTCCTGCTGATCTTCGGCCGCCTGCCGACCAGGGAGGAGCGGGAGCATCTGACCGACCTGCTCACCGAGAGCTCACCCCTGCACGAGTCGATGATGAAGCACTTCGACGCGTTCCCCACGAGTTCGCACCCGATGGCGATCATGTCGGCCATGATCAACTCGTTGTCGACCCATGAGCGGCCCAAGATCGAGCCCGGGGACGATCAGACCCTGCTGATGTACGCGGCGCGTCTCATGAGCAAGGTGCGGACGATCGCCGCGGCGTCGTACAAGTCGAGCATCGGCGAGCCGATCATGTACCCCCGCCACGACCTCAAGTACGTGGACAACTTCTTGCACATGATGTTCTCGCAGCCCTACCGGCTCTACGAGGCATCCCCCGAGGTGAGCCACGCGCTGAACATGTTCCTGGTGCTGCACGCCGACCACGAGCAGAACTGCTCCACCTCGACGGTGCGCATGGTGGCCTCCGGCGAGGCGAACCTGTACGCGTCCTGTTCGGCCGGTGTCGTCGCCCTGTGGGGGCCCAAGCACGGCGGGGCGAACGTCGAGGTCGTCCAGATGCTGCAGCGCATGCGTCGCGAGGGGCTGACCCCCCGGCAGTTCCTGAACGAGGTGAAGGACCGCTCGAACAACGTCAAGCTCATGGGCTTCGGTCACCGGGTGTACAAGAACTTCGACCCGCGCGCGAAGATCCTCCGGGAGGCCGCCGAGCGCCTGCTGAACTCGCTGAAGACACAGGACCCGTTGCTCGGGCTCGCGCAGGAACTGGCCGACGAGGCGCTGCGCGACGACTACTTCGTCGAGCGCAAGCTCTACCCGAACGTCGACTTCTACTCGGGCATCATCCTGCGGGCCATCGGGATTCCGCTGAACATGTACACGGTGATGTTCGCGATGGGGCGGATGCCCGGTTGGATCGCCAACTGGAAGGAACTGCACGACGAGCCGACGCAGCGTATCTACCGGCCCCGGCAGTTGTACGTGGGCAACCCGCTGAGCGAGTGGGTGCCGCGCCACCAGCGGTAGGTGGCGGCGCTTGGGTGGCCGGTCCTTTCGACAGGCTCAAGGGCCGGTGGCTGGTGGTCCTTTCGACGGGCTCAAGGGCCGGTGGCTGGTGGTCATTTCGACGGGCTCAAGGATCGTTGGCTCGGTGAGCCTGTCGAAGCGAGCGCCGGGAAACCGGCGTTGTCGGACCCCAGTGGGACAATGACAGGGTGATATTGCGCGCGTTCGGGCCTTCCGGCCAGTGGCCGGACCAGGACCTCATCGCGTTCAGCGACGAGTTCGACGCCTCGATCGTCCTGGCCGCCTACTGCTCCGGCGTCTTCCCGATGCCGCTTCACGAGTCCGGTTTCGACGGGCAGATGGGCTGGTGGTCACCGGTTCGCAGGGGAGTGCTCGACCTGGACGACCTGCGCGTGACGCGGAGCCTGCGCAAGTCGGGCCGCCGGTACACCACGACGATCGACCAGGCCTTCGAGGAGGTGCTGCTGCGGTGCGCCGACCCGTCGCGTCCCGGCGGATGGATCGACGCTGAGGTGCGCCGCGTGTACACCGAGTTGTACGGACGAGGGCTCGTCCATTCGGTCGAGACCTGGGATGCCCGGGGGCGCCTCGTCGGGGGCCTGTACGGCGTGAGCCTGCGGGGACTGTTCGCGGGCGAGTCGATGTTCCACGACCCCGAACTCGGGCGGGACGCGTCCAAGGTGGCCCTCGGTCGGCTCGTCAACGAACTCCGGTCGAGGCTCGACGGTGAGGCGCTGCTGGACGTCCAGTGGGTCACCGAGCACCTCGCATCGATGGGGGCGAGCGAGATCTCGCGGGATGACTACCTGGCCAGGCTCGGTACGGCACTGGACGCCCCGGACACCGCCTGGTCGCGGATGCGTCGTCCGGGGGACTGGCTGCTGGACCGGACGGCGTGATCGATGCGTTCGGCGGGGCGGTGCGGGGGCGCTGGGATATCCTTGCGGCACCTGCGGGCGAAGGGGGCCATGTGACGCGCGAGAACCTTGTCGACGCGACCGCGACCCAGCTCCTCGACCGCATCCTGGCGGGCGACTTCGAGTCGGGTGCACTGCCCAACCAGGACACACTCGCGCGCGAGTGCGGTGTCAGCCGCCTGACCGTGCGCGAGGCGATGAAGGGCCTGGAGCAGCGCGGGATCATCCGTGTCGAGCACGGGGTGGGGACGTTCGTGGTGCCCGTCGATCACTGGCGCGACATCGATGCCATCGCCCGCCTGCAGCGGCTCGACCCGAACGGCACCGGCGTGTCGGCCCAGCTCATCGAGGTGCGGCGGATGATCGAGATCGGCGCGGCGGAGTTGTGCGCCGTGCGGCGGTCGGACGACCTCGTGGACGAGTTGGGGGCTTGCGTGGCACGCATGGAGGCGGCGGCTCACGAGGACGACGTGGCCGGTTTCGTGGACGCCGACATCGACTTCCACGACGCGATCCTCCGGGGTACGCAGAATCCCTTCGTGGCGGCCATCTTCGATCCGATGCGGTCGACCTTGGAGTTCTCGCGGACGCAGACCTCGTCGGTGGGCCAGATCCGCACCAATGCCATCGTGCAGCACCACGGCGTCCTGGACGCGATCGCGGCCCGCGACCCGGATGCCGCCCGGCGTGCGATGACCTCCCACATGGACCAGACGCAGAACGATCTCGACACCTACGTCGCGTCGCGGTGACCTGGAGCCGCGGCGCTATTCGGCGGTGAGGATGAGCGGCCCGTCCTCGGTGACGGCGATGGTGTGCTCGCTGTGGGCGCCGCGCGAGCCGTCGGCCGAGCGGATCGTCCAGCCGTCAGGGTCGTAGATGACGCGGTCGGTTCCGGCGGCGAGCCACGGCTCCACGGCGAAGGTGAGCCCGGGCTGCAGGCGGAAGCCGCGTCCGGGGCGTCCGATGTTCGGCACCGACAGGCCCTCGTGCATGGTGCGACCGACACCGTGGCCACCGAACTCGTCGTTGGGCGAGTATCCGTAGGCGTGGGCGACCTCGGCGATGGCATGGGAGACGTCGCCGATCCGGTTGCCGGGCCGGGCAGCGGCGATACCGGCCGCGAGTGCCTCCTCGGTGGCGCGGATGAGGCGGACGTCCTGTTCGCGGGGGTTTCCGGCGATGACGCTGATCGCGTGGTCGCCGACCCAGCCGTCGACGGACACGGCGAAGTCCATGCTCAGCAGGTCCCCGTCCTGGAGCACCTGATCGTGGGGCAGTCCGTGCAGCACCGCGTCGTTGACGGACAGGCAGATCACGTTGCGGAACGGGCCGTTGCCGAACGAGGGCGCGTAGTCCCAGTAGCAGGAGACGGCACCGCGTGCCTGGATCAGTTGCCGGGCCCGGTACTCGATGTCCAGCAGGTTCACCCCGACGTCGACCATCGCGCGCAGCTCGTCGAGCACCTGGGCGACGAATCGCCCAGCCTCGCGCATGCGGGCGATGTCCGCGTCTGTCTTGAGTTCGATCATCACGTCTCCTGGTATAATAATACCGACCGGTGGTCGCAACAGCGCCTCGAACCGGAACGGGTTGGTATGATTATACCAGTCCCTGATTCGAGGAGCGTCGCACATGGTCCGCAACCCTCTCACGCCCGAGCAGATCGATGCGGGACGACGGCTCGGTCAGGCGCTTCGCGCCGCTCGTGGCGAGAAAAGCCTGGACGAGGTCGCCGCAGCCGCACAGATGTCTCCGGAGACGTTGCGCAAGGTCGAGTCCGGCCGCCTGCCGTCACCCGCGTTCGGGTCCGTCGTCCTGCTGTGCCGCGCTCTCGACCTCGACGTCGAGCATGTGGCGCGGGTGTGGCTTCACGGCCCCGTGGTGGTGCGGGCCGGCTGACGCGCACTCTTGCGCCGGCCTGAGGGGCTCACTAGTATGTAGTCATCAGATATCTGATGACAAACTCGAAGGGGAGCCGTGTCCATCAGCTACCAGCAACTTCTCAGCGCATGCCCGCCGCCCGCAACCGTCACCGCGGAGGAGGTCCGCGCCTGTTCGGGGGACGGCGGGCGCGTCCTGATCGTGCTCGACGACGACCCCACCGGCACCCAATCGGTCGCGGATCTCCCCGTGCTCACCGACTGGACGCCGGACTCGCTCGCCTGGGCGCTCACTCAGGGACGCCCTGCCGTCTACGTGATGACGAATTCGCGCAGCCTCGATCCCGGCGACGCCGCCGAGCGGAACCGGGAGGTGGCCCGGGCGGCATTCGAAGCGTCGGACCGTACGGGAATCAGGGTCGACTTCGTATCGCGGTCGGACTCGACCCTGCGCGGGCACTTCCCACTCGAACCCCAGGTGCTGGCGAGGTGCATCGCCGACCACGACGGCCGGTCCATCGACGGCATCGTCGTCGTCCCCGCGTTCGGCGAGGCCGGACGCATCACCGTGCACGGTATCCACTACGCGGGCAGCCTCACCGAGGGTTTTACCCCCGTGGGTGAGACCGAGTTCGCGCGGGACGCGACCTTCGGCTACCGGAGCTCCCGGCTGGCCGACTGGGTCGAGGAGAAAAGCCGAGGCTCGATCCCGGCGTCCTCGGTGGTCGAGATCCCGCTCGCCGACCTGCGAACCGACCTGCCGAAAGTGGTGGAGAGGCTGCGCCGCGCGCACGACGAGCAGCCGATCGTCCCCGACATCGTCGACGAGAGCGACCTGCGGCGGCTGGCACTCGCGCTCCAGCAGGCCGAGGACGCCGGCAGCCGGTTCATCTATCGCGTGGGCCCGCCGTTCGTCCGGGCCAGGATCGGCCAGGACGTCCACCCGCCCTTGGAGCGGGACGATCTCGCGGCGATCCGGACGGGCGGTCTCGCCGAGGACTCCGCCGGTGGTCTCGTCGTCGTCGGGTCGCACGTGCAACTGACCACCAGCCAACTCGACGTCCTGCGCGCCCGGCGCAACCCGACCGAGCTGGAGATCTCCGTGCCCACGGTGCTCGGCCCCGATCGCGACGAGCACCTTGATGCGATCGTCGGGCAGGCGCTCGCCGCGCTCCCCGACGGCAACGTCGTCGTCCGCACGTCACGGGCGCTGGTGACCGGTGACGGTGCCGCCGACTCCCTGGCCATCGCCCGAACTGTCTCCGATGCCGTGGTCGAGGTGGCGCGACGGGTGCTGGCCGGGTATCCACCACGTTTCGTGGTCGCCAAGGGCGGCATCACGTCGAGCGATGTGGCTTCCCGCGGGCTGGGCATCACGCGGGCCTTCGTCCGTGGCCCGATGCTGCCCGGCATCGTCTCGCTCTGGGAACCCGTCGAGGGGCCCGCGCGAGGGATCCCCTACGTCGTCTTCGCCGGCAACGTGGGTGGCCCCGAGTCGCTCGCCGACGTCGTCGACAAGCTGTCGGTCTGATTCCATCCGCTCGTCCGGCACCAGCTGCCCACCCGATCGTGGGAAACCGGTCACGATCACCATCCCTTCACGGTCAAAGGAGATCAGCATGTCCCGATCCGCTCCGAGTCCGCAGACTCGCCCCGCGCCCACCGTCGCGGTGCTCGGCCTCGGTGCCATGGGTCTGCCCATGGCCACCTGGCTCGCCGCGCAGGGCTTTCCGGTGCGCGCCTTCGACGTCGCCGAGGCGCGCGCGGCCCTCGCCCGCCGAGCCGGGGTCGTCGTGACTTCGTCGGGGGACGAGGCCGTTCGCGACGCCGACCTCGTGCTCGTCGCCGTCCGCAACCAATCCCAGCTCGTCACCCTGCTGTGGGGCGAGGCGGGGGTGTCGTCCGCCATGAGGAAGGGCTCGGCCGTTCTGCTCACGTCGACGGTCGGCATCGAGGCCGTGCAGGACGTCGCCACTCGCCTCACCCAGGAAGGCATCGACCTCATCGACGCACCGGTGTCGGGAGGACCGGTACGAGCCGGCAGGGGCGACCTGCTCATGACCGTCGGCGCGACCGATCGGGGATGGGCCCTGGCCGAGCCGGTCATGACCGCCCTGGCGTCGACACTCGTCCGCATCGGGGACGAACCGGGTGACGGACAGAAGATGAAGACGGTCAATCAGCTGCTGTGCGGCGTCCATATCGCGGCGGCGGGGGAGGCGCTCGCCCTGGCCGGCAGACTCGGGCTCGACAAGGCCCAGGTGCTCGAGGCCCTGATGGCGGGCGCGGCCGCGTCCTTCATGCTCGGGGATCGGGGGCCGCGCATGCTCCAGGCCTATGACGAGGGCGGGGCGGAGGTCAGGAGCCGCCTCGACATCTTCGTCAAGGACATGGGCATCGTGAACGCCGCATGCCGATCGGTGCATCTGGCCGCCCCGGTCGCCGCGGCCGCGGAACAGCTGTACCTGCTGGGGAACGCGCAGGGCAAGGACGCCCTCGACGACTCCGCGGTCATCACGGTGCTAGCGCCTGACGAGGCCTGAGGCGAGCCCGGGCTGCTTCGGAGGCGGTCACGGCGATCGTCGTACTGCCCGCCCTCGCCGTTGCCTTCCGGCTCCCGGCGCAGCACCCGCCGGGATATGGGCGGCGCGACTTCGCCGCGTCCCTCTTCAAAGCCGGCCCGCGATGGGAGACGATGGCTGGGTAGAACCATGTCGGACGAGGAGTGGTGATGCCCGAACTTCCCCAGGTGGAGGCCCTCGCGGGCTTTCTGGACGAGCGGCTGCGCGGCCGAGTGGTCGCCGGCATCCAGCTCGTCGACTTCAGCGCCCTCAAGACGTACGCGCCGCCCCTCGATGCGATCGTGGGCGCCGAGATCGCGGGTGTCCACAGGTTCGGCAAGTTCCTCGATGTCGATGCGCAGGGGACTCACCTGGTGTTTCATCTGGCCAGAGGTGGATGGGTGACGTGGAAGGACGAACAATCCGTCAGGCCGGCCCGGCCCGGCAAGGGGCCGCTCAGCCTGCGCGTCGCGCTGGACGACGGCTCCGGTTTCGACCTGACGGAGGGTGGCACACAGAAGAAACTCGCCGTCTACGTGGTCGGTGACCCGGGTGAGGTGCCGGGGATCGCGACGTTGGGGCCCGATCCGCTGGACGATGCCTTCGATCGCGCGGCTCTGGACACGGTCCTGGAGCGTGCGGGCCGGGCGCAGATCAAGGGTGTGCTCCGCGACCAGCGGGTGATCGCCGGCATCGGCAACGCCTACAGCGACGAGATACTCCACGCCGCCAGGCTCAGCCCGTTCGCTCCCGCGTCGGGCCTCGACGCGGATCGCCGTGGCGATCTGTTCGTGGCGGTCAAGACCGTGCTGGCCGACGCACTGGTACGGGCTCGCGGTCTACCGGCCAAGCAGCTCAAGGACGACAAGCGAGCCGGGATGCGCGTCCACGGGCGGACGGGGGAAGCGTGCCCGGTGTGCGGGACGACGATCGCCGAGGTGAGCTTCGCCGACTCGTCCCTGCAGTACTGCCCGGGGTGTCAGACCGGTGGGAAGCCGTTGGCCGACCGCCGGATGAGCAAACTGCTGCACTGAGGCAGCCGCGGAGCCTGAACCCGGGCGCGATCGCCGGGTGCGGAGGCGGTTACAGCGGACGGGCGTGACACAGTTCCTTCAAATTCCCGACGGCTAACAAACGAATCCGCCTGACAAGGTGTTTTCTTTCGCCTCGTATGGCGTCCGGGTCGTTCGAAGGAACTGTGTCACGCGGACGCGAGATGACCTCGCCGGATTCTCCTCGAACGGGTCCCGGACATGCCACAGGGCCCCGTCCCCTGGATGACGAGGCCCTGCGACGACCGTGACTCAGCTCCAGCGACCGGCGACGCGACGCTCGTTGTCGTCGTAGCCCTGCGAGATCTGGCCGAGTACCTGGGTCATCTGCTGGACGACATTGTTCAGCTCGATCGCCTGCTGGTCCCAGCGCTGCTGGACGGTGTTGTACTCACGCTGGGCATTGCCGTCCCAGTTCGCCAGCGAACCCTGCAGTTCGCTCTTGAGGGACTCGAGAGTCGACTGAAGGTCGCGGTTGGCCTTGGCGAGGGACTCGATACCGGCCTGCATGCCTGCGGCGGAAACACGGGTGAAGTCGCTCATGATGCTCTCCTGGATGGTGTGGTTGCGGGTGGGCTCAGAAGTTCAGCGCGTTGAAGATCGCGGACGAGGCCTGCTCCTGATCGGCTTCGTTGCGGGTGTAGTCGCCCAGCGAGCTCTGCAGCACTTCCTGGATACGCTGGAGTTCCTTCTGAGTGGTCTCGAACTTGTCGTCGAAGGCGCTGTGGGCCTTGCTGAACGCCGCGGACGCGTTGCCCTGCCAGGAACTCTGAAGAGCTGCCATCTCGTTGCGGAGGGTGGCCTGGATTCGCTCGATCTGCTGGTCGGCATCGCTGAGCTGCTGGATGGCCACGCCGATCTCGTACCGGTTTTGCTGCTGGTCCTGCGACATTGCTGCCTTCCTTCCACATGGGGGTTCGAGCTGGGGCTCGGTTTGTGTGTGCCCAGCCAACGACCGAAGCCCGAGGCTGAGTTTCTCCCTACACGTTCAACAGTAGGCAAAACGGGGGTCATGGCTGCCGGGAGGTGGTACTCAAACGCATAGCTGCTCGTCAGGCTGAATGTAGTGAGTACTACTCAGGTACCTTCAGGTCGGCGGGCAGCGCCGGGACGACGGCATCGCGCGACAGTTGCACGTCCACCGGCCCGACGAGCCGGATCAGCATTCCCGGCACCCGCAGGACGGGGGCAGCGCTCGATCCGCCCGGGGCGTAGCCGAGCGACTCGCGGGAGCTACGGTCGGGAATGCCGTAGACGCGTGCGTCGGTGAGCAGGAAGGTAGGGCCCTCGTCCGACTGGTCCTCGGCGACCGCGATGTCCTGCAGGAGCGCGCCGTGCAGGGGGTCGACCTCGATGTAGTCGGCGTAGGCCCGGCTCGGGGGGTTCTCGGCCACGGAGGTGGGAAGCTCGGGCGTCGGCGAACCGACCGTGATCACGGGCGTCGTCCGACCGTCGTTCGCGTCCGGGTCGACGTAGGTCGCACACACCGACGGCTGTTGTTCCTGGGTGCTGGGGGCGGTCGGGCGGCCCATCGGGATGCCGGAGGTTGTCAACCGCGGCGTGGTCTCGCTCATGTTCATGTCGGCTGCCTGCGCCGTGATCTTGATCGGGTCGGTGCGTCCTCCGCCCGAGAATGCGAGCTCGGTCGCCATGTTGAGGAACGACGTCTCCGCCAGGCCGTCGGCCAACTGGATGAAATAGCGCGGCTCGGGGTTGAGCTCGCTGGCCTCCACCATGGCCACGCTCCCGATCGTCATGTCGGGCTGCACCTGCCGGACGGTCGGGACGCCTCCCCGGTTCTGGATGTCGAGGGGCTCGATGGGCAGACCCTCCGGCAGCGCCGACAGCCAGGCGTTGCCCGTGGAGATCACCGGCAGGTAGGACGCCACCGCCGACCTGCTCGATCCGCCCGTCCGGTAGAGGTGGTGGTATTGCCCGTTCATCACGAGGAAGTGCTCCCCGTCGTCCGCCTCGACGATGACGGCGACGTCGTCGTCCACGGTCGTCGGCTCGGAGGACGACTCGGTTCCGACCTCGATGGTGATGTAGCGCTCGCCGTCACTGTCGGGCGACGTCGAACATGTGCGGAACGGGTAGGGGTTCATCTGCGAGGTCGGCGGGAGCTGACGCGGTGCGTCGGGGATGCCGCGGATGGCGTCCTGTTGGATGCCCTGAAGCTTGTCGGTCTTCACGACCTTGATCTCCGAACCGCCGATCGCCAGGCGCGCGGAGGCGACGTCCGCCATGGGGAGCAGTGTCTCCTCGCCGGTCTGTTCGCTCTTGTAGTAGATGAAGAGCAGTCCGGAGTTCACATCGGCGATCAGGGCACCGTCGTCCTGCTTCCAGGCGTTCGACTGACCGGGACGCAGATAGCCCAGCAGCGCACTGCCGGCGACGAGCACCACCCCGATCATGATCCCCACGAAGGTCGCCGTCGCCACTCGCCGGAGCGGGCCCGTGGCGTTGTCCGGATCCCGGTCGACCAGCGAAGCGACCAGGCGCTGCGTGGTGAAGGAGTACGCCTTGAGCAGGTCCTTTCGGCTCGCCATCTGCTGTCTGCTCCTGTCGTCGGGGGCGGGGCAAGGCGGCTGCCCACGTTGGTGCTCATTGTCCACCGCCGTGGGTCGACTCCGGTGCTCGCCGTTGCCGGGCGGGTCCGGGCGCCACCACCAGCCCCTAGAGTAATGGTGCGAATCGCGGCAGCGGCCATCCGGTCGTGGCCGGGTCCCGACAGGAGGTGGGCGTGGACAGAGCCGTCAGCCAGGGGGCGGTGGCCGTGCCGCTCCGGCCTTGGACGGAGCGCGGGCTCCGGCTCGCCGTGACCTGGGAGACCGTCGTCATCGCGGTTGCCCTGCTGGCCGTCCGGCACACGGTGTTCTCGCTGATCGCCGCGGGTGTGCTGCTGATCACGGCCCTCGTCCTCGGCATTCCTGTGGGGGGTCTGACGCTCATCCAGCGCATCGGACGCCGCGCCCGGTTCCAGCGGCGCGCGCGTGAGCGGGCGTCAGACCCGGCGCTCCCGACCGACCTCGTCCCCCTCGGGGAATGGGTGCCGGGCCTGACGGTGAGCCAGACCCGTTCGGCACGCGGCGACGACGTCGGGATGATCACCGACGGATCGTCCTGGACGGCACTGCTCGGCGTGGCTTCGGACGATGCCCTGTTCGCCGACAAGGACGATCGCATCGACCTGTCTGCTCTGCGCGGGCTCACGGTCCAGGACGACATCGTCTTCGCGACGCTGCAGGTGATCACGTACACGGTGCCCGCTCCGGCCGGGGTCATGCTGATGCCGGGATCCCCGGCCGTGCGGTCGTACCTCGAGATCATGGGGACGAACGCACCGCCCGCGGTCAGGCGCACCTGGATCGGTGTACGGCTCGATCCGAGGCTCTGCCTCGAGGCGATCGCCAGCAGGGGGGCGAGCAACGACGGCGTCCACGCGACGCTGCGCTTCGGCCTTCATCGCGTTCAGTCGGCACTCAAACGCCAGGGCATCACCACGCGCGAGCTCACGGCGATGGAGATCAACGACGTGCTGGCCCTCACCGCCGGGTCGGCACCCGATTTCGGGGACGTGCGTTCGCGTGAGGAATGGGATCACTGGGACTGCGACGGGTTCGCCCACTGCGGACGTCGGGTCACGGGTTGGGGGGAGGATCCCTCGTCCGGCTATCAGGCCTTGCTGGACGCCTTGAGCGGCGCGAACGCCGTGTTCGGCGTCACGTCGTACACACTCGATGGATCGGATCGCTCAGCGGGCGCCGTGCGCCTGGTCGCGCCGACGCCCGATCAGGCGGTGAACGCGACGAACGCGCTTCAAGAGGCGTTGTCGGGGCGGATTTCCTTCGGTCCGGCAGGCGGTGACCAGGTGCCCGCGATGCTCGGGACGGTTCCGCTGGGCAGGCAGGTGGAGGCATGAGCGCGCCCGCGTGGGAGCCACCCGGCGCGAGTGTGGTGGAGCGCCGTGAGTTCGTCCGTACCGGCCCGAGCGGCCTGCTGATCGGGCCCACGGGTGACGGGCATCCGATAACCGTGCGCATCTTCCGTCCGGAGCCCACCCGCGTGCTCGTGTCCACCCGGGACTACATGAAGTGGGTCCTGGTGTTCCGTGCGGTCACGCTGGGCGCGCACGTGACGGTCGTCACGTCGACGCCGCGGGTCTGGGAGTCGTTGGTGCGGGTGATCCAGGGATGCGGCGGGACCATCGACGTCCTGCCGGACGCCCGATCGGTGCCGGGTCAGGGCCGCCCGTATCGTCCGAGTCTGGTCGTGGACGATCTGGCACAGTCGGACGGCATTCGCATGTCGCTGGGGGCATGGCAGGCGGTGCTCGTGCTGAACGACGCCGCGTCCGGCACGGCCATCCATGCACTCCGGTCGTGCGACCTGGCGCTGGTGTCACCGTGTGATGCGCGCGTCGCCGAGAACCTGCGGCGTGGATACGTGCTGACCGCCCAGCAGCTGCGGCAGGTGAACAACCTCGCCGAGAACGAGGTGGTCGTGGCCATGCCGCGCCGGGTCTCGCGCGTGCTCATGCCGCCCACACCGACGGAGTACGAGCTGCTCTTCCGGGCGTGACGGGCCTCCCTTCGGCAGGCTGTCGGTGTGCTCGTTGAGCTTGTCGAAGCGAACCTTTTGTCCCTTCGACGGGCTCAGGGACCGTATCGCGGTGTGCTTGTTGGGCTTGTCGAAGCGAACCTTTTGTCCCTTCGACGGGCTCAGGGATCGTTTCGCGGTGTGCTCGTTGAGCTTGTCGAAATGAGCTCTTGTCCCTTCGACGGGCTCAGGGACCGATTGCTGTGCTCGTCGAGCTTGTCGAAGCGAACCTTTGTCCCTTCGACGGGCTCAGGGAGCGTATCGCGGTGTGCTCGTTGAGCTTGTCGAAGCGAGCACACCGCCTTCGACAAGCTCAGGGGTCGTAGTCCGACGCCGTGTGCTCAGGCGCCGGTGAACAGGGTCTGCACCCACCCGTAGGTGCCGATCACGCCCAGCATCAGGGGGACGACGGCCATCACAACGATCCATTCCAGGATGTCGAGGGCGCGCCCGGTCATCGGGGAACCGAACTTCTTGTATCCGCGGGCGGCGTAGTGGGTCAGGGCCACAGCCGCCACCGCCACCACCGTGATGACGAGCCCCGCCTGTAGCGGCGGCGCGAGTTCGAGCAGGCTGAGGGACGCCAGGCCTGACAGCACCGTGATGAGGACGCCGGGTATCAGCAGAGCGAGCCGCTGGCTCAGGCCGACGAACACGCGGGCCCGGATGAGCAAGGCCAGTCCGACGCATGCCGCGAGTCCCACGCTCCACCAGTTGCCCCGCCACAGCAGTTCGGCGGAGAACAGGATGCAGACGACCGCGGTGGCCGCCAGCAGCCCACCCAGAATGCGGTCGGCCAGCATCGCGCGTTCGACGATGTCGGACTGCACGGGTTCCTCGTCGGCCAGGAGGGCCTCGGAGGTGCTCGGCAGATTCGGGAGTTGAATGCGCGCCAACTGATACGACAGGGTCGGCGCGAGTGCGGTGGCGGCGAGCACGGCCGAGATCGCCACGGCCGACACCTTCGCCGTGGACGAGGGGACGAGCGCGGCGACGATCGAGGCCAGCAGCACGATCGCGGAGGCCACCGATGCGGTGAACAGCGCCATCATGGTCACCGCCGATGCCAGTGCGCAGGCGGTCGAGGCCACCAGCACGAGGGCGGAGGCCATCACGACCCGCACCGGCATGTCCGCCACGTCGACGAGCTGATAACCCCCGAGCCCGGCCAGCGCCACACCCGACCAGGCCAGTGCCGCCGACACCCGGTATTCACCGGCCGCGCGTGACAGGGCGATCGAGGCGATGACCGCGGCGGACGAACAGACGAGATCCAGGCCGGCCCCCCAGTAGCCCCGCCTGCCGACCGGTTCCGCGCCGAACTGGATCAGCATGACCATCAGGGGGATTCCGACGAGCACCAGGACGGTGGCCGCGATCGCGAACGCCTGCGAGTGCGTCGTCCGCCATGAGGGCCGTCGCGACACGGTGGACGACACCGCGTCGACGACATCGTCGAAGGCTGCGTCCGGCATCGCATTGTCCCGTTGACGCAGGTAGAGGGTGTCGCCGTCGCGGATCGCGAGCTTCGAGACCGGCGAGTTCGGGTCGAGGGGGTCTTCCCCGAAGCGCTGGAGCACCCAGCCGTGCACCGCTTCTTGAGGGGTGCCGGCCTCGTGGCCGGAGAACCGTACGATGCTGGGCAGCAGTTCACCGAGCGTCACGGCACCGGGCAGAGCGAGATCCACGCGACGAGTGGGGGAGATGACCGTGACCCGCGCCAGGTCCTCATCAGCAGTGCTCACAGCGAGAGCCTAACGGTTGAGAGGGCCCGGTCGGCCCGGCCCGCGTCTGCTTCGCGCGCCGGGCGGGCGTCAGTACCTGGTCAGTTCCCCGCGGACCGGGCCGTGCCACTGCGACAGGGCATGATTGGCCCATGGGATTGGTCACCTTCAACCGCCCCAAGCGGGTGGCCCAGCCAGCCATGCCCCGTGGGGACGTGTTGCTGGAGCCTCCCCCCGAGGTGCCCCCGCCACCGGCGGGACGCAACTTCGGGGCCGCGTTACGCATGCTCCCCATGGTGGCCGGGGGCCTGGCCATGGGCCTCATGATGATGGGCGGCAACATGTTCGGCTCCGGACGGGGCGCCATAGGCGGCGTGGTCGGGGTCCTCTACGCGGTGTCGATGGCGGGCATGATGCTGAGTCAGGCGGGCCGCGGCAACGACGACCAGGCACAGCAACTCGACGCCAACAGACGCGACTACTTCCGATACCTCGGCCAGACGCGCAGGCAGGTGCGTGACGCCGCGGACGCCCAGCGCGCGGCCGTCGAGTTCCGCCACCCCGATCCGGAGACCCTGTGGACGGTCGTCGGCAGTCCGCGGATGTGGGAACGCCGCCCGACCGACGAGGACTTCTCCGCGATCCGTGTGTCGGTCGGTGCCCAGCAGTTCGCCAAGCGGTTGACCCCGCCCGAGGCCCAGCCGGTCGACGACCTCGAGCCCCTGACCACGGGTGCCCTGCGCCGATTCATGCGGACGCATCGTCTCGTCCAGGGTGTGCCTCTGTCGATCAATCTCGACGGCTTCGACCAGATCAGGCTCGTCGGCGACCCCGCCCGCTGTCGTCGTCTCGCCCAGGCCATGATCGCCCAAGCGGTCACCTGGCACGCGCCCGGTGACCTGCGGATCATGGTGGCCGCGTCGCCGGCCGTACAGCAGCAGTGGCAGTGGGTGAAATGGCTGCCACACCTCCAGAGCCCGAACGAGACGGACGGCGCCGGCTCGGTGCGGTTGTTCGCCACCTCGGCGGGCGAGTTGTCGAGCGTCGGCGCCCGGGCCCAGGGGGCGTCCGAGGGCGACCCGCGGATCGTCCTCGTCGTCGCCGAAGGTGTGCCGGACGTCAGGCCCTCGGCGTTCCAGGTGCCCGGCACCAAGGTGACGGGCCTGGTCGTCGGTGGGGACGCCGGAGTGCCTCGCCGGGTCGAGGCAGGCGTCGCCGTGCTGGAGGTCACCGACGACGGTGACCTCTTCCTGCATCGCCGGACGGCCAAGGGCGCCCAGGCCCGCACGGCTCTGGGCAGGGCGGACCAGGTGGAGATGGTCTACGCGGAGATGCTCTCGCGCCAGTTGGCCCCGTACCGGCTTCCGGTCAGCCCGGTCGGCGAGGAGGACGGGCCGACCGTCGCCTTCGAGCCGCCGAAGGACTACCCGGCCATGCTGGGCGTGGGCGATCCGCTCACCCTCGACGTGCGGCAGTGCTGGAGGCCGCGTCCCATGCACCAGCACCTGCGAATCCCGTTCGGCACGGGAGAGCAGGGCCAGCCGGTCGAGCTCGACATCAAGGAATCGGCCATGGGAGGCATGGGCCCCCACGGCATCTGCATCGGCGCCACGGGTTCGGGCAAGTCCGAGTTCCTGCGGACGCTCGTCCTCGGCATGGCGATGACACACCCGCCGGACCAGCTGAACTTCATCCTCGTCGACTTCAAGGGCGGGGCGACGTTCCTCGGGCTCGATGCCCTGCCGCACGTGTCGGCCACGATCACCAACCTGGAGGGTGAGCTGGTGCTCGTCGACCGTATGCAGGACGCGATCAGCGGCGAGTTGGACCGCCGCATGGAGGTGCTGCGCGCCGCGGGCAACTTCAAGAACCGGCAGGACTACGAGGAGGCCCGCCAGGCGGGGGCGAACCTCGAGCCGATGCCCAGCCTGTTCTTCATCGTGGACGAGTTCTCGGAGCTGCTCACCGCCAGGCCCGAGTTCATCGATCTGTTCCTGCAGATCGGACGCGTGGGCCGATCGATCGCCGTCCACCTGCTGCTGGCCTCGCAGCGGTTGGAGGAGGGCAAGCTACGCGGCCTCGACACGTTCTTGTCGTACCGGATCGCGTTGCGCACCTTCTCGCCGGCCGAGTCGCGCGTCGTCATCGGCGTCCCGGACGCCTACGAGCTGCCCACCCCGCCCGGCAACGGCTACCTCAAGGAGGGGACGAAAGATCTCGTCCGCTTCAAGGCCGCCTACGTGTCCGGCCCGTGGCACGGCTCACCCGCCCCCGCGGTCTCGGCATCGTCCGAACTGACTGTGCCGCTGCCCGAGCGCACCTGGACGCCTCCGGTGCTGGAGTTCAGCAGCGACTACGTGCCGGTCGTCCAGCCTCCTCCCGAGCCCGAACCACAGTTCAGGCCGGGGGCGGACCTTTCTGCTGCTGACAAGGCGAAGGACGCCCCGATCGACGACGAGGAGGAAACCCTGCTCGGCCTGGTGGTCAATCGGGTGACCGGTCACGGATGGCCGGCCCATCAGGTGTGGCTTCCACCCCTGGGCATGCCACCCGCGCTCGATCAGCTGCTCGGCGCCGTCGGTGAGGTGCCCGGGCGGGGCCTCCAGGTGCTGGACGAACGCCGCCGCTCGCGCCTGGCCGCCCCGGTGGCGCTCATCGACCGGCCACGTCATCAGCGGCGCGACCCCATGTGGGTGGACTTCTCCGGGTCGGGCGGTCATCTCGCGGTCGTGGGCGGTCCGCAGTCGGGCAAGTCGATGACCCTGCGGACGGCGATCGCCTCCCTGGCGCTGACGCACACGCCCGCCGAGGTGGGCTTCTACGTGCTCGACTTCGGTGGCGGCGGGCTCACGTCCCTGCGCGACCTGCCCCATGTGGGTTCGGTGTGCGGACGCCTGGACGTCGACCGCGTCCGGCGGACGATCGCCGAGGTCAACTCGTTGCGCACCAGCCGGGAACTCATGTTCGCCAGGCTCGGCATCGACTCCATGGCGAGCTATCGGCGCGGACGACGGGACGGCAGCATCCCGCCCGACCGGTTCCCCACCGACGTCTTCCTCGTCGTCGACGGGTGGACGACGCTGAAGAGCGAGTTCGAGGACCTCGACCCGACCATCACGACGCTCGGCACGTCCGGCCTCGGCTTCGGCATACACGTGTGGGTCGCGTCCAACAAGTGGGCCGACATCCGGGCGGGCCTGCGCGACTCCCTGCAGAGCCGCATCGAGCTGAAGCTGGGCGACGCGTTCGAGTCGGAGGTGAACCGTAAGGCCCAGGGGCTCGTCCCCGCCGGGCGGCCGGGGCGCGGGATCACCGCCGAGGGCCTGCACATGCTGGTCGGGCTGCCGCGCATCGACTCCGTCGAGGACGCCGCCTCGGTCGCCGACGGGCAGCGGGCGTTCATCGCCGCTTCCCGGAAGGCGTGGACGGGTCCCCGTGCCGCCGAGGTCCGCATGCTGCCGGCTGATCTGCCGGTCGGCACGCTGCCCTCGATCAGCTACGACGGGGTCAACCGGGGCATCCCCTTCGGGATCGACGAACTGGAGTTGGCTCCGGTGGTGTTCGATCCCGTGGCCGAGCCGCACGTGGCGTTCGTCGGCGGCCCGGAATCGGGTAAGTCGAACATCCTGCGCATCATGCTGAGGGGGCTGATCACCCGCTACACCCCGCGCGAGGCGAAGATCATCATCGCCGACTACCGGCGCTCGTTGCTCGGGGAGATCGAGTCCGATCACCTGCTGGGTTATGCGGCCTCCTCCCAGGCCGCCGAGGACCTGTTCCGGCAGGCGGCCGAGGCCGTCCGTGCGCGGTTGCCCGGCCCGGACGTGACGCAGCAGCAGTTGCGGGATCGGTCGTGGTGGAGCGGTGCCGAGATGTTCGTCGTCATCGACGACTACGACCTGGTGGCGACCATGATGAGCAACCCGGTGAAGTACTACGCCGATCTGATCAGTCAGGCGCAGGACATCGGGCTGCACTTCATCGTGGCCCGTGCGGCCGGTGGCATGGGGCGGGCACTGTTCAGCGACCCCCTGTTCGGGCGCATGAAGGATCAGCTCAACCCGGCGCTCGTCATGAGTGGCAACAAGGACGAGGGCCCGCTGTTCGGCGACGTCAAGCCCCAGCCCTTGCCGGTGGGACGCGGAACCTGGGTCACCCGGTCGGGCAAGGTGCTCGTCCAGACCGCGCACGCGCCCTCGTCCGACAGGTAGGGCGTCTGCGCCTATTTTCGCGGGCGAAATCTGTTGATGCGGATGGGATCTTGTCCGCGACAAAGGATTTCATCCGCGAGAATGACGACTCGGGGCGAGAGCGTTACCGGGACAGGCCCCTGCCCTGGCTCAGCCACACGATGGCACCGATGCCCACCCATCCGACGATGATCCCGACCAGCTGGAAAACGGGTGAGTACGGGGCGAAAGCCCCGGCCATGATCGCCGTGATCGGAATGGCGACGGTGAGCGCGATGACCATGCGCAGCGTGACCATCCGCCGCTCTCGCTGGGCCTCGAGGTGCTCGTCCACCTGCGGCGGGTGGTAGGGGACCATGTGCTGGTAGGGGACCATAGGCGCGGTCTGCGGGCCCTGGGCGGCGACGTTCCAGTCGTAGCCCTGCGAGGGAGCGCCATCGGTGAGGTAGGTGTCCATGGGCTCTTGCGGGATACCTGAGGTCATGCAGCAAGTGTCGCAGCCGGCGTCCCCGAGATGGTCGCCGCGAGACCCTGAAGCATCCCTGACGAGCAGGGAATGCGATCAGGTTTTCCCGCCTGACGGGTCTGCCGGCCGGCCCCCACGCGCCCGGGCTGCGGGCAGTGCGACGTGGATGGCCAGCCCGAGCAGGACGAGGGCGATCGCCAGCGCCGCGATCACCAGCGCGAACCTCAGCGGTCTCGGGTCGGCCGGCGTGCTGGGCGGACGCGAACTCTGCGACGGGGTGGGGGCCGCGGAGACGGTGTCGGTCGCCGGTGGCGCCACACCCATGAGCGCCCTGACAGGGTTGACGATGCCGTAGCCGAGTTGGGGATCGGGAACCGGTCCGGCCGGGGGATCCGCGGTCGCCGTCAGACGTTCCGCCACTTCGGCCGGAGTCAGGCGCACGCCTTGGCGGTCCGCCTGTTCCAGCATGAGCGCCACGACCCCGGTGACGATGGGCGTGGCGTACGAGGTGCCGTTGTCCACGTTCAGGTAGACCTGCCCGCCGGAGGCAGAACTGGGGCCGAGGGCCAGCAGGTCGACCCCGGGCGCGGCGACGGTCACGTAGCCCGGCATGGCGTAGGAGTTGGGATCGGCCACGTCGGCCGCGTTGGTCATGCCGACCGAGATGACGCCCGGGTAGGCGGCCGGGAAGGCAAACCCGTCGGTCGGCATCGCGTTCGTGTTACCCGCGGCCGCCACGACGACGATGCCCTTGTCGAGCGCGGCCTGGATCGCCTCGGCGTACTCGCCACGATTCTCGACGGCGGCCTGCGAGATGTTGATGATGCGGACGTCCATGTCGATGGCGGCCCAGATGGCTGCCACCACACCGTCGATCTCCTGGGGATCCTGGCCGTACAGGGCGCGGATGCCGATGATCTGCGCGTCCGGGGCTATGCCGGAGAACTCGGTCACGCTGCCGCTGCGTTGCGCCCCGATGAGGGACGCGACGATCGTCCCGTGCTGGCAGTCGAACTTCTCGTCCGCGGCGGCGCCGTCGCGGGTGGGCAGCACGTCGTAGGCGGAGAACCTGCTTGTGGGGGTGTGGCCCGATCCGTTGACGGAGATGCCCGTGTCGATGACGGCGATCTTGATGCCCTTGCCGGTGGCGATCTGCCAGGCCTGCTCCATGTTCAGCCGGGTGAGATGCCAGGGTGTCTTCTGCGGGTCGGGGTTGTCGGGCAGCAGGGTCGCGCAGGCGTCGGCCGCCATCTGGGACAGCGCCGCGGTCTTCTTCGGGGTGTCCGAGTAGACGGCCGCGGGAAGGGGCTCGCGCTCGTCAGTGACCGTCGTCTCTGGCGCGCTCGATGTCACAGGCGCCTGCGTGGCGCTCGGTGCGTCGGGAGTGTCGGTGTCGGCGAACGCGGGTGTTCCGTTGAACGCGAGGGTGGCCGCCGTGATCGCGGCGGCAACGGCCAACCCGGTCAGCCCTCGTCGACGCCCTGTCACGCAGCACAGCGTACTCAAGGGTGGTGCCAGGGCAGCTCTGTCGGCGGGTTTGCGGTGCCGAAGCGGGTGGTCCTTTCGACAGGCTCAAGGACCGTTGGTGCTCGGCAGACCCAAAGGCAGGTCCGCTCGTTGAGCTTGTCGAAACGGGTTCCCTTCGGCGGGCTCAGGGGGCGAATCGTGCTCGGCAGGCTCGAGGCAGGTCCGCTCGTTGAGCTTGTCGAAACGAGTTCCCTTCGACAAGCTCAGGGAGCGGAGTCCGCCCTTGAGTCAGTCGAAACGAGCTCCCTTCGGCAAGCCGCTGGCAGCGGAGCCCGCCCTTGAACCCGCCGAAGCACGGGCACGTTAGGCTGAAACCCATGCGCGGATTCTTCGGGCCCGAGGGCACGTTCACCCATCAGGCCTTGCTCACGCTGGGGGACGAGCCGGCGATCCCCCTGCCCACGGTGAAACGGGCGCTGGACGCCGTGCGGTCCGGCGAGGTGGAGGCATCCCTCGTCCCGATCGAGAACTCGATCGAGGGCGGCGTGTCGGCCACCCTCGACTACCTGGCTCTGCCGGACGATCCGCTGCAGATCGTCCAGGAGGTCGTCATCCCGGTCAGCTTCGACCTGTGTGTGCGCCGGGGGACGAAGCTCGGTCAGGTACGTCGTGTCGTGAGTCATCCTCACGCCATCGCGCAGGTACGAGGCTGGCTGGACGAGCACCTGCCCGACGCGGTCGTCGTCGAGCGCGGCTCGACCGCGGGTGCGGCCGAACTGGTGGCCGACCCGGCGTCCGGTTTCGACGCCGCGGTGTGCGCTCCCGTGGCGGGCAAGATGTATGGCCTGGTCAGCGCCGCGCATCACATCTCGGACAACGACCGCGCGGCCACCCGCTTCGTCCTGGTGTCCAGGCCGGGACGATCTCCCTTGCGCACCGGGCACGACAAGACCTCCCTGGTCGCCTACATGCGCCAGGACCATCCGGGCGCGCTGCTCGAGATCTTGCAGCAGTTCGCCGTGCGCGGGGTCAACCTGTGCCGCATCGAGTCGCGTCCCACCAAGACCACCCTGGGCGAGTACTGCTTCAGCATCGACGCCGAGGGTCATGTGTCGGAGGCGCGCATGGCCGAGGCGCTCATGGGGTTGCGGCGCATCTGCAAGGACGTCGTCTTCCTCGGCAGCTATCCGCGCGCCGATCGCAAGTCTCCCAAGGTGCCCTACGGCGGCAAGGACTCCGACTACCACGAGGCGCAGGCCTGGGTGCGCTCGATCGAGCCCTTGGGGGACGACGACCCGAACCCCTCGTCCCACGAAAACTGAGGGGACTCAGGCCTCACCGTCTGATGCCACCGGGCCCGGACGTACGGCCCGTCCCGTGGGTGCCACGATCTGCACCGCCCCGGGTTCGACGCGGAAGTCGAAGTGCGAGCCCGTTCCCTGGGTGTCGCCGTCGACCTCCCATGACGCAGGGCCGTCGAGCAGGCGGACGGTGATCCGCCGACCCTCGTAGTAGTCGACGGCACCGCTGTTCCTCGGCCGCTGGATCACGGCCCGCGCGAGCCGAGCCCATCCGCCCAGGGTCCGGGGGGACGCCAGCAGCAGGTTCAGTTCGCCGTCGTCCGGACGAGCCCCCCGGAACAGCTCGATGCCCGCCTGAAGGCTGCCCGTGTTGCCGACCATGATCAGCAGAGCGCGGCGGCGGAGCGCGGGCCCGTCGTCCACCCTCACCTGGATGCGCAGGGGTTTGGTCCCCAGTTCGCGTGTGAAGGCCACCACGTAGGCCGCGTTGCCCACGGCCTTCTTGAGGTTGTCGTCGGTGTTGCTCATCATGGCCGCGTCGAACCCGATGCCGGCCATGCCGGTGAACCAGACCGGCTCGTCGTCGCGGTGGTCGACGGTCACGCGGACGAGGTCGATGGGACGCGCGCGTCCGTGGAAGGCCATCCGCACCGCGTCCGCCTGATCGAGCGGGACGCCGAGGTTGCGGGCCAGCAGGTTCCCGGTGCCGGCCGGGATGATCGCGCAGGACGCCGTCGAGCCACGGAGTTCGCCGGTCACCACGCGCACGGTGCCGTCACCGCCCGCCGCGAGCACGAGTGACGCGCCCCTTTCGATGGCTTGCCGGGTCATGGCGTGGCCGGGGTCGTCCTCGGACGTGGGCAGCCAGAGCGGTGGTCGCCAGCCGGCGCGCGCCGCTTCGTCGGCCACCTGCCGGCGGAGCAGCGCCTCGTCGGCGAGCTTCGTGGGGTTGAACACCACGGCCACCAGCCCGCGTCGCTCGTCGACGGGTGCCGCGGGCGGTGGAAGCATGCGGATCCTCCAGAAGAAGGTGACCAGTGCGGCAACGAGTGCGCCCGTGAGCGTCCCGCCGATCACGTCGGTGAACCAGTGGGCGTTCATGACGAGCCGGTTCACCCCGAGCACAGCCAGGACGCAGCACAGGCCGATCCTCCAACCGATCAGGGACGCACGGGACTGCCGCGAGATGGTGCCGGTCACCACGACCATGACGGCCAGGCAGGTGGCCACGGCCAGGTGTGAGCTGGGGTACGAGTACCCCGAGTAGGTGATCGCGTCGCCCAGCGGCGAGGGTGGCCGGGGGCGGCGGATCACCAGTTTCAGGACGATCGCGGCGAGCCAGGCGAGCGGCGCGGCGATCGCCAGGGCACCCGCCAGGTGCCGCAACCGCCGTTGCCAGGCCCGATAGGCGAGGACGAGGCTGGTGAGGATCATGACGGCGGGGTGGGTCACGATGGCGAACGCCTCGCTGAGCTGGGCGAGGGGCGAGCGGGGGGTCAGGTGCGGGGTGAGGCTGAGGTCGTCCAGTGCCCTGAACGCCGGTGCGTGAAGGGCCAGGCTCGTCCAGGCGAGCAGGAGCACCGCCAGCGTCGCGACCATCGCCGCGTTGAAGCGACTGAAGTGCGCGGGACGAGCCATGTTCGGATTGTGCCATGCCTGTGGGCAGCCACGGCCGCGTGGTGCGAATGAGTCGGCGGGAGGCCCGGCCGGCTTCGGTAGGATGTTGCCCATGATTGACCCGAAGGTGCTGCGCACCGATCCCGATCGGCTTCGACGTTCGCAGGAGGCGCGCGGCGACTCGGTGGGGCTGGTGGACGAGGCCATCGCCGCGGACGAGGCTCGCCGTGGGGCGATCAGCGCTTTCGAGACCACCCGGGCCGAGCAGAAATCGCTCGGGTCGCAGGTGGCCAGGGCCAAGGGCGACGAGAAGGCGGCCCTGCTCGTGCGGACGAAGGAACTGTCGGCGCAGGTGAAGCAGTTGCAGGCCGGGGTGGACGAAGCAGAAGCCACTTTCACCGAGGTCATGAAGCGGTTCGGCAACATCGTCATCGACGGGGTGCCCACCGGTGGCGAGGACGACCTCTACGTCGTCGACACCGTCGGCGCGCCGCGCGACTTCGCGTCCGAGGGCATCACCGTGCGCGATCACCTCGAGATCGGCGAACTCATCGGTGCCATCGACATGGAGCGCGGGGCGAAGGTCTCCGGTTCGCGGTTCTACTTCCTGACCGGTCCGGGCGCCCTGCTGGAGTTCGCGCTCATGCAGCACGCACTGGCCAAGGCCCTCGAGTGGGGTTTCCGCCCGATGATCCCGCCCGCGCTGGTCAAGCCGAGCGCCATGGAGGGCACAGGGTTCCTCGGCCAGGCCGCCGAGGACGTGTACCGCCTCGAGCGCGACGACCTGTATCTGGTGGGCACCGCCGAGGTTCCGCTGGCCGCCTATCACTCGGACGAGATCCTCGACGGCGGCTCGCTGCCGCTCCACTACGCCGGTTTCAGCCCGGCCTACCGGCGGGAGGCTGGCAGCTACGGCAAGGACACCCGGGGGATCTTCCGCGTCCACTGGTTCGACAAGTTCGAGATGTTCGTCTACTGCCGCCCCGAGGACGCGGTGGCCGAGCACGAACGGCTGCTGGGCTACGAGAAGGAGTTCATCTCGTCGCTGGGCATCCCGTTCCAGGTGCTCGACGTGGCCTCCGGCGACCTCGGGCTGTCGGCCGCCCGCAAGTACGACTGCTACGGCTGGGTTCCCAGCCAGAATCGCTACCGCGAGATCACCTCGACGTCCAACTGCACGGAGTTCCAGGCCCGGCGGCTGAACATCCGGTTCCGCGACGAGTCGGGCCCGCACCCGGTCGCCACTCTCAACGGGACGCTGTGCGCGATGGCTCGCATGATCCTGATGATCCTCGAGAACCACCAGAACGCCGACGGGTCGGTCACGGTGCCCGAGGTGCTCCGTCCGTACCTGGGTGGACGCGAGGTCTTCGAGGTGCAGGGCTGAGGTCCGGGCGCTCCTGCTCTTGAGCCTGGTGAAGAGGTCCTTTCGACAGGCTCAAGGGGCGTGTGTGGTGGGGTCCTATCGACAGGCTCAAGGACCGTGTGCGGGCCTTTCGACAGGCTCAAGGACCGTGTGCGGGCCTATCGACGGGCTCAAGGGGCGTGTGCAGACGCTCGTTGAGCTTGTCGAAACGAGCTCACCGAAACGACCTCATCCACCCCCAGCCTGCGCAAGGCTGGGGTCATGAGCACACAGCACATGACCCTGACCTTCCTGGGTGGTGCCGGGACGGTGACCGGTTCGAAGTTCCTGCTCACCGCGGGCGGCAAGCGGATCCTCGTGGACGCGGGCCTGTTCCAGGGACGCAAGCGGCTGCGCGAGCTCAACTGGGAGAGGTTCCCGACCAACCCGGCGAGCCTGGATGCCATCGTCCTCACCCATGCGCACATGGACCATTGCGGCTACCTTCCGTCCCTGGTGAAACAAGGTTTCAACGGTCCTGTTCTCGCGACCGAGGGCACGTGCCGGCTGGCCGCGATCGTCCTGCGGGACGCGGCGCACGTGCAGGAGACCGAGGCCGCGGACGCCGCGCGTGGCGGCTACTCACGGCATGAGTCGCCGCAGCCCCTCTACACGACCGACGACGTCGAACGGACGCTCCCGCTGTTCCGTGCTGTCCCGATCCATGAGGATCTGTCACTGGGCGGGGGAACATCCATGCGGCTGTGGCGTGCCGGGCACATCCTCGGTTCGGCGAGCATCCGCATCTGGCTCGACGGTTCCGGGCCGGACGAGGACGCGGTCGTCTTCTCCGGTGACCTCGGGCGCACCCGGCATCCGGTGCTGGCCGACCGCGAGGTGCCCGACGGCGCGCCGACCGTGCTGGTCGAGTCCACGTACGGCGACCGTGAGCACCCCGACGTCTCGCCGCCCCACGAGGAGTTCGCCGACCTCGTGCGCAGGACGGTCGGACGCGGGGGCAGCGTCCTGATTCCGGCGTTCGCGGTCGACCGGACCGAGCTCGTCCTGCTGACCATCCAGCAGTTGATGGAGGAGGGCAGGATCCCCGAGGGCATCCCGATCTGGGTGAACTCCCCGATGGGGCTCGCTGCCCTCGACGTCTATCGCGATCCGGCCATGGCCGACGAGATCGGCCCCGAGTTCCGTGGCCGCGACTTCGTCGACCTCCCGACGCTGCGGGAGGCGCGCGCGACCGAGGCGTCCATCGCCCTCAACAACCCCGACCGGCCGTCGATCATCGTCTCCTCGTCCGGCATGGCGACCGGTGGGCGCATCGTCCACCATCTGGAGCACATGCTGCCCGACCCGCGCAACGCGGTGGTGTTCACCGGGTACCAGGCGGAGGGGACGCGCGGGCGGGCGCTGGTGGACGGCGCGTCCGAGCTGAAGATGTACGGCCGGTACGTGCCCGTGCGCGCGGAGGTGCTGCAGGACAGCGAGTTCAGTGTGCATGCCGATGCGTCCGAACTCGTGGATTGGCTACGTGCGATGAACCCCCGGCCCCGGACGGTCCACTGCGTCCACGGTGAGCCGGACTCCGCCTCGGCGCTCGCGCGGCGCATCCGGGACGAACTGGACATCACAGCCGTGGTGCCCGCCATGGACGAGGTCGTCCGGGCTTAGCCCCGGCCGTTCGTCAGAGTGGTCGGGGCCCCTTCGACAGGCTCAGGGGCCGCGTTTCGGAGGGGTCGTTGAGCTTGTCGAAACGATCGTTGCCCTTCGACGAGGACGTATTCCGGACTGCTCGTTGAGCCTGTCGAAACGATCGCTGCCCTTCGGGAGGCTCAGGGGGCGTGCTTTCGGGATGCTCGTTGAGCTTGTCGAAACGATCGCTGCCCTTCGACAGGCTCAGGGGCCGCGTTTCGGAGGGGTCGTTGAGCTTGTCGAAACGATCGCTGCCCTTCGAGAGGCTCAGGCGACGTATCCCGGGGACCAACCTTCAGGCGGTGCGCAGCACCCGCTCACGTGCGTCGGGTGCGAAGGCGAACCAGCGGTCCAGCTCGAGGGCGGCACCACCGTCGGCGAAGTCGGCGGTCACTTCGTCCGCGGCAGCCTTCACCTCGTCGGGCGCGTCGCCCATGGCCACGCCGCGACCGGCCCAGGCGAGCATCTCGATGTCGTTGCGACCGTCGCCGATCGCCAGCACGTCGCGGCGGTCGATGCCGAGCTCGTTGCTGATCGTCGCCAGCGCGGAGGCCTTGTTGACACCCTCGGGTGCGATGTCGAGCCAGGCCGACCAGCCCACCGAGTAGCTGACGCCGTGCATGCCGAGCTTCGCGGCGAGGTCGATGAACTCCTGGTCGTCGGCTTCGGGATCACGGACGATGACCCGGGTGACCGGGCGGGACGCGAGCTCCTCGAGTGGTTCCAGGGTCATCGCCCCGGTCAGGTCTCCGTCGGGGAACAGGCGGTTCAGGCGGAAGCCCCGTCCCAGGTCCTCGACCGCGATGCGGGCGTGCGGGGCCAGGGTGGCGACTTCCCGGATGACCGGGCCCGGATCGAACGTCCGCTGGCGACGCTCGACGATCGGGGGGTATTCGAGCCACACCGCTCCGTTGGAGCAGACGACGTGGCTGGGGGGCAGGACAAGCTCATCGAAAACGGGACGAGCGTCCAGCCATGCGCGCCCGGTGGCGAGGACCAACGGGGTCCCGCTGCCGGCGACGCGCTGTACGGCCGCCTTGACGTTCGACGGCATCTGGCCTTCACGATCGACCAGCGTGCCGTCGATGTCAACGGCGACCAACTTGGGACGCCTCAACATGTACTCAACTCTTCCATTACTTAATGACACTCTTGTGACAACAACATTTACAGAACACGTCCAAACGCCGTCGGATGCCAATTTGTTCCATGACGGCCAGAGGCCCCGGACGAGTGTCCGGGGCCTCTGGCGCGGCAGGGCAAGGATCGGGGTGGGTCCCTGTCGCGAAGGGGTCGGTCGTCGGGGGAGACCGACCCGGCTGGGGCGGGTTGAGGGGGGCGGCTCATGCCGCCCGTCGGGTGGGTTGCGACGGGCGGGCTCGGGCGACCACCTGCTGGTAGGCGTTCAGTACCTGCTCGAGTGTCGGGACGATCGACGACAGCTTGGCGGGTCGGCCCACGGCCTCGCCGCGACGCGCCTTGCGCAGGTGGCGCTTCACGGTCGACAGCGAGCAGCCGAGGCGCTGGGCGATCGACTCCAGGGAGTCGTTGGGTCGGGCGTGGCGCAGCCGGAGCACCTCGTCATGGTCGATCTGGTGACCCGAGTTGGCGCCGGCGAACGTGTCGAAGTCCTCGGGGTCGACGCGCAGGCCCAGGTGCTGGCGGATCTCGGCTCGCTGACGTTGGGTCGTGCCTGCGCAGTAGCCGGCGACATCGTGCTTGGCGACCGCTCGGTAGAGGCAGTCGACCATGAGGGGACAGTCGAGGCAGATGCTCTCGGCCTTGCGGGTCATGAGCACCTGGCGGCGCCGGAGCTCCACACTGCTCGCGAGCGCCGGCTCCTCGAGGAGCGGGCTCTGGAAGAGATCATCGTGTTCAGCACAGGCCGGAGTGGTGGTTCGCTCGGTCGTGATGGTCATCGTGTCGTGTACTCGCTTCTGATCACCGCGTCGGATGGGGCTACCGACGTCCTTCGGTGTGTTCAGACTTCCAGAGCGGACGAGCAGGCGACAGCGTCGGGCTACTCGCCTTCGGATGGGTACACGTACCTATTCATGATGAGTATGTGTACCCATCATGAATGCCGGTATCAGATCTCCTGTACGGGTGGGAGGACGGCGCCTCCCGCGTTGTTGTCCACAGCCTAGGACGCCGAGGGGTCATGCTCCTGCGGCGTGGGCTCCCAGCCGGGCCACAGAAGCCCGCAGGCCGCGGCCAGCACCTGCCCGATGGGCTCGTGGATCGTGAGATTGGCCAGTCGGTCCATGGGTGTGGCTTCGAGGTTGACCAGGACGAGACGACGTCCGTGATAGTCGTGGATCATGCCCGCGGCGGGGTAGACGTTCAGTGACGTCCCCCCGACGATGAGCACATCGGCTGCCTCGATGGCTTGCAGCGACGCCGACACGACGCGCTCGTCCAGCGCTTCCCCGTAGAGGACGACGTCGGGGCGGATCATCGCGCCGTCCACCGGGCACATGGGGACGAGGGGCTCGTCCGGGATCTGCGCCAGGGAATATCGGTGCGTCGGACGTCCCAGACAGTGGTTGCGTTCTACCGAGCCATGGAGTTCGTGGACGACGCGCGACCCGGCCATCTGGTGCAGCCCGTCGATGTTCTGTGTGACGACCGCCGACAGATGCCCCTTCGCCTCGAGTTCGGCCAGTGCGAGGTGCGCGGCGTTCGGACGGGCCTCGGGGTGCACGAGGTGCTTGCGGTGGAAGGCGAAGAACTGCTCAGGCTGGTTGACCAGGCACTCGTGGCTCAGCAGGTATTCCGGCGGAAGCCCCGTGTTCGCCTGGGTGGTGTAGAGACCGGCAGCGGAGCGGAAGTCGGGGATGCCCGATTCGGTGGAGACGCCCGCACCGCCGAAGAAGACGGCACGATGGGCCTCGTCCAGCCAGGTTGCCAGCGTTTCGATGGCCTGCTCGTTCATGCCGCCCACGGTAGTCCGGTGCCCGGGGTGGTCGTCCCGAGGGCCGGTGGACGGTTCGCCGAAGCCACGGGGGGGCTCGTTTCGACAAGCTCAACGGGCGGTAGGCAGGTGGCCCCGAGTTTGTCGGGGGGTGTGCCCGTTTCGACAAGCTCAACGGGCGGTAGGCAGGTGGCCCTGAGCTTGTCGGGGGGCGTGCCCGTTTCGACAAGCTCAACGGGCGGTGGGTGGTTTGTCCCCTGAGCTTGTCGAAGGGAAACGCGTGTCGGGTCCTTGATGATTGCGACTCAACGCGGGCAGAGCGTCGTAGCGTCCCGCGACGAGGGCGAGACGCTTGGCCCTGCTCCACCCGTGCACTTGGCGTTCGAACGCGTAGGCCTCGGCCAGGGAATCGAACTCGGCCGCGTAGACGAGTTCGACCGGCAGTCGTTTGCTCGTGTACGCAGAGCCCTTGCCGGAAGCGTGTTGTGTTAGACGAGCGTCGAGATCTGTGGTGCTCCCTACGTATAGGGAACCATCCCCGCAGCGGAGAATGTACATGGCAGGCATGCGACGATTCTGCCGAGGACGAGTCCTACGAACGGAAGTTATCCACAGGCAGTCTGGATGCATGTCGTGCTGCTGGTGTGGTGCTCGTTTCGACAAGCTCAACGAGCGTCGGGCTGCCGGTGTGGTGCTTGTTTCGACAGGCTCAACGGGCGTCGGGCTGCTGGTGTGGTGCTTGTTTCGACAGGCTCAACGAGCGGTGGGTGGTTTGTTCCCTGAGCTTGTCGAAGGGCAAGAGCGTTCGGCGGGTCTGACGGTCAGTCGACCCCGAACTCGATGGCGGCGCGGTCGAGGGAGGCCTCTTCGTTGCTCGCGGGACGGGCGTCCGGGATGATGTGGGACTTCCCGACCTCCAGTTCGCCGATGAGGCGCTGGGTGTCGCCGCCGGTGATCTGGCCGAGCGTCATGTACTGCTCCAGCTTCGAACGGGAGTCGGCGATGTCGAGGTTGCGCATGGTCAACTGGCCGATGCGGTCGGTCGGGCCGAACGCGGCGTCCTCGACACGCTCCATCGAGAGCCGCTGCGGGCGGTAGCTGAAGTCGGGGCCCGTCGTGTTGAGGATCGTGTAGTCGTCCCCGCGGCGAAGCCGAAGCGTCACCTCGCCGGTGACGACCGAGGCGACCCAGCGCTGCAGCGACTCGCGGATCATCATCGCCTGCGGGTCGAACCAGCGCCCCTCGTACAGCAGGCGTCCGAGCCGATGGCCCTCGCTGTGGTAGTTGGCCATCGTGTCCTCGTTGTGGATCGCGTTGAGCAGCCGCTCGTAGGCGATGAACAACAGGGCCATGCCGGGGGCCTCGTAGATGCCGCGGCTCTTGGCCTCGATGATGCGGTTCTCGATCTGATCGCTCATGCCCAGGCCGTGGCGTCCACCGATCTCGTTGGCCTTGACCACGAGATCGACCTGGCTGGCGAACCTCTCGCCGTTGATCGCCACGGGGTAGCCCTGCTCGAAGGCGATGACGACGTCCTCGGTGTCGATGACCACGGCGGGATCCCAGAACTTGACCCCCATGATGGGCTCGACGGTCTCCAGCGAGACGTCGAGGGCTTCCAGGGTCTTGGCCTCGTGGGTGGCGCCCCAGATGTTGGCGTCGGTGGAGTACGCCTTCTCCGTCGGGTCGCGGTAGGGCAGCTCGTGTTCGACGAGCCACTCGCTCATCTGCTTGCGCCCGCCCAGCTCGCCGACGAAGTCCTCGTCCAGCCAGGGCTTGTAGATGCGCAGCTTCGGGTTGGCCAGCAGGCCGTAGCGGTAGAACCGCTCGATGTCGTTGCCCTTGAAGGTCGACCCGTCGCCCCAGATCGACACCTCGTCGTCGGCCATCGCGCGCACCAGCATGGTGCCGGTGACGGCGCGCCCGATCGGCGTGGTGTTGAAGTAGGCCTTGCCTGCCGAGGTGATGTGGAACGCACCGCACTGCAGCGCGATCAGCCCCTGCGCGACCAGGGACTCGCGGCAGTCGACGAGACGCGAGATCTCGGCGCCGTACTGGAGCGCACGGCCGGGCACCGAGTCGATGTCGGGCTCGTCGTACTGGCCGATGTTCGCGGTGTAGGTGCAGGGGATTGCACCCTTCTCGCGCATCCACGCGACCGCGACCGACGTATCGAGACCACCCGAGAAGGCGATGCCGACGCGCTCGCCGACAGGAAGTGAGGTCAGAACCTTGGACACCCATACAGAGTAGCTGATACTTATTCCATTGAGCAAGCCAGTCAGAGCGCACAAAATCGCTGAGAGTATTCGTTCGGACGCATAGTTATGCGATTTGCCCAGTCAGCGGGCAACGCGGCGAGCGGGGCTCAGTCGACGGTCAGCACGATCTTGCCGACCAACTCGCCGGACGCCAGCAACTCGTGCGCCCTGGCTGCCTCCGACAGGGGAACCCGGGTCTCCGGGGCAGGTTTGACGCGTCCGTCGGAGATCATCGGCCACACTCGCTTCGCGACGTCCTGGGTGATGGCGGCCTTCTGGCCGAGGGGGCGCCCCCGCAGGCTGGTGGCGGTCACCGTCGCCCGCTTGTTGAGCAGCCGCGCGATGTTGAGCTCGGCCTTCGTCCCCTTCTGCATGCCGATGATCACCAGGCGGCCGTCGTCGCGCAGGGCCGAGATGTTGGCGTCGAGGTACTTCGCACCGATGATGTCGAGGATCACGTCGACACCACGGTCGCCGGTCGCGGCGAGCAACTCGGCGAGCCAGTCACCCGAGTAGTCGATGGCGATCGCGGCGCCGAGCCCACGGCAGTGGTCGAGCTTTGCCGCCGAGGCGGTGGTCGCGACGAGGCAGCCCAGCGCCTTCGCGTACTGGATCGCGAACGTACCGATGCCCCCGGCTCCGCCGTGGACGAGCAGCGACTCGCCCGGAGTGAGGTGCACGTGGTCCATGTTGGACATGACGGTTGCCGCCACCTCGATCAGGCCCGCGGCACTCACCAGATCGATGCCTGCGGGAGGACGAACCACCTGCCCCGCCGGGACGACGACCTGCTCGGCGTAGCCGCCCCCGGCAAGCAGCGCGACGACCTCGTCGCCCGTTCGCCACTCCTCGACGCCCTCGCCGATCGCATCGATCACGCCGGAGCATTCCAGTCCCAGAAGGTCGGACGCCCCCGGTGGAGGGGGATAGTGCCCCTGGCGCTGCAGCAGGTCGGCCCGGTTGACCCCCACCGCGGCGGTGCGGACGCGAACCTCCCCGGGCTCCGGATGCGGTGTCGGCACCTCCGCCCACCGCATCACGTCGGGCCCACCGAATCCGTCAAGGACGATCGCACGCATGCCCCTAGCCTGCCATCAGGGCTGGCCACGCGGTGTGGGCTACCATGAGTTCAACCACGGCGAGATCGCATAGTGGACTAGTGCAGCCGCCTTGAAAGCGGCCGAGCGAAAGCTCCGTGGGTTCGAATCCCACTCTCGCCGCCCTTGCCGTACAGGGAGGAGGCAGCTCGATGACGGTGTCATCGCATGGGGACAGTGTGGCGTACTACGCCCTGCGGCCGAAGGCTCCCGTACGGGCCGTCGTTCTCGCAGCGGTCTTGGCGATTGCCGGGGCCGTGCTGTGCTGGTTCGGCTGGCCGGAGCCACGCAACCTTCCCCTGGGAATCGCGGGCGCGGTCTCCGCGGCCGTGGGGGTCGCGCTGGGCATCGCCGCGGTGGCGTTCGTGTCGTCCGGCACGTTGCACATCGTCCTGTCGGACGACGGTTTCGACGTCTCCGGGCCCGGCTATCACAAGGGCGGCGCCTGGATCGACGTCACAGGTGTGTCGGCCACCCCTGACGGGTCGCGGCTGGTGATCGCCCAGGGCCTGGTGGATCGCACGTTCATCCAGTGCCCCGGTGGGGTCGCGGACGAGCGGATGCGCGCGCTCACGCTCGACGTCTCGGCCAGGCTCGCCGAGCGGGCCGCCTGACGGATTCGTCGCCGCCGGTTTCTGGGCGGGCCGGAGGGTTCGTTTCGACAAGCTCAACGGGCGTTGGGCGTGGTTCTCGACGGGCCGCTGGACGCGGTTGTTCCCTGAGCCTGTCGAAGGGCCCGTTTCGACAAGCTCAACGGGCGTTTGACGGACAAGCTCGACGGGCGTTGGGTGTGGTTCTCGACGGGCGCTGGAGGTGGTTGCTCCCTGAGCCTGTCGAAGGGCCCGTTTCGACAAGCTCAACGGGCGTCTGGCGGACAAGCTCGACGGGCGTCTGGCGGACAAGCTCGACGGGCGTCTGGCGGACAAGCTCAACGGGCGTCTGGCGGACAGGGTCAACGAGTGTCAGCGTGATCCGGTCTACCGGGGTCCTTCGGTGCTCGCTGCCTCGGAGGCGGGCGGTGTGTAGACCGGCACCGAGTCGGGCACGTCCCCGAGCGGTTCCTCGTGGCGGTAGGCGCAGGCGTCCGAGACGGTCTCGGACGCGGTCGGCTCGGCCGCGGCCTGTGTGGTCGCCGGGTCGGTGGCCTGCGCGGTCTCCGTGGTGGCGGTGGTCGGGTCGGTCGCGGGCTGTGTGGTCGCCTGAGCGCTCGACTGGGCGTCCGCGCTGGTCTCCGCGATGGCTGCGGCCACCTGCTGTTTCATCAGGTCGAAGTCCGGATAGGAGGACGTGTAGCCGTTCACACCCTCGACGAACGGCAGCCGGGTGATGTATTGGGCGTTCTGCATGCGGGTGGCGAGTTCGACCATCGCCGACAGGTGCTCCTGCGGGATGTCGGTGACGATCATCTCGCCGGCCGCCTGGGCGATCTGCTCGTAGCGGGTGAGCATGGTCGCCGGGTCGGCTTGGGCGATCACGGCGTCCACGAGGCACGACTGGCGCTCCATGCGGCTGAAGTCGCCTGCGGCGCCGTTGTCGAGGTTCGGCGAGTTGCAGCGGCTTCGGGCGTACCACATGGCGTTGTCGCCGTTGAGCAGTTGGCTCGGACCTTCGGGGATGTAGCCCCACATGCCGCAGTCGCCGCCGTCCACGCTGCCGCCCTTGGCGATGGGGAAGTTCACGTTGAGGGTGACGCCGCCCATCGCGTCCACGAGGTTGACCAGGCCGTCGATGTTGACCATGACGAAGTAGTCGGGATGCAGCCCGGTGATGCCCTCGACCGCCCACTTCAGGGCGTCCGCCCCGGGATAGGACGTGTCGGTGAACAACTCCGGGTACATGGCCGGCACATCGTTCCAGATGGCGTTGAGCATCGAGGTGTCCCCGTCGTCGAATCCGTAGGGGAACGCTTCCTGGAGCGCCGTGCCGTCGGGGAAGACCGCGCCCTGCAGGTTTCTCGGGAGCTGGATGATCACCGTGTTGCCCGTGGCGGTGTCGATGGACGCCAGCATCATGGTGTCGGTGCGGATGCCCAGCGACTCGTCCCGGCTCTCGCCGGAGTCGCCGCCGAGCAACAGGATGTTGACGCGCGAGATGTCCGCCCACGGGTCGACGGTGTCGAGGGTCGGACGGGTCTGCGACTGCGACTCGTCCTCGGACTCGAAGACCTGTCCCGACAGGCTCGCGGTCTCGAACGAGTAGGCCGAGGCGACCGCCATCGGGCCGCTGGTGGCCAGCGAGAGCAGGGCGACCAGGATGGCTCCTCCGATGCGCTTGCCCGTGGTGAGCGGCTTCGGGCGATTGATCAGGTAGGTGCCCACGATGACGACCACCCACAGGAGCGCGAAGACGGCGAGCCCGACGGCGATCCAGAACATGGTTCCCGACTTCAGCGCATTGCCGGCTACGAGAGCGGGATTGCGGGCGAGCATGAAGCCGAAGACGAGAGTGCCCGTGACCAGGGCGGTCATCAGGACGATGCCGAGGCCCTGGAGACGGGTGCCGAGAAAACCGAGCCCGGGGACGATCGTCCCGGCGATCGTCTTGACGACGGCACCACGGAAGCGTCGATCGGGCTTGCCGGGCCGGGACGCGCTCGTGGCAGCGGCACCACGACGGCGCCGCGACACCGCCGCCGATTCCTCGGTGGGGTCCCCGTCATCCCCGTCGTCCTCGTCGATGTCGTCGGGGACGGACTCCAATCGCGAGGTTGCCCGCTCCTGGGTCAGGGGGGAGGTCCTCCTGGCCGAGCGGGGCGATGCTACCGGGTCCGGCTCCGCCGCTTTGAAGGTCGTCGTGTCCTGCGGGTCCGGGGTGTAGGCGATCGAGGCGAAAGAGGAGGTCGTACCGTACGAGGTCGTCCAGTCGGCGGACGCGGCAGCCGAGGCGGTGTCGTCGTCCCAGACGGGTTTCGGCTTGTCGGACGGGGCCTTGGGGCCGGATTCGGCGCGGGTGGAGCCCACGGGCGCGAATGGTGACGTGGGCGTCGAGTCGCGGGCCGTCGTGGGGCTGGAGGGCTTGGGTCCGTACGGTCCGAACGCGGATGTGCCACCGGCTGAGGGGGTGCTAGCGGAAGAGCCGCCGCCTGCCGGGGCGCCGAAAGCGGCTCCGGCCGGGGTCGTCCCTGCCGAGGATGCGGTGGACGACGTGGAGCCGAAGGCCGAGGTGCGGTCGAACGGACTCGTCGTCCTCGCACCCGCATCGAAGGAGGACCCCCCGGCAGAGGACTCCCCGGTGGCGGGGCGGTACGAGGTGGAGCCGAACGACGCGGACTCCGAGGAGCGGGGGCCGAACGGTGACGGTGTGGACGTGCTCGCGCCGGGGGTGCCCGATGACGGTGTTCCGGATGAGGGTGAGGTGGTCTCGCGCGACAGGGAACCATAGGCGGAGGTCGAGCCGTACGCCGAGGACGAGCCCGACGATGCCGCGGAAGAGCCGAACGACGACGTGGACCCGAGAGAGGATGTCGATCCGAACGGATTCGTGGAACTCGGCGCCGGGCGGGTGCCGCCGAAGGATGACGAGTCGCCGGCCGACGAGTCGCGCGAGGACGGCTGTGACGAGTACGGGTTCGTGCGCGAGGTGGGGGCGTGTGCCGCCGGCGAGCCGCCGGACGCGGAATCGCCCGATGAGGAGCCGGCCGAGGGGAAGCCGGTGGCGCCGAACGGGCTGGACGAGGACGAGTAGGGGCTGGATGCCGAAGTGCCCGACTCGCGGGACGAGGAGCCGTACAACGACGAGCCGTAGAGGGACGAGTCCCAGGGGGTTGTGCTGCTCGAGGCGCTGCCCGACGAGGAACCTGATGAGGGCCGGGTGAACGGCGACGATGCGCCCGACGAGGCCGGGGTGGACGATCCGCTCGTGGGCGGGGTGCCGAACGGCGAGGTGTAGGGCCGCGAACCCGCACCGCCCGTCCCCGAGGCGCCGGCCCCCGACAGGCCGGCGGCCGCTGAACTGCTGATTCCCGAGGTGGAGGCTCCCGAACCGGCTGCCCCTGACGCACCACCTGCCGCGCCGGATGCGGTGGTGCCCGAGCCCGCGCCGAACAGGCTCCCCGTGCCGTATCCGGAGGGGCTCGTACCGGTGCCGGACGAGCCGGTGCCGTACGAACCGGGCCGGTAGGAACTGGTGCCGTAGGTGCTGGCGGTACCGGCGGAGTCACCGGAGGCCGCGTCGGCGCCGGGTGACCGGCCGGTGCGCGAACCGGAGTCGTACGAACCGGTGCGGGATGAACCCGAGCCGGACGGGGTCGTCCCGAACGAGCTGGAACCGTAGGAACTCGGCCCGTACGCGCTTGGTCCGGGCGTGGTCCGGTCGGGCGATGACGTGCCGAACGAGGAACCCGACGGCGATGTCGGGCCGGACGAGGACGGGGAGCCGGACGACGAGGTCGACCAGGGGTTGTAGGACGACGAGCCGAATCCCGATGGACTGGTGGCGGAGGAGTACCCCCCCGACGAGGACGATCCGCCCGAGGACGGGGCGGAGGCCGAACCCGACCCGGTCGACGAGGCCGCTGAGCCCGGACTGTAGGGACGAGGGGTGTACGAGCCCGAGCTGTACAGGGAGCCGTAGGTGTCGCCGTGGCCACCCGAGCCGTATCCGCTCGTCCCGGCAGAACTGCCCGTCCCGGCCAAGCCGCTCGTTCCGGCAGAACTGCTCATCCCGGCGGAACTGCCCACGCCGCTCGACCCGGCCGAGCCGCTCGTCCGAGGGGTGTAGGGCGAGGAGGAGCCCGAGCCGGAGGCCGTGGAGCCCGGCCCCCCGGAAGAGGACGGCGAACTCGACGAGCTGGGCCTGTACGCGCTGGAGTCGTAGGAACCGGGGCGATATGACCCCGATCCGTACGATCCTGGTGCGTAGGTGCTGGAACCGTAGGCTCCGGCGCCGGTCGATGAGGTGCCGGATGAGTTCGATCCGGACGATGACGTCGATGACGAGGGATATCCGCTGTTGTCAGGGATGGGGGTGGCCTCGTCCGGGGGGTTTTCCAGACCCCGGCGCGCGTGCGAGCGCTCAGGGCGGGACTGCTCTCCGGGTTGGGGCACGCTGTTCCTCCGCGGGTTTGTGGTCTGTGTCGGGCCGCAGGTCCCTGCGACGTTAGCGCAGATTCCTGTGACCGGCATCGGACCCTGGACCGAATCCGGGTTTGCTCCGGTCAGGTTACTGCTCCGCATGGCCTTGCCACGGCGCGGGGCCTTGACGCGGCCGGCGTGGCGATTCGCAGGGACGCTCCGCAGCCCGGAGCCGCGCGTACCGTTTCGGTGAGGTCGGTACTCCCTCGATGCTGGCAGGCTCGGCCGTCGTCCGGGCACCTGTGTGGTCGGCGACTTTGCGGAGCGTTGGGGTTGCCAGTAGCCTTAGACGGACGTCCGGCCCCGGATCATGCCGAGCCGACGCTCGTGGAGGTGTCGCCTAGTCCGGTCTATGGCGCCCGCCTGCTAAGCGGGTTTGGGTCTTAAAGCCCATCGCGGGTTCAAATCCCGCCACCTCCGCCATTGTCTTGGCTCTGCGGCGACAGCCCGTGGCTTCCGGCGCCGCGGACGCGTCCACACTCGTTTGGCGGTAGCGAATGGCGTGGGGTACAGTAATCAACTGCCCGCGGGACCTGCACCCATAGCTTAATGGATAGAGCATCTGACTACGGATCAGAAGGTTGGGGGTTCGAGTCCCTCTGGGTGCGCCAAAGAAAGTTGGTTCACTCGAGCAGTCCCGCGTGAAAGCCTCGGTCCACGACCGGGGCTTTGCTCTTTCTACACGCCTGCTTCCCCACCGATTGTCTCGGCCACCCACCTTCTGCGGCGTCCGGCCCTGATTTCTGCACACCAGTGGCGTGATCTCCGCCTGGGAAGCGCTTGCTCGGGCGTGTCCATGTGCAGGAATCAGGGCCGGACGCCCGCGACCGTGGTCGTCCGCGCGGGCCGGTCCCGGTGCGTACGACTGACGTGGTTGATCAGGAGTCGTCGCCGATCCGAGGCCTCGGACGTGTCTGGCGCGGACGCCGCCAGAACGTGTGGACGAAGCGTGAATGCGGTTCGTCGAAAGGCGTTCCGACGCACCTGCGGATCGGTTTGTATGACCGTGTTACGGATTGATTTCGCTTGTCCCGATCGGTATGGACGGTGATTGAAACCTGACAGACTGAAAGGCGCACGAGTACCGATTTGTCCAGATCAACCCGGTGAAAGGGCTCCCATGTCCGAGACGACGGCGGAACTAGGAGCGCTGCTGACCCAGCGCTCGTTGACCGACGCACAACTCCTGGAGAAGGCGGAGGAGGCTGCCGACTACCGAATCCTGCCGGACGCCACCGTCGTCAAGATCGGCGGCCAGAGTGTCATCGATCGCGGTGGCTCTGCCGTCCTCCCCCTGGTGGACGAGATCGTGGCCGCTCGTGCGCATCACAAGATGCTGATCGGCACCGGCGCCGGCACCCGGGCCCGGCATCTGTACTCGATCGCGGCCGGCCTCGGACTGCCCGCCGGCGTGCTGTCGCAGTTGGGCGCGTCCGTCGCCGATCAGAACGCCGAGATGCTGGCGCAGCTCCTGGCCAAACACGGCATATCGCATGTCGACACCGCCGGCCTGTCGGCGGTTCCGCTCTACCTGTCCGAGGTTGGGGCCGTGGTCTTCAGCGGCATGCCTCCCTACAAGCTGTGGATGCGTCCGGCAGCCGAGGGCGTCATCCCGCCCTATCGGACCGACGCGGGCTGCTTCCTCGTGGCTGAGCAGTACGGATGCAAATCCATGATCTTCGTCAAGGACGAGAACGGCCTGTACACGGCCAACCCGAAGACGTCGCCGGACGCGGACTTCATCCCCCAGATCACGGTGGACGAGATGAAGGCGCGGGGCCTGCACGACTCGATCCTCGAGTTCCCCGTGCTCGACCTCCTGCAGTCGGCTCGCCACGTGCGTCAGGTGCAGATCGTCAACGGGCTCGTCCCCGGGAACCTGACCCGGGCGCTCGCCGGCGAGCACGTCGGAACGATCATCACCGCGGAGTGAGGACAGACCAATGACCGATATCAGCATCGACATCGACCGGGACGTCGCTTCGCCGCTCGCCCGCCAGACCCTGCTGGACGGAGATCTCACCCGCCCCGTTGCGGGCGGACGCCCGATCAGGATCCTTCCCTGGCTGCAGATCGTCAAGATCGGCGGCCGGTCGATCATGGATCGCGGCAAGGACGCGATCGAGCCCATCGTCGACGAGTTGCGCCAGCTCCTGCCGGAACACCGCATGCTCATCCTGACCGGGGCGGGCATCCGCGCTCGCCACCTGTACGGTGTGGGCTTGAGCCTCGGGCTGCCGGTCGGTTCGCTCGCCCCGCTCGCGGCCAGCGAGGCCGGTCAGAACGGCCACATCCTGGCCTCCCTGCTCGCGGCCGAAGGCGTCTCCTACGTGGAGCACCCGACCATCGCCAGCCAGCTCGCCATCCATCTGAGCGCGGCGCGGGCAGTCGTGGGCAGCGCGTTCCCGCCGTACCACCACCACGAGTTCCCGGCCTCACGCATCCCGGCACACCGGGCCGACACAGGTGCCTTCCTGCTCGCCGACGCACTCGGCGCCGCAGGCCTGACCATCGTGGAGGACGTCGACGGCGTCTACACGACCGACCCCAACGGCCCCGATGGCGCGCAGGCGACGTTCTTGCCCGAGGTCGCCGCCGCCGACCTGGTCGACCACCCTGGCCCGCTGCCGGTCGACCGCGCGATGCTCGACGTCATGGCGAACGCCCGCCACATCCGGCACGTCCAGGTCGTCAACGGCCTCGTGCCGGGCCGGCTGACCGCCGCGCTCCGCGGCGAGCACGTCGGCACGTTCATCCGCACGGGAGCCGCCGCGGCCTGAGCGCCAGCGGCGGGGGCTCGGTCGCACAGGCCGGGCTCCCTCCGCCGCATCGCGTCCGGACGCGCGGTTCGTGACGGGAGCAGTGCCGGTTCGTCCGGTGTGGGAGATCAGCGCGAACCGCTCGGACGAAGGTCGGGGCGCTCCGCGGCGACGCGCTGCGGCGTCCAGTACCCGTCCAGGGTCTCGACCGGCACGGCGAGCCAGAGCACGAGCCGGGTGAACCCCCGGGACGACATGAACCGGCCCGAGAACTCCTCCACCCGGTTTCCGAGCTTCAGCACCGCGATCGCATACGGCGTGCCCCAGGACCGTCGTGTGTACACCGTCACCTTGCGCAGCCCGGTGAGGCCGACGGTGTGCGTGCCGATGCGCAGGGTCTCGTCCTGGCCGCGCACGATGCTGAAGAACGGCTGGATGACGAAGACCACGCCGGGCAGCGCCCAGATGAGACCCGCCCAGCCGTCCTGCCGCACCATGGGCACGGTGAGCACCAGCAGGCCGATGCCGCACAGGAGCGCGAGGACGCTCACCACCGAGACGGGGTAGAGCTGCAGGGATGGACGTGTGACGGGCTGTCTGCTCACGGGCACAGTCTTCCAGACGCTCGACCCGCGTGCCCGGGGACACCGATCTCGGCCTGGCAGCGGACGCCGACGCGGTCTATGTGCTCGTCACCAACCCGTGCGACGTCGCCATCTCGGCTGAGCGGCATCCGGCAGGCCGGTCACGCGGACGGCTGCCTGCGCGCGATTTCGGCGCGGCAGGCGGCCAGCAGTGGTCCGGGATCGGCCTGACGGCCGGTCATCAGCCGGATCTGGTCGAGGGCCTGGCCGACCAGGAAGTCGAGCCCGTCGACGGAGACCAGACCGGCGCGGGCGGCGGCTCGGTCGATGGCGGTCGGATAGTGGTTGTAGGTCGCCTCGAACACCGCCGAAACCTTCTGGACGAGCGCGGACGCGAGGTTGTCCGGCACCTCCACGGGAACCGTGGAGACCAGCAGATCGGCGTGACCGTTCCATTCCTCCGGCAACTCGGGGGCGCTGCCGAACGGCTGCACCCGGAGGCGGACGCCGGCCGGCCCCGCGATCGGGTCGAGACTGGCACGCGCGCGTGACTCGTCGCGTGCGAGGACGACGGCATCGTCCACACCGAGCCTCGCCAGGCCGAGCAGCGCGGTGCGGGCCGTGGCGCCGTTGCCCACGAGCACGGCGGTGCGCGCGGTGCGGACGCCCTGCCGTGCCAGCGCCGCACCGAACCCCACGATGTCGGTGTTGTAGACGCGGTTGGGCTCGCCATCGCGTCCCAGGATGAGAGTGTTGGCCGATCGCAGCGCTTCGGCCAACGGATCGGCGACCCCATGGCACAGCAATGCCTGCTTGTCGGGCGCGGTGACGCTGAGCCCCACCCATTCGCTCCCCAGACCCGCGACGAACTCGTCCAGGGTGTCGGGGGTCACCTCGAAGGCGTCGTACTGGTACTCGTCCGCGATCCCCAACTCGGCGTAGGCGGTGCGGTGGAGCAACGGCGACAGCGAATGCGCGATCGGGCTGCCGATGACTGCGCAGCGGCGCACCATGGTCGCTCCCTCCTCAGGTCGGACTGTCCGGTGGCTCACGCTATCAAGCACCCGGCCGTGGATCGTCGCGATGCCGGGGTGCGGTCCCGGGGTTCGGCTACCGTGGACGCCATGGATGAATCTCCTGGGCATAGTCCGTGGCTCACCCCGTGGTGGCCGTCTCATGCGATGACGGGCCGGGGTGGGCGATGACATCGGAACTATGGGGCCTGCTCGCCGGAGTGGTGCTGACGATCGGCACCGGCCTGTTCGTGGCCTCGGAGTTCGCCCTGGTCAATCTCGACCGGGCGGACCTTGAGCGGAGACGCTCGCGTGGGGAACCGCGCCTCGGCTTGACGATCGGGGCGCTGAAGGCGACGTCGACGCACCTGTCGTCCGCCCAACTGGGCATCACATTGACGACCCTGCTGGCCGGGTACACCTTCGAGCCCGCGATCAGTTCCCTGCTGGGCGGACCGCTGGCCGCGATCGGCGTGCCGGACGCGTTGATCCCGGGCGTGGGGGCGGGTGTGGCCATCGCCCTGGCGACCCTGTTCTCGATGATGTTCGGCGAGCTGATCCCGAAGAACTTCGCGCTGGCCGTCCCACTGGCGACGGCGAGACTGGTGGCGCCCTTCCAGGTGGCGTTCACCTTCGTGTTCAAACCCGTCGTCCTGCTGCTCAACGGGTCGGCGAACCGGGTCATCCGCGCGCTCGGCATCGAGCCCCGGGAAGAACTGTCGGGTGCCCGCAGCGCGGAGGAACTCGGATTCCTGATCCGCCGGTCGGCGTCCGAAGGGACGCTCGACCGTGACGAGGCAGCCATGCTGAGCCACACCCTGAACCTCCCGAACCGCGTCGTCGCGGAGGTGATGACACCGCGGGTACCGATGTCGGCCCTGCACGCGGACGCCTGCGCCGCCGACGTGATCGCGGCATCGGTACGCACCGGGCATTCGCGCTTCCCGGTGCTCGGCGACGGTATCGACGACGTCATCGGTGTGGTTCACGTCAAGTCGGCCTACGCGGTCGAGTTCGACCAGCGCCTGCGCACGCCGGCGACCGGGCTCATATCGGAGCCGTTGCGCGTGCCCGGCGTGGTCGGCGTGGAACCCGTGCTCGACGCGCTGCGAGCCGACGGCTACCAGATCGCCGTCGTCCTGGACGAGTACGGCGGCACCGCCGGCATCGTGACGCTGGAGGACGTGGTCGAGGAGATCCTCGGCGAGGTCAGTGACGAGCACGATCCGCGCGGGGACGACATCGTCGTGGAGGAGGACTCGATCGTGTTCAGCGGCTCGCTGCGGCCGGACGAGCTGTGGGAACGCGCCGCTGTCCGGGTGCCCGAGGGTGACGAGTACGGGACGGTGGCGGGCTTCGTCCTCGACTGCCTGGGACATATCCCCGAAGCCGGGGAGGAGCTGGCCGTCGACCGCGGCGTGCTACGGGTCGAGGAATTGAGCGGCATGCGCATCGACCGGCTGCGCTACGTGCCCTCGGACGTCAGCACGGACCCGGCATTCGCGAGGCGGCGATGCCCGCGTGGGCCGGTGGTGGGGGAGAGGGCGCGCTGATGGGTGAGTATCTACCCGGGCTGATCTGGCTGGTCGTCCTGCTCGCGGCCAACGCGTTCTTCGTGGGCGCCGAGTTCGCGGTGATCTCCGCTCGCCGATCGCAGATCGAGCCCCGTGCCGCGGCCGGCGGGTCTGCCGCCCGGACGACGTTGTGGGCGATGGAGCATGCGACGCGCATGCTCGCCGCCAGCCAGCTGGGGATCACGGTCTGCTCCCTGGTGATCCTCAACGTGTCGGAGCCGGCCATCCATCACCTGATCGAGGGGGCCCTCGGCCGGGGCGGGCTCAGCCCCGCCGCGGTCACCGGGGTCTCGTTCGTGGTCGCGCTGGCACTCGTCACGTTCCTGCACGTCGTGTTCGGGGAGATGGTGCCGAAGAACATCGCCTTCTCCGTGCCCGATCGCGCTGCCCTCGTGCTGGCACCTCCCCTGGTCATGGTGTCCCGGCTCGTGGCCCCGTTGATCAGCATGCTCAACTGGGTCGCCAACCACATGCTGCGAGTGTTCCGGGTGGAGCCCAGGGACGAGGCGGCGAGCGCCTACACCATCGATCAGGTGGCCGTGATCGTCGAGGAGTCGACCCGGGAGGGAACCCTGGTGGACGACAGAGGCGCCCTGTCCGCGGCACTGGAGTTCACCAGCAAGCATGTCGCCGACGTCGAGGTGCCCCTGGACGACCTCGTCCCGCTTCCGGCGCGGCCCACCCCGCGCGACGTGCAGCGGGCGGTCGCCGAGCGGGGTTACTCCCGATATGTGCTGGAGACGGCCGATGGCGTCCCCACCCATTACCTGCATCTGAAGGACGTGCTGGATCTCGGTGACGCGGGCGTGCTGGACGAGCCGATTCCCTCCGATCGCTTTCGCGAGCTGCCCGTGGTGGAGCACGGCGCAGCCCTCGAAGAGGCGTTCGCAACCATCCGGGCTCGTAGCGCGCACCTCGCCCGCGTGGTCGCGCCCGGCGGCTCGACCACCGGGGTGCTGTTCCTGGAGGACATCGTGGAGGAACTGGTCGGAGAGGTGCGGGACGCCACCCGCAAGTGACGCCGCTCAGGGCGCGTCCCGCCGCTGTACGCGACGGGCGGCGCTGGGCTAGTTTTGCGCCATGCCCGAGTCGACGACAGCCAACCCCTTCCGCCCCGATCTGTGGGACGAAGTGCCCGGCTTCGGCTTCACGGACATCACCTACCATCGGGCGCACGACGTGCCCGCCGTCCGGATCGGTTTCGACCGGCCCGAGGTCCGCAACGCATTTCGTCCGCACACCGTGGACGAACTGTTGCTCGCGCTGGAGCATGCCCGCCAGACGAGCGACGTCGGCTGCGTCCTGCTCACCGGCAACGGGCCCAGCCCGACCGACGGCGGATGGGCGTTCTGCAGCGGTGGTGACCAGCGGGTGCGTGGGCAGTCGGGCTACCAGTACGCCGCGGGCGAGACCGCAGACACCGTCGACCGGGCCCGTGCGGGCAGGTTGCACATCCTCGAGGCGCAGCGCCTCATCCGGTTCATGCCGAAGGTCGTGATAGCGCTGGTCAGCGGCTGGGCGGCAGGCGGGGGCCACAGCCTGCACGTCGTCTGCGACCTGACGATCGCCTCGGCCGAGCACGCCCGGTTCAAGCAGACGGACGCGGACGTCGCGTCCTTCGACGGCGGCTATGGCTCGGCCTATCTCGCCCGGCAGGTCGGGCAGAAGTTCGCCCGCGAGATCTTCTTCCTGGGTGACACGTACTCGGCTCAGGACGCGTACCGCATGGGCATGGTCAACAAGGTCGTCCCGCACGAGCACCTGGAGGACGAGGGACTCGCCTGGGCCGCGAAGGTCTGCGGCAAGTCACCCACCGCACAGCGGATGCTCAAGTACGCGTTCAACCTGGCCGACGACGGCCTGATGGGCCAGCAGTTGTTCGCGGGCGAGGCCACGCGCCTGGCGTACATGACCGATGAGGCCCGCGAGGGTCGGGACTCGTTCCTCGACAAGCGCCCGCCGAACTGGTCCGACTTCCCCTATTACTACTGACCCGATGGGCCGGGCGGATCAGTCCGCTCGATCTTGGGACAATTCGGAACCGAGTGCAAAGATTGTGACCATGGCGGGGTACGACCAGTTTGCGTTGGAGAGCGACCTCAATCGTCGCGCGACGCAGATCCTGTCTGTCGCCCAGGAGGTCGCCGACCAGATGCGGCAGGAGGCCGACAGCTACGCCGCGAAGCGTAAGCAGGAGGCCGACGAGGCTGCCGCCGAGATCGAACGCGTGCGCTCGGCGGTCGCCCGCCAGCATCAACTCGCCATCAAGTACCGGGAGGAGTGCCAGCGGCTTCTCGACGGCGCCCACGCCGACGCCGACGCCCGTCTGGACGAGGCACTCACCCAGGCCAGCCAGATCACCGCGAGCGCCGAACAGCAGGCCAACGAGGCGGTGGAACGCGCCATGGCGGAGGCCGACCGCATCACCGAGCAGGCCCAGAACCAGGCGGCCGCGACGATCGTCAAGGCCACCGCCGAGGCCAGCGAGATCCGGTCGGCCGCACGCCAGGAGGCCGAGGCGGTCGGCGCGAGCATCGTGGCAGACCGGGCTGCCTGCGACCAAGAACTGGACGATCGGCGGCTCCGGGCGGAGGCAGAGCTGAACGCCCTCGTGGAACGCACCCAGGCCGAGGCACAGGAGGTCGCCAGGCAGGCCGACGAACACGTCGTGGCCACCCGGGCGGACGCCGACCGGATGTTCGCCGATGCCGAGGCCGCCGCCGACCGCAAGGTCAGGACCGCGGCGGCGGACGCCGAACAGCGGCTCGCCGACGCCCAGGCGGAGTACGAGAGGATCACCGGCGAGGCGCAGCAGCAACTCGACTGGACGAACCAGACGATCCAGCAACTCCTCGCGCAGGCGCAGGCCGAGGCCCAGCAGACGATCGAGCAGGCCCAGCGTGCCGCCGACCTGCACAGCAAGCGTCTTCACCAGCACCTGCAGGTCGTCATCGCCAAGCAGGCACACACCTCCCGCGCGATGGTCGCCGACGCGCACACCACGTCCGAAGAGGCCGCCGCTCGCGCGGAGGCCACGTTGAGGGCTGCCCAGGCCGACGCCGAACGCACGCTGGCGGAAGCGAAGCAGTCCGCGGCCGACCAGCTCGCGGCTGCCGAGCGCGAGGCCCACGCCCTCATCTCGCGCGGCGAGTCGCGCCTGGCGGACGCCGAGCAGAGCGCCCAGCGCATCCGGGATCGCACCGCCGCCGATCTGGAGCAGTTGCGCAAGGAGACGTTCGAGTCGACACGGGCCACCCGCGAGGAGGCCGTCGCCCTGCTGCGGGACGCGCGCCGCGACTCCGACCGCGTCCGAGCCGATGCCGAGGCCATGCTCGAACGCGCCCGTGCCGAGGTGGCGAAGCTGGCCGAGAGGCGCGACAACATCACCAACGAGCTTGCCAACCTCTCCGGCGTCATCGAGGCGCTGTCGATGCCCGTACCCGGAGCCGATGGCACCGTGCCCACCTCATCGCCCGCCACCCCTGCTCCGTCCGTCCATGAGCAAGGGGGCCAGGCCGGTGGGTGGCCCTCCATCGTCCAGAATGGCAATGGCCCGGTCTCCGGGCCCGCGCCAACGGACCCCCAGTCCGCCACAGTTCAGGGTCAGTCCCCCCATATGCAAGGAGAGCATCAATGACCGAACCCGGCTTTCGCTTCGTACGAAAGGGCTACGAGCCCAGCGAAGTCGATCAGGCCGTAGCCAGCCTGCGCAGCAATCTCGAACGATTGCAGACAGAGCTGAACCGAGCACACGACGAGAATGCCGCCAAGAACGTCGAAGGCACCAAGCAGCGCCAGCAGATCAGCGACCTGAGCGGTCGTGTCCGGATGCTGGAGAGCACCCTCGCCGATGAGCGAGCCGAGAAGGAGGCCGGCGTCCCCCCGTCGTTCGCCAACCTCGGCGAGCGCATCGGCAAGATGCTCAACCTGGCGCAGGACGAGGCCAACGACGTGCGCGCAGAAGCGCAGGAGGAGGCCAACCAGCTGATCGACCAGGCTGACAAGCAGGCCGCCACCAAGCGCACCGAGGCCGAGCGTGAGGCCGCTGACACGATGTCTCGGGCCCGTACCGAGGCCGCGCGCACCATCGAGGACGCCAAGCAGCGCGCCGACAACCTTCTGGAGGAGGCCGAGGCCGAGGCGACCGCACGCCGCGAAGAGGCCGAGGCCTTCTACGAGAACCAGCGTGCCCAGTCCGCTGCCGCCGCGGCAGACTTCGAGCAGACGCTGGCCGAGCGTCGCGAGGAAGCCCTGTCGAAGCTCAACGCCGAACTGGACAGCAAGACCCACGAGGTCGCCCTGGCCGACGAGCGGCTGAGCAGCGCTCGCACCGAAGCCGATCGGACGACGAAGGAGGCTCGTCAGAGCGCCGACCAGATCGTCCGGGAAGCCCAGAACAAGGCGAGCCAACTGCTGGCGGACGCCAAGAGCCGCGCCGAGACCATTCGCCAGAACGCGGAGCGCGAGGTGGCGGCCGCCACGGCCCGCCGCGACTCGATCACCGCACAGCTGGCGAACGTGCGCCAGATGCTGGGCACCCTCGGTGGTGTCTCGATCGCCGGGTTCGACGACGCGCAGAGCCCGCGTACCGCGCAGCAGTGGGCGTCCGAGAGCACCCGCTCGTCCTCGTCCGGGCGTTCGGGCCGGACATCGAGTTCGTCGGACTCCAGTGACACCCGGTCGGATTGGCTCGACAACAACTGAACCCGTTCGCGATGGTTGGGCGCGGTCGTCCCCCCTACGACCCGTGCCCAACCATGCGGGCCAGATGGGTGGGCACGATCAGGTCGGCGGAATCAGTCGATGACCCCGTAGAGCCGGTCTCCCGCGTCCCCCAGACCCGGGATGATGTAACCGTGCTCGTTGAGGCGTTCGTCGACCGCCGCGACGACGAGAGTGGTCTCGATCTTGAGCCCGTCGACGAGTTGCCGGAACCGTTCGATGCCCTCGGGGGCGGCCAGCAGACACAGACAGGTCACGTCGTTGGCCCTGCGCTCCGCGAGGAACTTCACGCAGCCGCCCAGGGAGCCGCCGGTGGCCAGCATGGGGTCGAGCACGAAGCACTGGCGCCCCGACAGGTCACGAGGAAGGCGTTCGGCGTAGGTGAACGGCTCGAGGGTCTCCTCGTCCCGCACCATTCCGACGAAGCCGACCTCGGCGGTGGGCACCAGCCGCGTCATGCCGCTCAGCATGCCCAGACCCGCACGCAGGATCGGGACGACGATGGGCTTCGGGTCGGCCAGCTCTACTCCGACGGTTGGCGCCACCGGTGTGGTGATCTCGACCGGCTGGACGCGCACGTGGCGGGTCGCCTCGTACGCCAGCAGTGTGACCAATTCGTCCACCAGAGCACGGAAAGTCGGGCTCTTGGTGTTCTCATCGCGCAGGTGGGTGAGCTTGTGAGCGACCAATGGATGGTCGAGTACCTTCAGTTCCACGCCCTACACCTTGGCACAGTGCGTGCCCCGGCGGTTGCCGACCCGGCGAAACTGGCCCCGGGGGTGTCGGGTGTTCGGTGGATCTGCAACCATGGGTGGTGCAGTCGACCGGGTGACATTGAGGAGCCAGGACATGAGCGAAGATGACGAGTTGATCGTCCATGACGATGATCTCGAGGAAGCTTCGGATTTGGACGACGACCTCGATGACGACGATGAACTCGACGGGGGTGTCGTCCCCGACGACTACGACGACGACCTCGACGAGGAAGATGACGAGGACGACGATGATGACGACGACTACGAGGACGCCACCATCGAGGAGATCGACTTCGTCGTCGCGCTGTACCGCGAGGACGGCGCCCCGGTAGCGACCGAACTCGCCCCGCAGTTGGCCAACGATCTCGATGAGCTGATCGATCAGCTGCGACGGTTGCCGGGCGATGCGGGCGCGGTCGGGCTGGTCTCGATAGCGGGTGAGTTCTTCGTGCTGTGCCGGGTGCGCGGTCGCACGGTGCAGGTGCTGCTCAACGACTCGGTCGCGGCCAGCGACTGGCCGATCGCCCGGGATGTCGTCGACTATCTGGGCATGGATGTGCCCGACCCGGACGACGACTCCGAGCCGCTGGGCGACTTCGCCCTGCTGGCCGACCAGGGCGTCAGCGAACTCGACCTCGAGAACATCTCGGGTGACCTCGACGAGGATTCGGACCAACTGGTGCGGCGCATCGTCGAACTGATGAAGTTCGGCCCCCAGTTCGACCGGGCGGTCAACTGATCCCGCGCCTACGCGGGGTCGGGCACGGGGCGACGGACGCATGAGCCGCTGGGACGATGCCATGCGCCTCGCGCTGGATCGTGGCGTGCGGGCGGGGGAGCAGGGCGACGTGCCCGTCGGGGCGGTCGTCCTGAGCCCTGAGAGGGACGTGCTGGCGGCGGCAGGGAACGAGCGGGAACTCACCGGTGACCCCACCGCGCACGCCGAGATCGTCGCGATCCGGCAGGCGTGCCGTGTGCTGGACGACGGCTGGCGGTTGGAGGGGTGCACGCTGGTCGTGACCCTGGAGCCGTGTGTGATGTGCGCGGGGGCGATCGTGGCGGCGCGCATCGCTCGGGTGGTGTTCGGAGCCTTCGATCCCAAGGCCGGGGCCGTGGCGTCCAACTGGGACCTGCTGCGCGACCCGCGTCTGGTCCACAGACCGGTGGTGGTGAGCGGGGTACTCGCCGCCGAGGCCGAGGCCGGGTTGCGCGACTTCTTCGAGCGACGGCGCGACTGATCCCGGTCGGATGTCCGTCGGTGGGCGTGACAGATCTTCCGCGAATTGCCGCCGGTCACGCTCGGTCGGTCAGCCAGAGGGCGGTTCTCGGGCGCATCACCGGAGTTGGTGGAGGATCTGTCACGCCTTCAGTTGCCCGACCGCCTCGTCCGATTGGCAGCAAGCGCCGCGGATGCCGTACTCTGGACGGCGGTGACGTGTCTGAGCGGCCGAAAGAGCTCGCCTCGAAAGCGAGTGTGGTGCAAGCCACCGAGGGTTCAAATCCCTCCGTCACCGCCATGTGATGTCTCGGACAATGTACGGGGTCTGGCTACCTGCGATGCAGGTCCGGGCCCCGTATTTCGTGTGGCGTGTGTGCGTCGGACGGGCGCATTTCGAGGACGATACGGGGACTCGCGTGGTGCCAGGGTCTCGCAGGCTCGCGTCGGCGTCCCATTGCGGGTGCCGTCACGCCCCCGGCCGTCAGCCCAGCAACTCGAAGTCCGCCCGACCCACGGACACCCCGTTGACGAGCAACTCGATCGCGTGCGCGCCGGGATGGTAGCGACGGGTGGTGATCTCGCGGAAGGAATGCTCACGCTCGATGTCGGCCGTTTCTCCGGGGGACAGGACGCGGGTCGTGAGCTTGAAGGTTTTGCCCGTCTGGCTACCGTTCGCCTTCATGTGGTGGACGACGTAGTCGATGGCGAGTTTGGCCGGCTCGTCACCGGCATTGCGGATGCGTGCACGGAAACGGATGCTCTCACCGATCGGCACGGTGTTGTTCCCCACCACCGGCCCGTCCACGTCGAGGGACGCAGGGCCGAAGCCGAGCAGCGCCATGGCACCCGGGTGCCCCCGTTTGACGAGGGTGCGCAGGCCGTGGCGCACGACCCACCCGGTGTTCGTGTCCGGGGCGGCCAGCCATCTCGTGGCCGTCTCGACCACGAGGTCGGCTTCGTCCCGGCTCAGGTCGTTGAGGTGGTTCGCCACCGAGCGGCGGACGTGTTCGCTCTCGTCGCGGTAGAGGGCGTCCAGTAGCGGGATCGTCACTCCAGGGCGGACGGCGAGCTGCGGCACGCGCACGGCCCACGGGAGGTACGGGCGCGTGCCCTCCGACGCCAGGCGACGCACGGCGGCGTCGCCCGAACCGGTCCAGTCCGTGATGATGCCGATGGCGCGGTCGAGGTCGTGACGCAGCAGGCTGCGGATCGCGAACTCGGAGGTCAATCGGCCGGTCAACTCGGCCAGGAGCGCCATGGCGCCGTCGAACGCCTCAGGGGTGTCGTCCTCGACAGCCCTGACCGCGACCGCGTTCGTGACGGGCCAGATGAGCCACCCCTCGAAGCCTGAGGATCGCGCCGCCGAGCGGATCGTCCGCGCGAGGCTCGCGTACCCACCCGGGAGGCCTGCGAGCAGGGCGTCCCGGAGCAGGTCGGCCCGCTCCCGCAGCGAGAGCGGCGGCAGGCTGTCCGCGGCGGCCGCGAGCTCGGTCAGATCCGCGTCGGGGGCGGCGGCCCGGATCGCCCGGTAGAGGTTCTGCGCGACGTCGGCGCCGATGAGTTCGTCCGCGAAGGGCATGACACCATCCTCGTTGCCTCGGACGACACGCGTGGTCGAACCGGGCGTGACGCTCCGGGTGCCGCACGTGTGCGCGGCGCTCGTCGGCCCTGATCCGAGCACACCAGTGCGCTCGGCCGGCCGTGGAAAGCGTTTTCTTCGGCGTGTCGATGTGCGTCGGTCAGGGTTTTCCCGATCGATGCGGCTGCGGCCCGAGCAGGGCGCCGACGAATCGTGCGGCCGATCCCATGTCGGTCGGTGTGCGGCAGATCACCCGCAGGACGAGGCCGCCCACCAGGGCGTCCCCGAGTTCGCGGAGGGGGGTGCCCGGCGCCAGGTCGCCCGTCGCGGCGGCGGACTCGAGCCGGGTGGACAGGGCCGAGTCGCCGGCGAGCGCGTCCCTGAGCATGCGGCCGATCTGCTCGTCGGTGGCCGCGGCGGCGAGGAGGGAGTGCATGAGCTCGGCGGAGTCCGGATCGTCGATGAAGCGCAGCACACCCTCGACCCAACCGGTGAGATCGCGTCCGAGGTCGCCCGTGTCGGGCGGGATGAACGAGCCCGGCAGCAGCATCCCCTCCAGCAGGCATTCGGCGACCAGCGCGGTCTTCGTCTTCCACCAGCGATAGATGGTCTGCTTGCCGACTCCCGCCTGGGCGGCGATGCCCTCGATCGTCAGGTGCTCGTAGCCGTGCTCGGCGAACCGGGAGGCGGTCGCCTCGAGGATCGCGATCCGGGCCGCCTCGCTGCGGGGCGCGCCTCGTCGTCCACCCATCATGCCTAGAGGATACCGCTATTAGCGATACGCAACGGTTCGTATTACGATGACTCGCGGTGCGTCCCCCGGGAGGCCCCGGTGCGTCATGAGGTCGCTCGGAGGGAGAATCGGATGGCAGAGTTGCTGTATCGCCTGGGCAAGGGGTGTTCCCGCAGGCCGTGGATCGTCATCAGTTCCTGGGTCGTCGTGGTGGCGCTCGCGGGTGTGGGGTTCCTGCTCGGGTTCAGGACGCTCACGAACTCCTTCGACATCCCGGGCCTGCCGTCGTCGGTCGTCGTCGAAGACCTGCAGCAGGAACTTCCCGATCTCGCCGGTGCGTCGGGCACTGTGGTGTTCCGCACCGACGACGGCACCCCGCTCACCGACGAGCAGCGCTCCGAGATCTCCGCCCGCGTCGCGAGCGCCCAGGACCTCCCCGACGTCGCGCAGGTGGTCGACCCGTTCGCCGCGGAGGACGAGCGGGAACAGCAGGCCCAGGCGATCGAGGCGGGACGCCAGCAGATCGAGCAGGGCCGGGCCCAGCTCGACGCCTCCCAGCAACAGCTCGACGCAGGACGCCAGCAGCTGGACGCGGGCCGTGCACAGCTCGCGGCGGCGCTCGAGCAGGCACAGGCCGCGGGCGCCCCCCAGGAGACCGTCGCCGGGTTGCAGGCGCAGCTTTCCCAGCTCGATCAGCAGGGGGCCGCCCTCGACGCCGGCCAGGCGGAGATCGACGCGGGGCTGACACAACTCGAGACCCAGGCCGGGACGCTCGAGAACGGCGCGCAACTGCTGGCACATGCCGACCCGATCCGTGTCGTCTCCGAGGACGGCTCGACGGCGGTCGTGAACGTCGCCTTCGACCTGCCGCGTCTGGAACTTCCCGACGAGTCCAAGCAGGCCGTGATCGACCACTTCACCGGCGAACCCGTCGACGGCGTCGAGATCGGCATCTCGACCGAGATCGCCCAGGGCGTCCCGAAGATCATCGGTGGCGGTGAGGTCACCGGCGTGGTCGTCGCCCTCATCGTGCTCCTGGTGATGCTGCGAAGCGTCGTGGGCGCGCTGATCCCGCTGGCCACCGCGCTGACCGGGGTGGCGATCGGGGTGCTCGGCTCGCTCGCGTTCTCCGGGATCGTCCCGATGGCCGTGGTCACACCGGTGCTCGGCATCATGCTCGGGCTGGCCGTCGGCATCGACTACTCACTGTTCATCATCAACCGGCATCGCACCCAGCTCGTGGAGGGCGCCGAACTGCACGAGTCGATCGGGCTGGCGAACGGCACCTCGGGCAACGCGGTGGTCTTCGCGGGCTCGACGGTCGCGATCGCCCTGCTCGCGCTCAACGTCACCCGCATCCCCTTCCTCGGGGTCATGGGCAACGTGGGCGCGGTGGCCGTCGTGGCGGCGGTGCTCATCGCCATCACGCTGACGCCGGCCCTGCTCGGCCTCGCCGGGAAACGGGTGCTCGGCAGGCGCCTCAGGGCGGTCGCCGAACAGGCCCCGGGATCGGTGGGTGCGCACATCGCGCCGGCTCGCGTCCTCACCTGGCGGCGGGCGATCATCACGGTCATGGCGGCCGTTATCGGGCTCCTCGTGGTCGCCTCGCCGGCGTTGTCCATGCGGGTCGGGCTGCCGGACGGCTCGTCCGAGCCCGTCGGCTCGCTGTCCCAGCGTGCCTACGTCATCACCGAGGAGGAGTTCGGCGCGGGGGCCAACGGACCGCTGCTGGTCACCGCACAGTTCCCTGAGGCCCTCGAGGGGGACGCCCTCGTCCGCGCCGAACTCGACGTGGCCGACGCGATCACCGCTATCGACGGCGTTGTCGCGGCCGCTCCCGCCGCGGTCGCCGCCGACGGGACGATGGTCGCCTTCCAGGTGATCCCCGACGGGGGACCCAACAGCGAGACCACCGCGGCGGTCGTCCGCGACCTGCGTGGGCTCGCCCCCGTCGACGGATCGATCACGCTCGGCGTGGCCGGCCAGGCGGCGACCAACATCGACATCTCCGAACGACTCGCCGACATCCTCCCGGTCTACCTGCCGATCGTCGTCGGGCTCTCGCTGCTGATCATGATCGTCGTCTTCCGCTCGCTGTTCGTCCCGATCGTCGCCACCGGCGGCTTCCTCCTGTCGCTGTTCGCCACCTACGGTGTGGTCGTCGCGGTCTTCCAGTGGGGGTGGGGTGCCTCGCTCATCGGCATCCATTCGACCGGGCCCATCCTGAACTTCCTGCCGGTCATCCTCGTCGGCGTCCTGTTCGGGCTGGCCATGGACTATCAGCTGTTCCTGGCCACGGGTATGCGGGAGGCGTACGTCCACGGTGCGGACGCGCGGCATGCCGTCGCCGAGGGCTTCCGTGCGGGACGCGCCGTGGTGATCGCCGCGGGACTCATCATGGTGTCGGTGTTCGGCGGGTTCGTCTTCGCCGATTCGCCCATGATCCGCTCCTTCGGCCTCGGGCTGGCGGCAGGCATCCTGTTCGACGCCTTCGTCGTCCGCATGCTCCTCATGCCCGCCCTCATGCACATCGCCGGGGCCGGTGCGTGGTGGCTGCCACGCTGGCTCGATCGCATCATCCCGAACGTCGACGTCGAAGGGGCGGCGCTGGAACGCCGTCACAAGCGGACGTCACAGGCAGTGTCCCCTCAGTAGCCGATCCTGGCTGGTGAGGTGATGGGTACGTCTCACGCCTCGCAGGTTTGCCGGACGCCGGAGGGCACCTGAACGTGCCGCTGGGGTGCGTCCACATCTTCCCTACAGGGCGTGCCGCACCGCGGACAGGAACTGCTGGGTGCGGGCCTCGGCCG